>DASUBV010000079.1:0-5382 GCA_035763085.1 Streptosporangiaceae bacterium | reverse complement strand
CGCGGGAGCGGGACGTCCTGGTCGCCGCGCGGCCGGGGGCGACGGTGGCCGAGATCGCCGCCCGGCTGTTCCTGACCGAGGGGACGGTGCGCAACTACCTGTCGGCGGCCATCGCCAAGACCGGCGCGCGCAACCGGGCTGAGGCTGTCCGCCGGGCCGACGAGCGGGGCTGGCTCTGAGCCCGCGCCGCCCCCTGGCCGTCGCGGCTCAGCTGGCCAGCAGACGCTGTGCCGCGGTCGGATCGTGGGCGGGCAGCACGACCAGGCCGGGCAGCTGCTGCGCCAGGGCCGCCACCTTGCGGGTGCTGGCGGCCAGCCCGCGCCGCCCGCCGACGCCGGGCAGCGTGCCCCGGGCCAGCAGCTCCGCCCCGTAGCTGAGGTCCCCGACCAGCAGCAGCGGCGGCCGGCCGGACCGGCGGACCAGCAGGGAAACCGAGCCGGCGGTGTGGCCCGGAGTCGGCAGCAGGATCAGCGACCCGTCGCCGAGCACATCCAGGGACCGGCCGAACATCGCCAGCCCCGGCTCGGCCGGCTGGTCCAGGCTGACCCGGTTCCAGCGCAGGCCCGGCAGCTGGATGTGGCTGCGCAGGAAGCCGCGCAACTCCGGCCCGGGCCCGGACAGCTCCCCCCACTCGGCGTCGGACACCAGCACCTCGGAGCGGGTCAGCTCGGGCAGCCCGCCGATGTGATCCTGGTGCAGGTGGGACAGGATCGCGGTGCTGACGTCGGCCGGGCCGTAGCCGAGCGCGGCGAGCTGGGCGCGTAGCGTGTCCTGCTCGCCGATCTCGAAGCGCGCCAGGCGGCTGTAGATGAGCCCGCCGAAACCGCCGGGGAAGTAGTGGTCATCGGTGACCGAAGCGCGGTCCTGGCCGGTGTCGAACAAGATCAGCCCGCTGGCATGCTCGATGACGTAGACGTTGACTGGCCGGGGCGGCGTCCACGTCCGCGACGTCATCAGCCACAAGTACAGGGGCTTGCGGGATCCGTAGGCGTGCTCAGGGCGGATCTGCACCGTCCCGGTGCTGATCACCGATACGGCGCGGACCGGCCCGGGGGTCCCCGGCTCGGTACGGGAGACTGCGGTTGAGATAGTCATGAGAACTCGTTCCTGGCTCGGCTGCCCGCAATCGCGGGCCGGACCCTCACCAGGCTGCTGTGCGCCGCCGGGGGTGTCAGTGACTCCCGTTGCCGGTCCGGCGCACAAAAGTCACAGGCCAGCTCGCGTGCCCGGCGGCGCCGCCGTCCCCGTCGACTCGGCGTGCAGCCGGGCGGCGTCCAGGATGACGACCGAGTCGCCGCCGGTGGCCACGATCCCGGCGACCCGGAACTCGCGCAGCACCCGGGCCACCACCTCGCGGACGGACCCGGTCGCATCAGCCAGGTCCTGCTGCGATACCCGGGCGACCAGCCGGTCCTGCGGGTGCTGCTGATCGGAGGCCAGGTCCAGCAGGTGACCGGCCACCCGCTGGCGCACCGAGCCGAAGGCATTGACCGCTGTCTGCTCCAGGACCTCATACAGCCGCCGGTTCAGTTCCTCGGCCATCGCCCAGGCCACCCGCGGATCCCGGCGGCCCGCCGCGATCAGGGCACGGGAGTTGATCCGGAACAGGCTCGACGGCTCCACCGCCTGGACACCCACGCCGGCCGGGCCGCCCACCAGCACGGCGATCCCCAGCACATCAGCGGGCCGCGCATACCGCACAGTGACCTGCCGGCCCTCCGCCGAGGCCAGGTACACCCGCAGCAGGCCGCGCACGACCAGCACGGCGCGCGGTTCAGCCCCTGGCCGGTAGATCGTGGTACCCGCCGGGTAGTCGGCGCGATCGCCGTCAGCCCGCAGCCGCCCGGCAACATCGGGCGGCAGCGAGCCCAGGAAGCTGCTCGCCAGCGCGTCATCGACTTCCCGGTCAGCCACCGTCGGTCACCCCCCGGCTGGTAGCAGGGCCGCCGGCCGCTGCGGCCCGCGCGCCCCGGGCTGCGGTCATGATCGGGCTAGCGCCCGGCCCGCGGCCCGGCCGGTGTCTGCAGCACTGCGTCTGCAGCACTGGGCGGCTCATGCTGAGGGGAACCAGCTTGCCATGATCACATCCAGCATTGCCGAGGTGGGGCCGCATCACGGGGCCGCCCCCGGCCGCCGGCGGCGACCCCGGCCCGGACCCCGTGCGCCTGACGGCCGGCCGGCGCCTGGTCAGTCCGGCTGCGGCCGGTCCGGTGCTCGGTCAGTCCAGGTGGGCCGTGTCGTTAAAGCCGCGCACGATCCACAGGTCGCCGGTGATCACGATGCGGCTGATCGAGGCGTTGTCGGCGCCGATGAAGGCGAAGGGCCGGGAGCCGGCGGCCAGCGCGAGGACCTGGCCGATCACCCCGCCGTGGGTGAACGCCGCGATGCGCTGGCCGGGATGGGCGGCCGCCAGCCTGGTGATCGCGTCCCGGACCCGGGCCGCGAACTCGGCGGCGGGCTCGGCACCGGGGATGGCATCCCAGCGTTCCTCGGCGGCCGCCTGCCGGTAGGCCGGGTGCCCGGCGGCCACCATCTTGCGGTACAGGCCGCCCTCCCAGTCGCCGAGATGCACCTCGCGCAGCCCGGCCTCCACCTGGCAGTCCAGCCCGAGCTGGCGGGCCAGCGGCGCGGCTGTCTGAGCGGTGCGGCGCAGCGTCGTCACGTAGATGGCGCTGATGTGCGGTACTGCGGGTTCCCGGGCGTCCCCCGGGCCCGCGATGCTTTGCACTGGGGGGTCCCGGGGGGGGCCCCCTGGGCTAGCAGAGTCCTCGGCGCTGAGCCGGGCGCAGACCCGGCGGGCCTGCTCGGCGCCGAGCTCCGACAGCGGCGGGTCGCCCTGCCCGGCCACCAGCGGGAACGGCTGGCCGTCCACGTAGGCCGCCGACTGGCCGTGCCGGACCAGCACCAGCTCGGTGGCGTCCGGTGGCGGAACGAAGCGATGCTGGTGGAACGAGGCGGGCTCAGCGGCGCGGTCGCGCGGATCGGTCACAAGCGACAAATCTAATTGCCGGGGCCGGAGCTAGCCCCGGCGGGACCGCGCGCTAGTCGACCAGGTCCAGCACCGCGCCGATGATCGTGTCGCAGTCGATCCCGTGGTAGCGGTAGGCCTCGCCCAGGCCGCCGCTCTGGCCGAATGCCGTGACGCCCAGGTGCGTCGCGGGCTGGCGGGTCAGGCCGGCCAGGAACGACAGGGTGTGCGGGTGCCCGTCCAGCACGGTGACCAGGGGCACGGCCTGGTCCGCGGGGAACAGCTCATCCAGGATCCAGGTGTCAGCCTGGCCCAGGCCGCGGCGCGCCTGGACCGCGCGGAACAGCAGGTCCGGGCTGGTCAGGCACAGCACGTCGGCCGGGAAGCCAAGCTCACCGAGCCGCTCGGCGGCCGCCACCGCCTCGGGCACGACCGCGCCGACGGCCGCGATCGCCGCCGCCGGGGCCGGCCCGCGGCGTAGCCAGTACCCGCCCGCCACCGCCTGGCGGCGCCGCTGCTCGCGCGCGTCCGGGTCGGCCGGCACCGCGGCCAGCGCCTGGTCCACCGGCCGGGTGGACAGCCGCAGGTAGGCCGACTCGCCGCCCGGGTGGCCCAGCCGGCCGAGCGCCGCCAGCAGGCACCACTGGGTGTCCAGGGCGAAGGCCGGCTCCCACATCGTGCAGCCGGGCTGCTCCAGCCCGATCGACGGCGTGATCACGGACTGATGAGCCCCGCCTTCGGGCGCGAGCGTCACCCCGGACGGCGTCCCGACCAGGATGGACTGGCCGCCCGCGTACATCCCGAACGCCCAGGGCTCCAGCGCCCGCCCGACGAACGGGTCGTAGAGCACGCCGACCGGCAGCAGCGGCTGACCCCACCGGCTCCACGTCGCGCCCAGCTCGCCCATCAGGCCGACCAGGTTGGTCTCGGCGATGCCGAGCTCGATGTGCTGGCCTGTCGGGCGCTCGCGCCAGTGCAGGATCGTATCGGTGTCGTCGTCGAACCAGTCGCGCCGCTCGGCCGCCGACCAGACGCCGACCTTGTTCACCCAGCCGCCGAGGTTGGTGCTGGAGCTGACGTCGGGGGCGACCGTGACGATCCGCTGGCCCACCTCGGGCGCCGCGTGCAGCACGTCGAGCAGGGTCCGGCCGAGCGCGGCCTGGGTTGTCCCGGTCCCGCGCGGGGTGTGCCCGAGGTCGGCGGGGACGGCCACTGGCGCCGGGCCGGGCACCGGGTCACGGCTCAGCCGCCGGCTCGCCGCCCGGCACAGGCGGCCGGGCTCGGTGCTGTCGTCAAACCGCCGCCACGGGTCCGCGGGATCCTCGCCGAGCCGGGCGGCCAGCTCGCTCAGCTGAGCCTGGGTCAGCAGCGCGGAATGGTTCTGCGGGTGCCCCTCCACCGGCAGCCCGTAGCCCTTGATGGTGTAAGCGATGATCACCGTGGGCCGGGTGTCATCGATGCTGTCCAGCGCTCCGGTCAGCGCGGTCAGGTCGTGACCGCCGAGGTTGCGCACCGCCCGTAGCAGCACCTCATCGGGCACGCCGCTGATCAGCTCGCGGATCGCCGCCCCGTCCGGGCCCGGTCCCGGCAGCAGCTCGCGGAGCTTCGGCGCGGCATGGCGCAGCAGCCGCTGGTACTCCGGGTTGGGCATGGCATCGATGCGGCGGCGCAGCGCGTCCCCGCCCGGCTGCTCGAACAGGCTGGTCAGCAGGCTGCCGTACTTGACCGTCAGGACCTGCCAGCCGGCGGCCCGGAACATGCCCTCGAACCGCGTCGCGCCGAGCGTCGGGACGATCCGGTCCAGTGACTGGCGGTTGTAGTCGACGATCCACACCACCTCGCCGAGCTCGCCGACCATCGGATCCAGGGCGGCTTCCCAGCAGGCACCCTCGTCCAGCTCCGCGTCGCCGAGCAGCGAGTAGTGGCGGCCGGTGCCGGTGTCAGCGAAGTGGGTGCCGACATACCGCCGGGAGATCGCAGCCCACACCGGCGCGGTCGCCCCGATGCCGACCGACCCGGTCGAGAAGTCCGCGGGCAGCGGGTCCTTGCTGCGGGAGGGGTAGCTCTGCAGGCCGCCCCACTCGCGCAGCGTCGTCAGGTACTTCTCGTCCAGCTGCCCGAGCAGGTACTCCAGGGCATGCAGGACCGGTGAGGCGTGCGGCTTGACCGAGACCCGGTCGCCCGCGCTGAGCTGCCTGAGCCACAGTGCGGTCATGATCGAGACCATCGAGGCGCTGGACGCCTGGTGCCCGCCGACCTTCAGCCCGGTGGGATTGGGCCGCACCCGGTTGGCGTAGTCGACGATCGCCGTCGACAGCCACAGCACCCGGTTCTCGACCTGGCTGAGCGCGTCGTCCCGGACGGGCGGGGCTGCCGCCGACGGCTCCAGGGGCATGGCGGTCATGCCGGTCCTG
>DASUBV010000078.1:0-16321 GCA_035763085.1 Streptosporangiaceae bacterium | reverse complement strand
CAGGAGTCACTGACACCCCCGGCGGGGCGCAGCAGTCTGGTGAGGTCAGGCCCGCAGGGCGCGGGCAGCCGAGCCAGGAAAGAGTTCCCATGACTATCTCGACCGCAGTCTCCCGTACCGAGCCGGGGACCCCCGGGCCAGTCCGCGCCGTGTCGGTGATCAGCACCGGGTCGGTGCAGATCCGCCCCGAGCACGCCTACGGATCCCGCATGCCGCTGTACTGGTGGCTGATGACCTCGCGGAAGTGGACGCCGCCCCGGCCGATCAACGTCTATGTCATCGAGCATGCCAGCGGGCTGATCTTGTTCGATACCGGCCAGGACCGTGCGTCGGTCACCGATGAGCACTACTTCCCCGGTGGCATCGGCGGGCTGATCTACAGCCGCCTGGCGCGCTTCGAGGTCGGCGAGCAGGACACGCTGCGCGCCCAGCTCGCCGCGCTCGGCTACGGCCCGGCCGATGTCGGCACCGCGATCCTGTCCCACCTGCACCAGGATCACATCGGCGGGCTGCCCGAGCTGACCAGTTCCGAGGTCCTGGTGTCCAAGGACGAGTGGGCGGAGCTGTCCGGACCCGGGCCGGAGCTGCGCGGCTTCCTGCGCAGCCACATCCAGCTGCCGGGCCTGCGGTGGAACCGGGTCAGCCTGGATCAGCCGACCGAGCCGGGGCTGGCGATGTTCGACGGGTCCCTGGATGTGCTCGGCGACGGGTCGCTGATCCTGCTGCCGACCCCCGGCCACACCGCCGGCTCGATGTCCCTGCTGGTCCGCCGGTCCGGCCGGCCGCCGCTGCTGCTGGTCGGGGACCTCAGCTACGGGGCAGAGCTGCTGGCCCAGGGCACGCTGCCCGGCGTCGGCGAGCGGCGCGGGCTGGCCGAGAGCACCCGGAAGGTGCTGGCCCTGGCCGAGCAGCTGCCCGGGCTGGTCGTCCTGCCCGCCCACGATCCGACCGCGGCGCAGCGGCTGCTGGCCAGCTGATCCGCGACGGCCACGGGCGGCGCGGGCTCAGAGCCAGCCCTGCTCGTCGGCCCGGCGGACCGCCTCGGCCCGGTTGCGCGCGCCGGCCTTGGCGATGGCCGCCGACAGGTAGTTGCGCACCGTCCCCTCGGTCAGGAACAGCCGGGCGGCGATCTCCGCCACCGTCGCCCCCGGCCGCGCGGCGACCAGGACGTCCCGCTCCCGCGCGGTCAGCGGGGACGCACCGCTGGCCAGGGTGTCGGCGGCCAGCGCCGGGTCGACGACCCGCTCGCCGGCCGCCACCCGGCGGATCGCGTCGGCGAGCCGCTCGGGCGGCGCGTCCTTGACGACGAACCCGCGGGCGCCGGACTCCATGGCGCGCCGCAGGTAACCCGGCCGGCCGAAGGTGGTCAGGATCAGCGCCTTGCAGCCGGGCACTTCCTGTGCCAGGACCCCGGCCGCCGCCAGGCCGTCGATGCCCGGCATGTCGATGTCCAGCAGGGCCACGTCCGGGTGATGGCTGCGCGCCGCGGCGACCACCTCGTCGCCCCGGCCGACCGTGGCCACCACCTCGAAGTCCGCCTCCAGCGCGAGCAGCGCGGCGAGCGCGCTGCGGATGAGCTCCTGATCGTCGGCGAGCAGCAGGCGGACCATCAGGCGCCCGCCGCCTGCTCGAGCCGGACCTGCAGCCGCCACCCGCGCGGCTGCACCGGCCCGGCATCCACGACGCCGCCCGATGCGGCGGCCCGCTCGCGCAGGCCGGTCAGGCCGTTACCTGGTGCCGCCGGGCTGCCGATGCCGTCGTCGGTGATCTCCACCGCGGACGCCGAGAGCTGGACGGCGCACGAGCTGGCCCGCGAGTGACGGACGATGTTGGTCAGCCCTTCCCGCACAGCCCAGCCGAACAGCTCCTGGTGGGCGGGATCGACCACGTCGACGGCCCGGGGCAGGTCGGCGGTGATGCCTGCCGCCCGCAGCAGTTCCCGGCCGGTGGCCAGCTCACCGGCCAGGGTCACCTCGCGGTAGTTCGAGACAGCAGCGCGCATGTCCCCCACCGCCCGCCGGGCCAGGACCTCGACCTCTGCCATCTCCTGCAGCGCCCGGCCCGGGTCGGCGGCGCCCAGCCGGCAGGCCAGGCCAGCCTTCACCGTGATCGTGGTCAGCGAGTGGCCCAGCAGGTCGTGCAGGTCGCGGGCGATCCGGATGCGCTCGTTCTCGGCCGCCAGCTGCGCGAGGCCCGCCCGCGCCTCGGCGAGTTCCTGGCTGCTGCGCACCACCTGGAGGATGACAAAGACGGCCAGCGCCACGACCGGGATCGCGACCGGCGTGACGGTGCCGAAGGCCGCACCCAGGCTGACGTGCCAGGACGAGATCGCCACCGGGACCAGCAGCGCGGCCAGTGCCATGGCCAGGACCAGCGGCACCGCGCGGAGGCTGAGCCGGGCGACGGCGAGGATCGTCAGGAAGACGCACATGACGAACGCCGCGGCATGCGCCAGGGGCAGCTCGGCCACCGTCAGCGCGGCCAGCAGGACACACCAGGCCCAGAACCACCACGACGTGCCGCGCCATGCCGACCAGCAGGCGCCCAGCCAGCCGACGGCGAATGCGATGAGGATGACATAGCCGGCCACCGCCGCCGATCCCCGCGAGTACTGATGCACGGCGCCGGCCACGAACAGCAGGTAGGCCAGCGGGCACGCGTTCAGGGCAAGCCGGCGCCAGCCCTGGGCCCACCTGCTCTGAGTGGCCGGCCGGGACAGCCCGGCCGGCCTGCCAGAGTTCTCCGCGCTCATCGCGAACCAGCGTAAACCGCAACCGGCCAGCTCAGGCCCGGCCGGTGTCGCGGCGGTAGACCAGCACGGCGACCGGGGCCAGCACCAGCGTCCAGGCGGCGACCACCAGCCAGCCCTCGGCCGGCCAGCCGCCGCCGTGCAGGGCGACCTTCCCGGCCTGCACCAGCCAGTACGACGGCAGGGCCCTGCAGATCTGGAACAGCGGGCCCGAGGTGGCGATCTGGAACCCGTAGGCGCCGCCCAGCAGGGCGAACAGGGTCGTGGCCCCGCCCACGGCGGGCAGCAGCGAGTCCGCGCTGAGCAAGTGCCCGAGCACGATGCCCAGGACGGCGAACGGCACCAGCCCGGCCAGGGTCAGGCCCAGCAGCGTCAGCCATTCGCTGGCGCTCATCCGCACGCCCAGCGCCGTCCCGGCAGCAAACATGACCCCGATGGTGAGCAGCGCCAGCAGGTAACCGCAGATCACCTTGGCCCGGAGGTAGGAGCGCGTGCTCAGCGGGGTGATCCGGATCTGCCGGGTCCAGCCGGCCGAGCGCTCGGCGGCGATGCGCGCCCCGCTGGTCACTACGCTGTTCATGGTGCCCACGGTCAGCATGGCGGCCATGAAGTAGACCGGGAAGCTGATGCCGTCGAAGCTGTGGTGCCGGTTCGCCGTGGCGATCGACAGATACAGGGCCAGGGGCCAGGCCAGGGCGAGTACCAGGAATCGCCAGTTGCGGAAGGTCCGCAGGACCTCATAGCGGAGAAAGACTGAGCTGGTCACCGGGTCTCCTGTGGCTGAGTGCTGATGTCGTCACGGTCCTGGCCTTCGGTCAGGGCAAGGAAGACGTCCTCCAGGCCCGCGCCGCGTACCTCGATGTCGCGCACCTCCGGGAACTGGCTGAGCAGGACGCGCGCGGCGGACTCTGCTTCGGTGCAGGTGAGGATGACCGTGTCCCCGTGACGGTCAGCGCTCAGCACGCCGGGCAGGGTGGCCAGCAGGGCTAGGTCCACGCCGGGCAGCGTGGCCCGGATCGTCCGGCCGCCGGCCAGGCTCCTGATCTCGGTGGCCGGGCCGTCGGCGACCACCTCGCCCCTGGCCAGCACCACGATCCGGTCGGCGAAGGCGTCCGCCTCCTCGAGGTAATGGGTGGCAAACAGCACGGTCTTGCCGCGCGCTGCGATGGCGCGCATCGCGGCCCAGAACTCGCGTCGGGCCTCCACATCCAGGGCCGCCGTCGGCTCGTCCAGCAGGAGCAGGTCCGGGTCGGCGACCAGCGCGGCCGCGAACCGGGCCCGCTGCGCCTGGCCGCCCGACAGCTTGGTCGTCGGCCGCCCGGCGAACTCGGCGGCGCCGGTCAGCTCCAGTACCTCGGATACCGGCAGCGGGTGCGGGTACAGCGAGGCCACCAGCGTGACGAACTCGCGGACGCTCAGGTTCTCGATCAGCGATCCGACCTGGAGCATCCCGCTCACCAGCCCGGCGGCGACGGCCTGCGCGGGGGACCGGCCGAAGATCCTCACCTGGCCGGAATCGGGCCGGGTAAGGCCGAGCACCATGTCGATCGTGGTCGACTTCCCGGCGCCGTTGGGGCCCAGGAGCGCGACTGTCTCGCCGGCGGCGATGGTCAGGTCGACCGAGCGGACGGCGCGTACCGCGCCGTAGGACTTGGACAGGCGGGACAAGACGATCCCGCCGCCCGGGTCAGTTCCAGTAGTCATGCCCCCGAGCCTGGCCGCCGGCCGGTGCCGCTGTGTAGTGCCGGAACGCACCAGCTGACGGTGACAAATGTCAGACGGGCGTCCTGACCTGCGCGGGGGCGCTAGCCGGCGGCACTGCCCGTGACCCGGTGCGGCGTGATCGTGACGATGACCCGCACCACCTCCGGCGGCAGCTGCAGGTACTCATCGCCGGCACCCGGCCCCTCGTACTGCTCCTCGAGCGCAACGGCGAACGCGCGGCCGGCGTCCTCGGTCACGGTTGCCACCCCGCGGATCTCGGCGTACAGCTGCGGGTCGAGGCGGTCGAACACGGTCAGGCTGACGCGCGGATCGCGGCGCATGTTGCGCTCCTTGCGCCGGCCCGCAGCGGTGGACAGCAGCAGCTTGCCGCCGTCCCGGCCGACCCACACCACCGAGGTCTGCGGGCTGCCGTCGGGGTTGATCGTGCCCAGCACGGCCGGGTTGGGCTCGTCCAGCAGCCGGCGCACAGCCTGGTTCAGCTCAGCGGTCATAGCTCGACCCTAGAGGGCAGGCCCGCCGGGCCCCGGGTTAGCCAGGGATTTCGTTACTGATCTGGGCCGGGTCGGACGCCGGCAGCGGCTGCTGCGCCCAGATCGTCTTGCCGCTGCGGGTGTGCCGGGTCCCCCAGCTCTCGGCGAGCTGGGTGACCAGCAGCAGCCCGCGGCCGCCTTCGTCGTAGCGGCCAGCGCGGCGCAGGTGCGGCGCAGTGCTGCTGCCGTCGGAGACCTCGCAGCACAGCGCGCCGTCCAGGATCATCCGCAGCTGGATGGGCGGCTGGGCATGCCGGATGGCGTTGGTGATGAGCTCGCTGACGATGAGCTCGGTGGTGAAGATGATGTCGTCCAGTCCCCAGGTTTCGAGCTGGACCGCGGCCCTGGACCGGGCCTCGGCCACGATGGCGGGCTCGGCCGGCAGGTCGAACGAGACGATCCGGTCGGAGGCGAGCGCCCGGGTGCGGGCCACCAGCAGCGCGGCGTCGTCTCCGGCCCGCTCGGGCAGCAGCGCCTCGATGAGGTCGTCGCAGATGGCCTCCAGCGATGGCTGATCCTGCGCGGAGCGGCCCGGCGGCGGGCGCACCTCGCTGAGCACCGCGCGCATCGCGGTCAGGCCGGTGTCGATGTCGCGCTGCCGGGACTCGATGAGGCCGTCGGTGTAGAGGATGAGCAGGCTGTCCTCGGGCAGCTCGGCCTCGGCTCCCTCGAACGGAAGGCCGCCCAGGCCCAGCGGCGCGCCGGCCGGGATGTCCAGGAACCGCGCGGGGCCGCCGGGCGGGACCAGGGCGGGCAGCGGGTGGCCCGCGCGGGCCATCGAGCACACCCGGGTCACCGGGTCATAGACGGCGTACAGGCAGGTCGCCGTCAGGTCGGCCGAGTCGTCTTCGTCCGGCGCGACCATCTCCTCCTCCGACAGCCGGGTCACCACGTCATCAAGCCGGGTCAGCAGCTCGGCCGGCTCCAGGTCGATGTCGGCGAGCGTGCGGACCGCGGTCCGCAGCCGGCCCATGGTGGCGGCCGCGTGGATGCCGTGGCCGACCACGTCCCCCACGACCAGGCCGATCCGGCTGCCCGACAGCCGGATGACGTCGAACCAGTCGCCGCCGACCGCGACGCCGGACTGGGCGGGCAGGTAGCGGGTGGCCACCTCGACCGACGCCTGGGCCGGCAGGTGCCGCTGCAGCAGGCTGCGCTGCAGGGTGAGCGCCGTGGCGTGCTCGCGGCTGTAGCGGCGCGCGTTATCCACGCAGACGGCGGCCCGGCCGACGATCTCCTCGGCCAGGACGAGGTCGTCGTCCTCGAACGGCTCGAGCCGCTGGTGCCGGACGAAGATGGCGATCCCGAGGGTGGCACCGCGGGCCCGGACCGGCACGGCCATGACGGAGTGGAACCCGTACCGGCCGGCCCGCGCGGCCCGCGCCGGGTCGCGGTGGGACCACCAGCCGAAGCTCGGCCCGGCCTTGCCGTAGTTCACCGAGCGGCCGGTGGCCAGGCTCTCGGCCACGGGTGAGCCCAGCGGGTAGGACGACACCTGGCCCTGCTGGATCACCACCTCCGGCGTGTGCTCCAGGACCGACCCGTAAGCCATCCGGCGCAGCGGGACGGTGCCGTCGACCGGGCCGGAGGCTGGCTCGTCGCCGCGCAGCACCGAGTCCAGCAAGTCGACCATGACGAAGTCGGCGAACCGCGGCACGGTCACCTCGACCAGTTCCTCGGCGGTGCGGGTGACGTCGAGGGTGCTCCCGATCCGGGTGCTGGCCTCGTTCACCAGGGCCAGCCGCTGCCGGGCCCGGTGCTGCTCGGTCACGTCCGTGGACACCACCAGGACGCCGCACACCTGTCCCGCGGGGTCCTTGACCGGGGACAGGTGGGCTTCCACCGCGCGCTCGGCGGCCTCGCCCGGCCCGGTGCCCACGCCGCGCCACCGGGCCGGCTCGCCGGTGCGGGCCACCAGCCGGGCCATCGCGACGCACGACTCGGTCTCCGGGTTGGAGATCAGGTCAGTCAGGCGCAGCCCCAGGCCGGCTTCCTCGTCCTCCAGGCCCAGCACCCGGTACATGGCCGTGTTCAGCCGAAGCTGGCGCATCTGGGTGTCCAGCAGGGCCACCGCGACCTCGGACTGGCTGAACGCCCAGTCCACCATCGCGCGGGTCTGGACGGCCTGCACCTCGCGCGGCCCGGCCGGGTAGGCCAGCAGGTACCACTGGGTGGCCCCGGCAGCATCCTGCACCGGATGCACCTGCACCCACAGCGGCACCTTGCTGCCATCGCGGTGCCGCACCTCGGCCCGGCCGGTCCAGTCCTCCGGCCAGTGCGGCGGCAGGTCGCCGATCTCGGCCGTGTCGCCGTACAGCAGGCTCGCCGCGTGCTGCCCGATGGCCTCCGCCGGGGCATAGCCCAGCCACGCTTCAGCCGTCGCACTCCAGCCCGTGATGACCCCGTGCGCATCGACCGAAGCCGTCGCTGGTGCCTTGTCGGTCATGTCGCCCCTGGGCTCTCCTACCCGCAGGTCCCGGAACCGAATCGGCGGCCGGATACCGGGGCAATACTGGCGAACCGGGCGCGCTGGCGCGATCGCCGCCAGGCACCTGGCGGGGCCGGGCCGGGTCAGGCGCCCGCCGGGAGCACGGCCAGGCGCAGCCGGCGCAGGCGGGGCGGATCGGCAATGACGTCGATGGCCGTCACCAGGCCCGCGGGACTGACCGTCAGCGCCAGGACGGCCCGCAGCCGGCCGCCCGGCGCGTAGATGATGCCCACCGACCCCTCCACCAGGGCCAGCTCCGAGTCCCCGGCCCGGACGGCGGAGGCCACCGCGCCGCGGGCGACGTGCTCGGCGCCCTGCAGGACGCCGGGCCGGCCGGAGGGCATGGCCGCGGCATCGGCGGTGAGGGTGACGTCGGTATCCAGCAGCGCGACCAGGGCGCCGAGATCACCGCCCCGGGCGGCGGCGAGATAGGCGGCAGCAGCTTCCCGCTGGCGCCCGAAGTTGACCGGATTGTCCGGGCCGGGCGCGCCGCGAACCCGGCGGCGGGCCCGGCTGGCCAGCTGCCTGGCCGCCTCCGTCGAGCGCCCGAGGATGGCCGCCACCTCCGTGAACGGCATCGCGAACAGGTCGTGCAGCACGAAAGCCAGCCGCTCGGCCGGCGTCAGGGTGTCCAGGACGACCAGCATGGCGAGACCGACCGACTCGGCCAGGACTGCCTCATCCGCCGGATCGCCCGCCGGGCCGGGGGCGCCGGCCCGGCCGGACCCGGCCAGTGCGCCCGCCCGGGCCGCCGTCTCCGCGGAGGCCGGCCAGGAATCACCGACCGGCTCCTCCTGCCGGTCCCGGCGCGACCGCAGCATGTTCAGCGATACCCGGGCCACGACCGTGGTCAGCCAGCCACCGAGGTTCTGCACCTCGCTGGTATCGGCGCCGCTCAGCCGCAGCCAGGTGTCCTGCACCGCATCGTCGGCATCGGAGCCGGAGCCGAGCAGGCGGTAGGCCACTGCCCGCAGGTGATCGCGGTGCTCCTCGAATGCGGCGGCCAGCCCGTCGCTATCGGCCATCTGTCATGTTCCCTCGCTGCCGGGTACCACCACACTGACACTCACTACCCCGAAGACGTGACAGGAAGGGATAACCATGACCGCACGCATTCTGGTCACCGGCGGCACGGGAACGCTCGGGCGCCTGGTTGTCCCGCGGCTGCGGGACGCCGGCCGCGAGGTGCGGGTGCTGAGCCGCCGCGTCCAGCGGGCCGACGACGACGTCGAGTACGTGACCGGTGACCTGCTGACCGGCGAGGGGATCGACGCGGCCGTGGCGGGAGCCCCGGTGATCGTGCACTGCGCGGGCGGCCGCACGGGCGACGACGAGGCCACCCGGAACCTGGTCAGCGCCGCCAGCCGCGCCGGAGCCGAGCACCTGGTGTACATCTCCGTTGTCGGCGCCGACCGGATCCCGGTGACCAGCGGCCTGGACCGCGCCATGTTCGGCTACTTCGCGTCGAAGCGAGCCACCGAGCAGGTGGTGACCGGGGCCGGCCTGCCGTGGACCACGCTGCGCGCCGCCCAGTTCTATGACCTGCTGCTCATGGCCGCCCGGCAGCTGGCGCGGCTGCCCGTGCTGCCGGCCCCGGCCGGCCTCCGCTTCCAGCCGGTGGATGCCGCCGAGGTGGCCGCGCAGCTGGCCGGCCTGGCGCTCGGCCCGCCCGCCGGCCTGGTCCCCGATATCGCCGGGCCGCGGGTGTACTCGATGGCCGGCCTGCTGCGCGGCTACCTGCGGGCCCGGCACCAGCACCGGGTGCTGGCGCCGGTCTGGATTCCGGGCCAGGCCGCCGCGGCGATCCGGGCGGGCGCGGCGCTGGCCCCCGAGGCGGCCGTCGGCAGCCGGACCTGGGAGGACTTCCTGGCTGAGCGGGCCTTCCTGCCCGAACGGGCGGCGGCGTAATCGCCGCCATTCCGCACAGCTAAGGCGAAGGCTCCGGGGGTTTCCGGATGGAGCCTTCGCCTTAGCCCTGAACACCACTAGCCCAGAATGGGCACTACGTCATGAAGAACGCAGCCTCATGACCTTCCGAATCGGTATGACCTTCCGAATCAGTCGAAATCTCCGCTCCGCACCCCCCCGACGAATGCATGCCATTCGCCGGGAGTAAAGCGGAGAACCGGGCCCGTGACGTCCTTGCTGTCGCGGACACCGACGACTCCGTCGGGCAGGCTCGCTACCTCGACGCAGTTACCGTTGGCGTAACTCAGCGAGCTCTTGATCCAGCGCGGAGCTGAACCTAGCCCTCCCTGGCAGCCCTCAGGAATAACCCTTCGCACGTCCATTACCTCGCTGAAAGATGTCGTACGGTTTGGGACGAAAAGCTGTAGCTACGCCAGGTAGTTTATCAGTCGCTCAATGTGCTGGATGGCCCTTCGACCAGTACTCCTCAGCTGTGTCGAGAATTAGCTGTCTGGACATCTCTGGGTCAAGAGCGCCGTCGGCATGCATCTGGAACGCGATCCTGTGCAGGTAGGTATCCCGCTCGCCCTCGACGGAGAAGGCATTACGCAGATGCTCGGCGCTGACAACATCCTGGAGCATGGCATCGTTATCGGGGCCAAACCGGAAGATAACAAAAGAATCGGCGATCATGGCATGCTGCGCACTGAGCGGAAGCACCTGGATGATGACATTCGGCCGGACCGCATCCAGAGCCAGCCGCTGCAGCTGGTCATACATCACGGTCTCGTCGCCAACCCGGCGCTTCAGCACCGACTCATCCAGGACGACGGCGAGCTGAACGGCCGGCTCCCTGGTCAGGATCTGCTGCCGGCGCATCCGGATGCGCACCATTCGCTCGACCGCGCCGGGCGGGATTGGCTCGATCCGGCTGTAGCTGCCGATGACGTGCCGCGCGTAACCTTCTGTCTGCAGCAGGCCCGGCACGGCCTCGACGTGCCAGATGGCGATCTGGGTTGCCTCGTGCTCGAGGCCGATGAACTGCTGGTAGTCCGCCGAGATGCTGTCGGCGAATTCCTCCCACCAGCCTTTGCGGGCGGCATCCTCGGCGAGCGCGAGCAGCAGATCGCGCCGCGCTCCGGTCACCTGGTAGTAGTCGAGCAGTCGCTCGACCTCCTGCGGCTTTAATCCCGTCCTGGCCAGCTCGTAACGGCTGATCTTGGACGGCGACCACTTCAGGGCGGCGGCCACCGCATCACCGCTCTTGCCCTTGCTCTCCCTGATCCCTCGCAGTTCCGCGGCCAGCCGGCGCCGCCGTACCGTCGGGCTTCCTGGCACGACCATCGCACGCCCCTACAAAACTCTCATTGCACCTCACATTGAGACCATCGTAACCGCAGCATCACCGTCGGCAGCGAGAGCAATTTCTGGCAGCGGCCGCCGGGCAGGGGCAGCGGCACCAGGACGACACCAGGGCGCCCGGGGCCCGGCGGCAGGGCCCGGGCCCCGGGCGCCAGGCTCCCCGCCGGGCGGGCAGGCGGCGTCCGCGGCCGGCAGGCATGTGCGGCCGCGGACGCACGTGCGGCCGGCAGGCATGTGCACGGAGGTGATGAGCCACCGCGAATAACAGGGATCCTGGGACCGGCCGGCGGTGCAGCGGAATTGCCGCAGGCCGGGTGGGACAGCATGCTGTCAGCCTGACGGGGCACGAGTCGGACAGAACTGCGGCAGGCAACCGCTGCGGCCAGCCGGCCGCGCTAGTCACATGTGATAGAAGATGCTGGGCGCCTGGGAAGGGGCAGCCGCCAGGACGTGCGCGGCGGGGGCCTGCGCCGCCACAGCGGCTATCGCCGGACTGACGACGATCGGTCCGGCCGCGCCGAGCGCCAGAACGGCGGAAATAATAAGAGCTCGCCCGGTGCGCATGGTTCCTCCACGGCGTTTCCCCAGGCTGACCCGGTCGCGTCGCGGCCAGGATCAGCCTATGCAGCCTTCTGTTCCATGCAGACGTATTTCCCGGCAATGAGTTATTTTATGCACCTCATTCGTCATTTTTCCGAAAGTTCTTATTGTATAAAAACCGCCGCTAAAACCACCAATGAGCGACGGCTGGAAATGTTCATTACAACACGCGCAGAAATCGAAATGGCCGATGCACTGAAAGTGCCCGTGAAACTTTCACTGCGGGTTCACGAATGTCATCCGGAAAGCCAGCCTCGTGCGGCTTCGCCGGTGAGCGAATTAGCGTTCGAAAACGTGCTTGTATCCTCAATTTTCTGGTAGTAAAGTACGTTTCGTGTCCATTGCGCCCACGGTGGCTGCTGGCGGCGTGCTCATCGGCCGTGACAGCGAGCTCGCGATGCTGGGAACGCTGGTAACAGAGGCAGCTCGCGGACGGGGCGCCGCGGTGCTCATCGAAGGTGAGCCGGGGATCGGCAAGTCTGCCCTGGTCCGGGCCGGCGTGGCCGGCGCGGCCAGCCTCGCGTGCCCGGTCTTCTGGGGCGCCGGCGACGAGCTGGGGCAGGCGTTACCGCTCCTGCCCTTCCTGGAAGGGCTGCGCGTACGCGAGCCGTCAGCCAGCCCGCGGCGTAATACGATCATCGCCCTGTTACGCGGCGAGCTTGCCGCCGACCGCGGCGTGGACGCGTCAGCCGCCCTGGCTGAGCAGTTGCTGGCGCTCATCGCCGAGCAGTGCGCATCGCAGCCCACGATTCTGGTCGTCGACGATCTCCAGTGGGCCGACCAGGCCACCATCAACCTGTGGGGCCGGCTGGTACGGTCGGTGCAGCAGGTGCCGCTGCTGCTGATCGGAATGATGCGCCCGGTACCTCAGCGCGATGACCTGCTGGCCCTGCGCCGGGCGGTACCGGACGACACCCGGATACAGCTCAGCGGGCTCACCACGGCGGATGTAGCCGAGCTGGTGACCGGGCTGGCCGGCGGCAAGCCCGATGACAAGCTCCTGCGCCTGGCCGACGGAGCCGCGGGCAACCCGCTGTACCTCACGGAGCTGGTCGCGGCCCTCGCCCGCAGCGCCAGCCTGACCGTCACCGACTCCGGGGCGGCCGAGCTGACCAGCGGTCCGGTGCCAGGATCCTTGTCGGCGGCGATCGCCAGCCGCCTGGACTTCGTCTCCGGGCCCGTGCGCGAGGTCCTGCAGGCTGCGGCCCTGCTCGGCGTGGACTTCGCCGTGCCCGACCTCGCGACGGTCCTGGGCCGGAGCGTGGCCGAGCTGGTCCCGGCCGTGGACGGAGCACGGGCAGCCGGCGTCCTGCGCGAGTCGGGCAATAGCCTCGGCTTCCGCCACCCGATGATCCGCACCGCGCTCTATGACGCGATACCGGCGCCGGTGCGCGCTGCCTGGCATCGCGATGCTGGCCGCGCCCTGGCCAGCGCCGGCGCGCCCGCCGACCGGGTGGCCCGGCAGCTGCTGCAGGCTGCCGGCGACGCTGGCCGCCCGGCCGAGCCGATGGATGACTGGATGCTGGGCTGGCTGTCCCGCACCGCCGGATTACTGGTCGGCCAGGCACCGCGGGTCGCGGCCGAGCTCCTCGGCCAGGCCGTGGCCAGCTCGCCGGCCGGCACGGCGCGGCACGGCATCCTGGTGGCGCGCCTGGCCGATGCGCTGTACCGGGTCGGCGACCTGGCCAGGGCCGAGCAGGTCGCCAACGGCGCTCTGGTGCACGCTGTCCAGCCCGATCTCCTGGTCGACCTGCACTGGACGCTCGCCCAGTGCAGCATGCGAGCCGGCCGCTCGGCGGACTCGCTGGCCACCCTCGACCGGGCTCTGGCCACGCCCGGCATCTCGGCTGGTCACCGCGCGCGGCTGCTGGTCCTCGCCGCCCGGACTCACAGCCATCTGGGCGAGGTCGAGCGAGCCGGGCGTGTCGCCGACACCGCCCTCGCGGCAGCCACCGAGGCCGGGGACACCTGGGCGATGAGCTGGGCCTTGCATGTGCTGACCATCGTCAGCGCGGTGCAGGGGCAGATGACCGAGGCGCTGACCCTGTTCGACCGCGCGCTGACCGCGACGCAGGCCGATCCGGCGCTGACCGACCTGCGCCTGCTGCTGCAGATCAACAAGGCGGTGACGCTGGGCTGCCTGGACCGGTTCGAGGAAGCATTCACCGCCGCCCGGCAGGCCCGGCACCTCGCGGAGCAAGCCGGCACCGCGATCCGGCTGGGCCAGGCGCACAGCGCGCTGGGCCAGCTGCTGTTCGACACCGGGCGCTGGGACGATGCCCTAGCCGAGGTTGAGGTAGCGCGCGCCGACCTCGAGGAGCCCGCAGCGGTCTGCAATGACCTCGGCATCGCCGCGGTCATCTGCCTGCATCGCGGCGACTCCGATGCCGCTCGCCGCTATCTGGCCGCGGCGGTCCGGCCGGCCCAGCGCACCGGAACCCGCGTCATCGGCCCGCTTGCCCTGGCCCGCAGCCTGGATTCCGAGCAGGGCAATGCGCTGCCGGAGGCACGGGCCGTGCTGACCGCCGGGATCGCCGGCAACACCGAGGAACTCGAAGAGATCGAGGACCTGCTTGCCGACGCCGTGCGCCTGGCGGTGCGGGACGGCGATCTCAGCACCGCGAAGGACCTGGCCGGGAACGCCACCGCCTTCGCCGCGGAGTCCGAGATCCCGCACCGGCAGGCGACCGCGCTGCACTGCAGCGGCCTGGTGGACCACGATGCCAGCCGCCTGCTCGCGGCGGCCGAGCGCTACGAGCGCGCCGGCCGGATCCTGCCGTGCGCGCAGGCCCTGGAGGCGGCGGCCGCGGAGTTCGTCAGCGCCGGTGATCGCGACCAGGCACGAGCCGCTTTCACCCGCGCGGTGGAGATCTACACCTCGCTCGGCGCCGCCGTCGATGTCGCGCGGATCCAGGCCACCTTCCGCGGCCACGGCATCCGCCGCGGCCCGCGCACCAAGCACCGGCAGGCACGCAGTGGCTGGGACAGCCTGACGCCCACCGAGATCAAGGTGGGCGCACTGGTGGCCGAGGGCCTGTCGAACCCGGAGATCGCGGCCAAGCTGTTCCTGTCCCGCCGGACCGTGGCGACGCACGTGTCCCACATCCTCAAGAAGCTCGACGTGCACTCGCGCACCGATATCGCCCGCGAGACCGCCTTGCGCAACGGCCCGCTGAAGTAACCGCGGCAGGAATGATGCGGGCCCCCGGCAGGGGGGCGTGATCTGTCGATCTGCCGGAGGCCCGCCTTTCACCGGACACTGCTGCGGCCGCCCCGCGGGCGATGGCCGCTGCCCGGGTCCAGGTCACCCTGGATCGCGAGCGTGAAGAAAACGGCCTTGCCTGCGGGAGTCCGGTGAAAACCCCAGTCGTCTGAGAGGCTGGCGACCAGCTGCAGCCCCCGTCCGGCTTCCGCGTCTGCGGGCGCGTAGGCCGGCGCCGGCATGGCGGGGGAGGTGTCGTGCACCTCCACGCGTAACTGCTCACGCGTGCAGGTGAGGACCAGCACGACGGTCTCTCCCCGCTCATGCCTGATGGCGTTGGTCACTAGCTCGCTGGCGAGCAGGACCGCAGCCGAGGTGTCGACCAGGATGTCCCAGGCGCAGATTGCCGCCCGCACATGAACGCGTGCCTCGGCCGGAGCGGCCGTGCCCGCTGCGAGCGGGATCCGGCGCAGTCGCTGTACGGTCGGGCGGATCGGCGTCATCGTGAACATCTGGTTACCTCGCCAGGCTGGGGAGCCGCGCAGGGCGAACGCAGCTCGCCCTGTGCGGCACTCCCGGGCGATCCGCTCCTATTTGTCAGCTCTGGATCGCGCCGGTTCTTGCATGACAAATCTCCTGCAACTTTCACGGCAAGACATCGGTCGGGTGACGGATATTCGAAGCCCGGCCCGCGCAGGACGGGCGCGGCTCAGCCGGTGGCCGGCCGGGTGCCGCCGGGGAATCCCGGCCAGCGCAACTCCGGGGGGAGGTGGCCGGCGTCATTGAAGCTGAGCAGCGCGGGCGGCAGTTCCGGCTGGCAGGCAATCACCGTGAGCGCGCAGTTCATCTGATTCAGCCCCGGCCAGCGCTACGCCGGCGCGCCGGGCATTAGGGCCGGTCCGGCTGCGCCGCCCGGTCCTGGTGCGCCGCCAGGTAATCGGGACCGCCGACGTAGATCGTGTGGCCCGCCGGATACCGGCGAGTGGCGGCAGCTACGACGGCGCCGGCGAACTCACCGATCGTCGGGATGCTTCCGACCTGCGCGCGCCGGGCGGTGACCAGCCCCGGCTGCGCTCGGTCGAGCAGCATCACGGTGGTGGTTCCCTCGATCATGTCGCCTGAGACGACCACCAGGTCAATGCCCCGGCCGGACAGCTCGGGGATCTTCGCGCGCAGCGCGTCCTCCCCGGCTCGCTTGCTGCGCGCGACGGGCTCGTAGGCCTCGATGGCCGGCTGCTGGCCGTGGAAGTGCGCCTGGTGGCTGGTGACGAACACGATCCGCGCGCCGGCCGGCATCAGGTCAGTGGCCCCATCGGCCAGGTGAAGCTGCGCGTCCCGGTTGAGCCGGAGCGCGTAACCGGGATCGGCGTCGCGCTCCATCCCGCCTGAGGCGTTCAGGACGAGCACGTCGATCCGGCCATAGGCCGCCTTGATCGTCGCCAGCATGGCGGCGACCTCGGCGGGCTCGGTGAGGTCAGCCCGGGCGGCCAGCGCCTCGCCGCCACTGCCGGTGATGTCGGCCACCACGGCGTCGGCCCGGCGCCGCTTCTCGCGGTAGTTGACGATGATCCGGGCTCCGGCCCGGCTGCTCAGCAGCCGGGCAGTCTCAGCCCCGATGCCGCGCGATGCGCCCGTGATCAGGACGACCGGGGCCGTGCCGCCGTGACCGCTGATGTCAGCCTCCTGCATGTTCCGGTTCCGCGGCGGGCGCGAGAGTGAGCCGGACTCGCTGCGCCCACTCCCGCTGGCCGATCATG
>DASUBV010000077.1:0-10315 GCA_035763085.1 Streptosporangiaceae bacterium | reverse complement strand
GTGGGTGGATCGCACGACCTTGTCGTGGCGCCATCGTTCCCGGTAGAACTCCTCCGCGGCCCGGCCGCCGGCCCGGCGGACATCCCGGAAATCTGCGCTCGGCGTCCCGCCCGGCACGAAGAACTGCGCCTTGCGCAGCAGCTGCTCGACCGGCTCCCCGGCCGGCAGCAGGGGAGCCAGCAGGTCTGCGGACCGGCCGGCAGGCTCAGCCTGATCCTGCCCGGCATGCTCGGCGGTCTGCCGTTGGAGCGGATCGGTCACATCTTCCCCTTATCAGTTCCGAAACTGCGGCGTCGTTCCGTGCCTGCGGGGCGGTGCTCGTGGCCGGCCCGCCGGGGCGACGGGGCCGTCGCACTGGCAACGTTACGGTGTGGCGACGGTCAGGTGCGGTAGGAACGCCGGTACGGTCAGTGCCTTGGCTCCGTCAGGACGCTAGCGAGCGGGCGCCGGACGCTGACAGCGTTCTGCAGGACAGTCCCGAGCCGCAGCACCAGCTGCGGGTAGCTGCCATCGCCGAGCTGATCCCGGATGACCTGCCGGAGCCACCCGATCTCCATGGGCTGGCTGTGCAGGGCAGCAGCTGCTCCGTACGCGGCAGAAGTCAGCAGGACCTGCTGAAGTGCCTGTCCCGCGCTGACCCAGTGCGCCGGGCTGTCGGCCGGCGTGGTCAGCATGCCCGCCACGCCTGTGAACCTGGCCGCCGACAGGCGGCTGACCGCCGGGAGTCCCCAGCCACGGCCATGGGCGAAGTCACGCCCGGCGAAGTCGGGGCTCATCACCTCCAGTCGTGCCGGGTAGGCGGCGGGCGAGACACCATCGAGCCGCATGTCGCCGGGGGGCGGCGCCCATGCCGAGAGCTCGCGCCGGTAGGCGCTGCCGGTCCGCTGGACGCGCTCGGCTGCGCCGACGGCGGCACCGAGCGCCGCGCGGGACTCACTCGTGGCGGCCACCCGGAAGGCTGCGCCATGCTCAGCGGCTCCCTGCCGCAGCGCGGCCAGGAGACCGGGCCTCAGCGGCACTGGCTCAAATCCGCCCCGGTGCGTCCGCCGTCGCGTCACCTGGCGGAACAAGAGAGCTTCCGGCGCCGTTGCGGCCGCCTGCCTGCGCCAGCGCAGCTGCGCGATCAGGGTCGGCTCGGCGGGATCGGGCAGCACGCGGGTCTCCGGGACATACCCGAGCGAGCGGAGCGCAAGCTTGGCGGTATACAACGCCGCGCCGCAGCTCACAGTCATCTCGCGGCCGCTGGGATCAGCCACGCCCAGCTGCCGGGCCGGATCGGCGTACAGGGCAATCTCGGTGCCCTCGGCAGCGAACAGCCACGGCTGAGTGTTGTGGACCGAAGGTGCCCACACAGCCGCTCCCACCACGTAGGCGACGACTTCCGCGGCCGTGTGCGGGAGCTGGAGTACGGGCTCATCGACAGCGTGCATACCTGTCCTCCTCCCGGCATCAGGTGGTCCGGCGCCGGCGCACTCCTACTCAACGCGCCCGGCGAGCCCCGGTGCAGGACCGAAAGTCCCTGATCGCCGGGACTCTCGCCGGCATCCGCGCGCGGACTGCCGCCAGGCCGGGCGCGGGCGCAGCGCCGGTGCGGCCGGTGCCTGCCGGGCTGATCAGCCCTTCGTGCCCGGCCGGGTCGCGGCCTCGGCCTTCCTGAGCCCGGGCAGCGAAATGAACATGACCGCCGAGATGCCCGTGACCGCGGCGAACGCGGCAAGCGCCCACGGGCCGGAGAAGTGCTCGACGAGCAGGCCGCTGGCCAGCGGCGCGAGCGCGGCCAGGCCCATGGCGGCCTGGACGACGGTGCTGGTGACGCGGCCGCGCATGTGCGCCGGTGCCGCTCGCAGCATGGCCGCGAACAGAGCCGCGTTCGCGGCCGGCGATAGCAGCAGGGTGACCGCTACCGGCAGCGCGACCAGCGTTGACGGAAGCAGCACGGCGGCCGCCCCGAAGAGCACTGCGGCGATCGCGGTGAAGATGATCACGAGCCGCCACAGCGGAAGGCGGCCCTGGAGCCAGGGCGCGACCACCGCGCCGAGCAGTCCGCCGACGGCGATTCCTGCCTGCGTGAGCCCGATGGCGCCGGGCGGGGTGCCATGCTGGCGCAGCGCGACGGTGATCGTGAAGATCACTCCGTTGAAGGCGAAGTTGACCAGCGGGGCCTGGATGACCACGGCCCGCAGCAGCGGCTGCCGCCACACCAGCTGCAGCCCGTCGGTGACATCGCGCCACAGCCCCGTGCCGGGGCCAGGCCGCCCGGCCCGGAACGTGCCGCGGATCCGGCTCACGGATCCGGCCGAGACCAGGTAGGACGCCGCGTCAGTGAGGAACGGGACGGCTCTCCCGAGCGCGAACAGGAAGCCGCCCAGTGCCGGGCCCGCCAGGCTGGCTGCATAGGTCCGCGCCTCGGTTGCGGCCCAGGCCCGCTCCAGCTGCTCGTCGGCCACGATGGCCGGCAGCGCGGCACTGGCCGATGGATCAAACAGCACGCTCGCGCCGCCGTCGATGACCGCCGCCACCAGCACGACCGGCCAGGTCGCCAGGTGCACCAGCACCAGCGTCGCGAGCAGGGCCAGCACAGCGCCGCGGCCGGTGTCACACGCGATCATCGTGAGCCGGTGGTCCAGCCGGTCGGCGATCGCCCCGGCCGGCAGGCCCAGGACGAGCTGGACGACCAGGCGCACGGTACCGACGATGCCCGCCAGCGCCGGGGAGTCAGTCAGCGCGAGGATCAGCAGCGGGTAGGCGATGAGCGCGGCCTCGGTCCCGGTGTCAGAAAGGACCTGGCCGATCCACAGCAGCCGGAAGCCCCGGTTGCGCAGCAGCGGCACGGGCGGCGCGGGCGCGGCGCCGTCCTGCGGTCGTGCCCCGCTGCTCATATCCGGGCTGCAGAGCCGGGTCCGGCCTCAGCTGCGTCCGGTGGAGTCATCGCGCCGCTGAGCGTATTCCGTTGTGCGTGCCCCAGGAAGAGCCCGCCACCGCGCAGCGCGGCCCGAGGTGCCGTCGACGCAGGCGCGCCGGACATCGCCGGCCGGGACGGCGGCTGCGGACGCCCGGAGATCCGGTGCCAGGAATAGCACCGGGAATGACTCCGTGCTGCCTCCTGTCCGTTATAGATAGCCCGCGACCTGCCTGTAGTTGTTTATGGCTTGTTAATGGATCTTGTCCGATGTCGCGGTTAGCGTCGATGCCGACACGGAAAGTCATCGGCGACGCGAAAGGATGCGCCATGAGACAGAAGATCCGTGATCTTGCCAGCCGTGCGCTGGCCGCGGGCCGGCCCGGGGCACGGCCAGCCGCCGCCGTGGTCGTGGCCGCCGGCATGCTGGTCGCGATTCCGGCATCGGGCCTGGCCGGGCCGGCCGCGTCGGCCGCGAGCAGGCCCGCCTACCTGGACGCGAAGCTGCCCGTCCAGGCGCGAGTGAATGACCTGCTCGGCCGCATGACGCTGCCGGAGAAGATCGGCCAGATGGTGCAGATCGAGGTGACGCAGGTCACCGACACCAGCGACAACTGCACCAGCCAGGGCGGGTTCAACGTGCCGAACCCGGCCTGCGAGCAGAAGATCCTCGTCGACAACCACGCCGGGTCGGTTCTCGCGGGCGGATCCGACATCCCGGTCGACACGACAGGCACGGGCGGCACCGGCAACACGGGCCGGGACTGGGCCGACGAGTACAACACCATGCAGGCCTACGCGATCGCGCACTCGCGCCTGCACATCCCGGTGATCTTCGGTGTTGACGCGGTGCACGGCTTCGGGCACCCCTACCAGGCGCCGCTGTTCCCGCAGTCCATCGGGATGGGCGCCACGTGGGATCCCGCGCAGGCGCAGGCGGGCGGCGAGGTGACGGCCAACGCGCTGCGCGCGACCGGCTGGAACTGGGACTTCGCGCCGGTCCAGGACCTGGCCCGCGACAACAGGTGGGGCCGGACGTATGAGACCTGGGCCGAGGAGCCCGCGCTCGCCGCGGCGATGGGCGCGGCCAACGTCAGCGGGCTGCAGAGCGGGGGCGGCGCCGGCTCTCTCAAGGTCACCGCGACCGTGAAGCACTTCGCCGGATACTCCGAGTCGATCAACGGGCATGACCGGGGCGAGGCCCAGCTGCCGCTGCGGTACCTGCAGGACACCTTCCTGCCGTCTTACGCCGGCGCCATCGACGCGGGCGCCGGGACGGTGATGGTCGACTCGGGATCGGTCAACGGGATTCCCGCCACCGCCTCGCACTACCTGCTCACCACGCTGCTGCGCGACCGGCTCGGCTTCAGGGGCGTGGTGATCAGCGACTACGGCGATGTGCCGGCGCTGGCGACCACCTACCACATGGCGTCTGGCCTGGCGGGCGCGGCCGCGCTCGCCGTGAATGCCGGCGTGGACATGGCCATGCTGCCGTTCAACGCTGATCAGTGGCAGGCGGCGCTGCAGCAGGACGTCAAGGACGGCAGCATCACGGTCGGCCGGATCAACCAGGCCGTCCGGCGCATCCTCACCCTCAAGTTCAGCCTCGGCCTCTTCGATCACCCGATGGTGGATGCGAGCAAGGCGGACAGCGCGGTCGAGGCGGGCCGTGACGCGACGCTCCAGGCGGCTCGCGAGTCGATCACCCTGCTGCGCAACCAGGGCAATGTCCTGCCCCTGTCGCCGAACGCGAAGGTGGTGGTCACCGGGCCGAGCGCGGACTCGATGACCAACCAGCTGGGCGGCTGGAGCGTGAGCTGGCAGGGCGTGTTCGGCGCGGGCCATGTCTGCTGCATGGGGCCAGCCGACCAGATCCCGCCGGGCACCACGGTGCTGCAGGGCATGAAGGCCGATGACCCGAACGTGGTGTCGGCTCCGGATAAGGCGACCGCGGTTCACGACGCGGCCTCGGCAGACGCCGTGGTGGTGGCGGTCGGCGAGAAGGCCTACGCCGAGGGCCTCGGCGACAACCCCGCACCGCAGCTGACACCCGACCAGAAGGACCTGGTCAGCGCGCTCGAGGCAACCGGCAAGCCGGTGATCGTCGTCGTGATCGCGGGCCGGCCGCTGGGCCTGGGCCCGGCGGAGGACGCCAGTGGCCTGCTGATGGCCTACCAGGGCAGCACCGAGGCCGGGCAGGCCGTCGCCGACGTCGTCTTCGGGAAGGTCAACCCGAGCGGGAAGCTGCCGGTGACCTGGCCGTCTGACGCCGCGGCGCCGGGCGGGGACTTCGACACCGGAGCCGCCTCACCGCTCGGTGACCAGCCGAAGTTCTTCGACCAGCTGCCCTCCACGGGCTCCGGCCAGGGCAGCGGCTACAACCCGCTGTACCCGTTCGCGTTCGGCCTGTCCTACACCACGTTCCGCACCAGCGGGCTGTCGGCGACCAGCAGCGTCGGCAGGAACGGCACGGTGACGGCGAGCTTCACCGTCACCAATACCGGCAGCCGCGCGGGAACCGACATCGTGCCGGTGTATGTCCACCAGCCGGTCAGTGCCGTCCTGGTGCCCGGCCAGCGGCTGGCCGGATTCACCAGGGTGAGCCTCGATCCCGGCCAGGCAAAGACCGTCCAGGTCTCCTTCCCGGTCACGGAACTGGCCGTCACCCCCGGTGACATCGACGGCGCCGGCGCCCCGCAGGTGGAGCTCGGGGGCTACCAGGCGCAGGTCGGCGCGATGAGCGCGGACTTCACCATCCACGGCTAGCCCATCACGATCGCGCCGGCGTCCCGGATGGCCGGGACGCCGGCGCAGGCCGTGACAGCCGTGGCAGCCGGCCGGCCCGGCGCGCCGCGCCGCCCGCTAGAGCGCCAGGCGCATGACCGGGCGGTCCGGCCGGTAGTGCGCGATGACCTCGAAACCGTGCCGCGCGAACGTCGCTGCCACGCCGGGAAAGAGGTTGGTGGTATGCCCGGCAACGCTGGTGTCCACCGGGCAGGCATCCAGGACGCGGGCGCGCGCCGCCGATGCGGTCGTGACCGCGGCGGCGATCAGCGCATCCGGGACGCCCTGGCCGCGGTGCGAGCGGCGCGTATAGAAGCAGCCAATCGCCCACGCGGGCTGGTCACCGCCCGCGGGCAGGACGCCGCGGCGGGCAAGCCACGCCAGGTCCGACCGCGGCGCGACCTGGCACCACCCGACGCTCACCTCGCCGCTGAACGCGATCAGGCCGGGCGGCCGGCCAGCGGCGGCCAGGTCGTGCATCGCCTGCTTGTTCGCTGAGCGGGGGCGCTTGCGGTACTCCGGGCCGATCCGCGGGTACATGCACCAGCACCCGTTGGAGGCGCCGGCCCGGCCGAACAGGTCCTCCAGCGCCGGCCACGTCGCCGCCGACAACGGCCGGACGACAAGGTCTGGCGTAGTGCCCATCCCGCAACGCTACCGTCGCCTGCGCGGCCGCCCGCGGTCGCCGCAGCCGGCGAGCTCAGGAGGAGCTGGCGGAGGGGTAGCGCAGGCCCTGCTGCCTGGCCTGGCTGCCGCCACCGGGAGCGTAACGGCAGGTAGAAGGCTGGCTGCCGGAGCGAGCGCCGCAGCTGGTAGTCGCGCCAGAGTTCCCCGGGGGCATCCGTTACGTGATTTGGTGATTCCGTAGAGTAACGGCTACGGTGTGCAGCAACGCCCAGAAGCGACCCCGCCGTGAGCGGCATCCCAGTTGCGCTGCTCGCCTGAGTAGCGGCCGGTGGTCAGTAAACCCGGATATGGATGTCGTGACGGGGGGAGCGATGACCGGCGACAGCAAGGATTCAGGCTTCATCGGCCCGGAACCCGGCCAGCCGGCCGGCGGCCAGCTGATGGACTGGGCATTCGACCAGTCAGGCGTCCGGCTCCTGATTTTCGATCGCGAGGCCCGCTGCCTCCGGGTGAACAACATTGCCTGCCGGTCACTGGGCCTGGAGAGCGAGGCGGCGGCCCTCGGCCGGCGATTGTCCGAGCTGTCGCCGGACCCGAAGCTCGCCTCGTTCGAGGCGGCCGTGCGGCGAGCGATCCAGACCGGCGAGCGCGCGCAGTGGCAGGGCTACGGCAGGGCGCCCGGCGAGGACCGGGAACGTGCGTGGCTGGTCACCATCTCGCCCGTCCGGGAGGGCAGCGGACCCGTCTGCGGCGCGCTGACGGTCACCTCCGACGTGACCGAGCACCAGGCCGACCGCGACCGGCTGTCCCTGGTGATGGACGCCAGCAGGCGGATCGGCGCCACCCTCGACGTGGGCCGGACAGCCGAGGAACTGGTGGAGCTGGTGGTGCCGCGACTTGCGGACCTGGCCATGATCGATGTTCAGGACTCGGTCCTGCGCGGGGATGAGCCCGCCCCCGGCCCGCTGTCCGGCCCGGTTCCGCTCCGGCGCATGGCCTTCCAGTCGATCCTGCCCGGGGCACCCGAGGTCGTCGGGCGCGTCGGGCAGGTCAGGGTCTACCCGCCCGGCTCCCCGGCCGTGCAGGCACTGGCCACCGGCGAGCCGGTGCTGGCCAACCCGGACCTGCACGAGGCCGGCAGCTGGGCCGTGCGGGACCACGGGCCCGGCCGCTCCGACGGGCAGGTCGGGTTCCATTCGGTGATGGCCGTTCCGCTCCGCGCCCGGGGCACGACCTTCGGGGTCGCCAGCTTTGTCCGGCACGAGCACCCGGACAGCTTTGCCGCGGCGGACCTGGCGCTGGCCGGGGAAATCGTGGCGCGGGCCGCCGTCTGCATCGATAACGCGCGCCGGTACACGCGCGAGCACGCGACCGCGGCCGCCCTGCAGCGCAGCCTGCTGCAGCGCCAGGAGCCCGACCAGGGCGCGGTACAGGTCGCGACCCGGTACCTGCCGGGCCAGGCCGGGGCGGCGGTCGGCGGGGACTGGCTGGACGTGATCGCCCTGTCCGGGAGCCGGGTCGGCCTGGTGGCCGGGGACGTCGCGGGGCACGGCATTCACGCGGCCGCGACCATGGGACGGCTGCGGACGGCCGTGCGCACCCTGGCCGACCTTGACCTGGAGCCCGAAGAGCTGCTGACCCGGCTCGATGACGTGGTGTCCCGGATCGCCGAGGAGCACTCTGAGACCAGCGACCTCAACGCGACCTGCGTGTTCGCGGTGTACGACCCGATCACCCGGTGCGCGACGATGGCCCGCGCCGGTCACCCGCCGCCGGCCATCATGACGCCGGGCTGCGAGCCGGAGTTCGCCGAGCTGCCGGCCGGCCCGCCGCTCGGCGTCGGCGGGTTCCCGTTCGAGGAGCGGCAGATCGAGCTGCCCGAGAACAGCATCCTGGTCCTGTTCACCGACGGCCTGGTGGAGTCCCGCGAGCGGGAGATAGACGACGGCCTGGCAGCCATGGGCAAGGTGCTCGCCACGGTGGACGGCCAGCCCGCGGACCCGTCCTACCTCCAGGCCGTATGCGACGGCCTGGTCAGCGAGCTCGTGCCGGGCCGGGCCGGAGACGACGACGCGGCCCTGCTGGTCGCCCGGACGGCCGCGCTGCCGCCCGACCGGGTCACCTCGTGGGACCTGCCCGCGGACCCGGCCATCGTCGCGCAGGCCCGCGCCCGGGCCGCCCGCCAGCTGGCGGCGTGGGGGCTGGAGGAGCTCATGTTCACGACGGAGCTGCTGGTGAGCGAGCTGGTGACCAACGCCATCCGGCACGGTGAGGCGCCCATCCAGCTGCGGATGATCCTGGACACCACGCTGAGCTGTGAGGTCTCGGATGCGAGCGTGACGGCGCCGCGGCACCGCCGGGCGGACCGCTACGACGAGGGCGGGCGCGGCCTGATGCTCGTGGCGCGGCTGGCCGGCCGGTGGGGCACCCGGTACACCGCGGCCGGCAAGACCATCTGGGCCCAGCAGCCCGTCCCGCCTGGCCTGGGCCGGGTCGCCTGAGCGCCAGCTGACCGCCGCGGGGCCGGCCGGCCCGGCCCGCGCCACCGCACGGGCCTGACCAGGACTGTCAGCCCGGCACCAGGTCTTGCCGCGACCCTGTGCACGGAGCACAACGGCGTATGTCGTAAATTTCGGTGGCTGGCATCGTTCAGATGCCCCCGGGTGTTGTGGGCTCGCCCGGCGGTGGCACGGCAATTTCGGCTGGAGTACCGGAGCAGGAGTTCGTGACAAAAAGGTGTGGTCCCGCGCTCGTCAGCGCCGTGGTGCTCATCCTGGCCATTGCCGGGTGCGTGCCGCTGTCGATCGGTGATCATCCCGGTGCCGGGCCTGACCACGGCCACCGGCCAAACTTCGTCTTCGTCCTCACCGACGACCTGGCCGAGAATCTCGTCAGCTACATGCCGCACGTCCAGGCCCTGGAACGGGCCGGATCGACGATGTCCCACTATTACGTGGTCGACTCGCTGTGCTGCCCGTCCCGCGCGGCCATCTTCACCGGTGAGTACCCGCATGACAATGGCGTCTTTACCAACACGCTCAGCGACGGCGGCTACAAGGCGTACAACAGGAACGGAGACCCCCAGAAGTCATTCGCGGTCGCCCTGCGGAAGTCCGGCTACCGGACCGCCATGATGGGAAAGTACCTGAACGACTACTGGCCCTTCGACGGGGTGCAGCCGGGCTGGAATGAGTGGGATGTCGCGGGTGATGGCTACCCCGAGTTCAACTACAACATGAACGAGAACGGCCGGACGCAGCATTACGGCGACAGCCCGCAGAACTACCTGACCGACGTGCTCTCCGCGAAAGCCAGCTCGTTCATCAGGACGGCTCATTCATCGGGCAAGCCGTTCATGCTCGAGGTCGCCACGTTCGCGCCGCACGCGCCCTATACCCCGGCACCGCGCTACGCGAACGCGGCGAGCACCGATGCCTACCCCAAGACCGCCGCCTTCGACCGGGTGCCGAAGAACCCGCCCTCGTGGCTGAAGGGCCAGCGGGCCCTGACCCCGCACCGGCAGCGGCGGATTACCCGCGCATTCCGCAAGCGGGTCGAGGATGTCCTGTCGGTCGATGACATGGTCGCGCATCTCGAAGCGGTCCTGCGGGCAACCGGGGCGGCCCGCGACACGTACTTCATCTTCAGCTCCGACAACGGCTATCACATGGGCGAGTACCGGCTCATGCCGGGCAAGCAGACGGCCTTCGACACCGATATCCACGTGCCGCTGGTCGTCACCGGTCCCGGCGTGCCCGCCGGGCGGGTTATCAGCCAGCTAGCGTCCAACATCGACCTCGCTCCCACGTTCGAGCGGCTGGCCGGGCTCCCCGTGCCCGCGCGGGTCGACGGCCACAGCCTGGCGCGGCTGTGGCACGGCCGGAATCCGGCGGGCTGGCGGCAGGCGATTCTCATCGAGCACCACGGCCCCGATGACGACAAGGGAGATCCGGACCGGCAGAACCGGCTGAGCGGGGATCCGCCATCGTATGAGGCCGTCCGCAC
>DASUBV010000076.1:0-4062 GCA_035763085.1 Streptosporangiaceae bacterium | reverse complement strand
TGACCGCGCCGGGCTGACTGGCCCAGGCACCTGCCAGCGACGTTCATGAGTCCGCTCCCTCGCTGACCCGGTCCTTGCGCGCGGAATTATGCGCGGCTACCGGCCGGCCCGCCGCGCCCGGTCGATGAGCTGCCCGGCCCGCTCCGCGACGATGCCGGGCTGCTCGGCCTGGATGAAGTGGCCGGAGTCTGCCTCCTCGAACCGCCCGTCCGGGAGCGCCTCGGCCCACTGCCGCTGATGTGCGGCGATGTCGGCGTGCTGCCGTTCCCGGCCCTTCCGGGGGCGGCCTGCCGACAGCACGATGACCGGGCATGCCGGCAGGGCGGGCGGCTCGGCGCGGAACTGGGGGATGGCCGCGGCGACGGCCCGGATCTCCTTTCTCGTCTGCGCGACCCCGGCGGGGACGACGTTCTCGGCGAGCATCGCCGCGTAGGTGTCGGCCGGGTACACGCGCCGGACGCTCCCGCTGACCAGCCGGGCCAGCGGCCGGGCCCGGACCAGCACCTCGGCCACGCCCAGCGCGCGGTCGATCCTCCGGGCGACCTGGCCGAAGCTGTCGTAGGCAGGCGCGCTCTCCTGGGCCGGGTCGAGCAGCAGCAGGCCCCGCAGCCGGGGCCCGAGCTGCTCCGCTGCCCGGCGCGCGACCAGCCCGCCCATGCTGTGCGCGACCAGGATCAGCGGGGCTGGCCGCGGCACCACCGCGCCGATCAGCGCGACCAGGTCGGCGGCCATGTCACCGATGCTCAGCTGCTGGGTGGTCGCGCCGCTGCGGCCGAACCCGGCACGGTCGTAGGCCAGCAGCCGGGCCCGGCCGGCCAGCAGCGGGATCACCGGGTCCCAGCAGGTCCGGCCCAGGCCCTGCCCGGCCTCGAAGACAACCCAGCCGTCGCCCTCGCCCCGCTCTTCCGCATACACAGAGCGCCCGCCTACCGCAATCTCGCGCCCCGGTACCCGTCTCACCATTCGCTCCTGCGGCGTCAGCGGTTTCAAACTGTCAGCTCTGGTCATCTTCCCGGCCGGGCCGCCGTCCCGGCCGGCCCCGCGCCGGACAGGCTCCTACTATCGTGACGCCGCCAGATCCTGATTGCTGCGGGCCGTGGCATCCGCGGCTGGCCGCGGGGAATATGAGGGGAGGGCGCCGGGTCCATCAGACGGCGCGCTGGGGCAGGGCAGGAGATCCGCGAGACCGCGAGGCAGATAGCCCATGACGGACAGCGAGCCGATGACACCGCGCGAGCGCATCCAGGGTGAGTGCCGGAGCCGGGGGACTCCGGCCCTGGTGGCCGGATGCATCGACCTGCTCGAAGGCCGCGACGCCGATGACGGCCTGATCCTGGCGCTGGGCGGGGAGCCGGCCCGCTACGTGCTGGCCGGCGGGGAAGGCGGCCGGGACGGCTACTGGCCCCGGGTCTGGGCCGCCCGCGGACTGCTGCACGCCTGGGACGACCGGGCTGCCGCCGCGATCATCGGCGCCACCGCCGATGACGCCTGGCGGGTACGCGAGATGGCCGCCAGGGTGGTCGCGCGCCACCGGGTGGACGACGCCCTCAGCGCCATGGCCGGGCTGCAGGACGATGACGTTCCGCGAGTCCGGCAGGCGGCCGGGCGTGCCATTGCCGCCCTGACGGCCAGCGGCGCCTGACGGCGGGCGGGCGGCTAACGACGGCGGGCGGGCTGCAGACGGCGGGCGGGCGGCGGGCCGGCGCGCTGCCGCCGCGGCGTGGCATCCGGCCACGGGCGCAGGCTGATCCCGGGCGCTCTCAGCAGGACGTCAGCTAGTCCCAGGAGATGCCCAGCCCGGTGAGGAGCTGGCGCAGGGCGGTGGCGGCGGTGCCGAACAGTGCCGGGCCGGAGAAGCCGCCGAAGCGGCCGGCGGCGGCCAGGTGCGGCTCGAGCGAGGCAAAGCCGGAGAAGCCGGAAGCGTGCAGGGCAGCCAGGGTGTCGCGGACCTGGCCGTCGCCCTGGCCGGCCGGGACGACCGCGCCGGTGGCTGCGATCGCGTCCTTGACCTGGAGGTAGACCAGGTGCGGCCGGAGCAGGGGATAGGCCTCGGTGTGCGGGGCGACGCCGCACTGGACGAAGTTGGCGGCGTCGAAGGTGGCGCGCAGGGCCGGCGATGCGACCGACTCGATGATGTCGGCGCAGCGCTGCGGGATGTCGCCGAAGATGTTCTTCTCGTTCTCGTGAGCCAGCACGACGCCGTGCTCGGCGGCGACGGCGGCCAGCGCGCCCATCCGGTCGATAACCTCATCGCGGTAGCGCTCGGGCGGGTCGGCCGGGGGGAGGAAGAACGAGAAGACCCGCACCAGCGTGGTGCCGAGCGCCGCGGCCACGCCGGCGATCCGGCGCAGCCGCTCGAGCTCCGGGCCGACCGGGCCGGCGATGTCAGTCTTCCCGATCGGCGATCCGATCGCGGAGACAGTCACGCCGGCCTGGCTGAAGGCGGTGCGCAGCCGCGCGACCTGCCTGTCGTCAAGGTCGGCGACGCTGACCGACCAGGCGCTGCGCAGTTCCAGGTGGGTGATGGACTCGGCGGCCAGGGTGGCCAGCTGCTCGGCCGGGTCGGGCGAGATCTCGTCGGCGAAGCCGCTGAGTGTGAAGGTCACGGCGGGCCTTACCGGGTCGGCGCCGCGGCGGGCCGGGCGGCGATCGTGACGGGATGGCCGGTCCGGGCTGACTCGTAGACGGCGCAGATGATCTCCAGCGCGGCGCGCCCGTCGGCGCCGGTCACGGCAGGCGGGCGGCTCTGCTCGACGGCGCCCAGCAGGTCCGCGATCTGGGCGGCGTGACTGGCCACGCCGATGGCGGCGGCACTGACCGCCGCGCCGGGCAGGGTGGCCCCGAGCTGCTCGCGGCTGCCGCGCAGGCCCGGGCCGGGCGATTCCTCGCGCAGGCCCAGGTGGGCGATCTCGCCGTCCTCGATGATGGCGGTGCCGTTGGTGCCGCTGATCTCCAGGCGCTGGGCGAAGCCGGGGAACACGACGGTGCTGGAGGTGATGGTGCCGACCGCGCCGGAGGCGAACCGGACAACGGCCAGCGCGGTGTCCTCAACCTCGATCTGGTGGTTCCCGGTGGCATAGACCGCGCTGACCTCCGCGACCGGGCCCATGATCCAGGTCAGCATGTCGACGTAATGGATGCCCTGGTTGAGTAGCGACCCGCCGTCCATCGCCCAGGTCCCGCGCCATGCCGCGCTGTCGTAGTAGCCCTGGCTGCGGAACCACTTGGTGCTGGCCTCGCCCAGCAGCAGGCGGCCGAGGCCGCCGGAGCCGGCCAGCTCGCGCAGCCGGATCAGGCCCGGGTCGAAGCGGTGCTGGGAGATGACGGTCAGCGCCACCCCGGCGGCGTCGGCCGCGGTGATGAGCTGGTCGGCGGCGGCCAGGGTGACGTCGACGGGCTTCTCGACGATCAGGTGCTTGCCGGCCGCGGCGGCCTGGACGCCGATCTCCGCGTGCCGCCCGCTGGGCACGCAGACCGAGACGACATCGACGTCGTCGCGGGCCAGCAGGGCAGCCAGGTCGGCCTCGGGCGCCGCGTCATGCTCAGCGGCGAACGCCTGCGCCCGGCCGGGCTCGACATCGGTGACGGCGGTGATGCGGGCGTTCGGCAGCGCCGCGATGGCCTCGGCGTGGGTCGCGCTGATCACGCCCGCGCCGACGATGCCGATCCCGAACTTCCGGCTGCCGCCCGGGCCCGCGCCGTCTGCTCCGCTCACTGCCGCTGCGCTGCCAGGTGTGCCGCTGTCGGTCACGATTCCTCCTGCCGGGCTGCCTCGGGGTGGCCGCCGTCCTGCCAGGACCGCAGGACGGCCAGGTGCTGGGGGAGCGCGACCTGCGGCTCCTCGATCTCCGGGTGCCAGCGCTTCTCCCACTCGACGGAGACCCAGTTCTGGTATCCGCCGCTGGCCAGCAGCGCGAGCATCTCCCGCACCGGTACCTCGCCGTGGCCCAGCAGCACCAGCTGCCAGCCGTCCGGGCGCTCCGGCGCGCGGCGGGCGTCCTTGACCTGCGCCAGCAGGATGCGCGGGGCGAGCGCGGCGTAGACGTCGGCCGCGCTCTCGCC
>DASUBV010000075.1:0-9179 GCA_035763085.1 Streptosporangiaceae bacterium | reverse complement strand
CCAAGAAATGGCGCCTGGTGGTCGTGTCTGACCCCGAGCTGCTCGACGAGGTGGCGGGCAACGAGGAGCAGTTCGGCAAGCGCGTCGAGGAGATCAACTTCTTCCGCCAGCTGAGCAACTCCCGCGGCGCGGGCATCTCGGTGATCGGCGACAGCGAGAGCACCGAGATGATCCGGCGCGTGATGCTGCCCTGGTACTCGCCGCAGCACCAGCGCACGCAGCTGGAGCGGATGAAGGAGCAGGCGCGCAAGCTCGTCGCCGCCTGGGCGCAGCTGCCCGACGACGAGGCCGTCGACGCCCGCACCTGGATGGAGCGCTACACCCTGGAAGTCTCCGGGCGCGGCGCCTGCAACTACAACTTCGGCCTGCTCGACGGCACCGGCGACCCGCACCCGTTCGCCGTCGCCGTCCCGGAGAGCACCAAGGAGAGCATCGCGCGGGTCGCCGAGCCGCGTCCCGACTTCACCCTGTTCGCCTCGCCCGCGCGGCGCGCCAGGGTGAAGCGCTATCGCGAGCACAACGCCGAGCTGGTCCGGACGGCCGACGCGCTGGTCCGCGCCCGCTCGCACACCGGCCCGCTCGGCCAGCAGACCGACCTGCTCAGCCGCCTGTGCACCACGGCGGACCCGGAGACCGGCCAGTTCCTCGACACCGACACCATGCGCGACCAGATCCTCATGCACCTGTCGAACGGCTTCAACGGGCCGTCGATCACCGGCGCATGGCTGGCCCACGTGCTGGGCACGCACCCGGACGTCGAGGCCAGGCTGATCGCCGAGATCGACGGGATCACCGGCGGCGACCCGGACTACGACCTGCAGTACGACGACCTGCTCAAGCTGACCTACACGACCCAGGTGATCAAGGAAACGCTGCGGATCTACCCCCCGCAGCCGGTCACCATCCGGCGCAGCCTCAAGGACGGGATGCTCGGGCGGTACCGGATCCGCAAGAACGACATCATCCTGGTCGGCACGCTCGCCGCGCAGCGCGACCCGCGCTACTGGGGACCCGACGCCGACCGGTTTGACCCCGAGCAGTTCGCGATGGACAAGGTCGTCGACCGGCCGCGGCACGCCTTCATCCCGTTCTCGGTCGGCCGGCGGCAGTGCATGGCCCAAGAGGTCACGTTCATGATGCTGCGCGTCGTGCTGTTCGAGATCTACCGGTACTACCGGCTGCGGCCCGCGCCCGGCTCCACGGTGCGCAAGAACACCATCGTCACCACCAAGCCGGCCGCCGTCCCGGTCATCCGGGTGCCCCGTGATCCCGCCCGGCGGCCGCCCGGGCTGGCCGAGCTGCGCGATCGCCAGCCGGCCGCGGTGCCGGGCTACCCGGCCGCGCCGCCGGCCCCGGCTGCCGCCACCGCGCGGCCGGCCGGGAACGACTGGGGCGACCCGACAGAGATTCCCGAAACGAGCGACTTCGGCCATCTCGTGATTGCCTACGGGAGCAACTTCGGCGCGAACAAGGAACTGGCCGAGCGCTTCGCCGAGCGCAGCCACTTCCACGGCTACACCGCCGACGTCATCACACTCAACGAGCTGGCCGCCGCGCCGCCGCGGACGCGGCCCTGGCTGCTGGTCGTGATGACCTCGACCTACACCTCCAACCCGCCGTCAAACGCGGCCGCGTTCCGGGCCTGGCTGGAGCGCACCGGGCCGGGCGAGGCGGGCTGGCAGAACTGCCGGTACCTGGTGTGGGGCCTGGGCAACAGCCAGTGGAACGCGTTCCTCGCCTTCCCCCGCTATGTGCACAAGAGGCTGGCCGAGCTGGGCGCCGAGCCACTCGCCGACCTGGGCTACGGCGACGTGGGATCGCCGGCGTGGGAGCGGCTGCACGCGGAGTGGAACGGCCGGATCTGGCCGGTCCTGCTGGAGCTGTCCGGCGCCAGGACGACGGCTGCGGCCGCGGCCCGAGCGGCCGCCGACCAGGCGACGGCCGGCGCGCTCACCAGCGGAGACTCGATTGTCGCCATGCGCAGGTCGCTGTCTGCCCCGGGCGGGGCGCTGCCGCGGGGCGGCCGGGCGTCGGGGGTGTCATCGGTCATGCGCCTGATGACGCCGGGGCCGCGCCGCCGGGGCGACTCGGCGGCCAGCCTGTCCCGGGCGATGCTGGCGCCTGCCATCATGACCAACGCGGCCGGCCTGGACACCGTCGAGGCGCGGGCGGTGGCCTGCCGGGAGCTGCAGGCACCCGAGTCGCCGAAGCGGACCAGGCACCTGGAGCTCAGCCTGCCGCCCGGCGTGCCATACAAGGCCGGAGACCACCTCGGCATCTGCCCGAGGAACGACGAGCAGCGGGTCGAGCAATTGGTGCGCCGTCTTGGCGCGGCGCCGGACGGGCTGCTCATGGTGCCGGAGACGATGAACGTCAGCGCCGTCCCCAAGGGGGTCGTGCTCCAGGTCCGCAATGTGCTCACCAGCCTCATCGACATCACCGGCAGGCCCACGGTGCCGCTGGCCGAGCTGCTGATGAGCAAGGCAGCGGACCCGGGCGAGCGGTCCCGGCTGGCCGAGATCCGGGCTGTGCTGGACGACCCGGCCGGGCCCGCCTCGCCGCTGCGGGCGGCAATCGACGGCGGCGGCTATGACGTCGTCGCGCTGCTGGATGACTTCCCGTCCTGTGACCTGAATATCTTTGAGTTCCTGCAGGTCGCGCAGCAGCTCCGGCCGCGCTACTACTCGACCAGCTCCAGCCCGCGCATTCACGGCGACGGCGTCGCCCACCTGACGGTGGGCCTGGCCGCCGCTCCCGTACCAGGCCAGCCGGGCACCGAGTTCGCCGGGATGTGCTCGCGGTATGTCCACGCGCTGCGCGAGGGCGACCGCCTGAGCATCTTCCTGAACAGCGCCGACGGGTTCCACCTGCAGGACGACGTGACGAAGCCGATGATCTTCGTCTCGGCCGGGACCGGCTTCGCCCCGATGCGGGCGTTCCTGTGGGAGCGCCTGGCCATCCGGCGGGCGGGCCAGTCGCTGGCCGAGGCGGCGCTGTTCAACGGCATCAGGTCGAGCAGCCTGGACTACATCTACCGGGACGAGGTCGGGCAGCTGGCCGCCGAGGGCGTGCTCAACCACGTCCACATCGCAGAGTCACGCGCACAGCCGGGCTGCTACGTCCAGGACCGGATTCGCGAGCAGGGCGCGCTGGTCTGGCGCCTGCTGGCGGCCGGCGGCTATGTCTACGTGTGCGGCTCGCAGCCGATGCGCGCCGCCATCCGAGCCGCCTTCACCGACGTGGCCGCCGAGCACGGGTCGCTGCCGCCCGCGCAGGCTGCGGCCTACCTCGACGAGCTCGAGACGACCGAACGCTATCGCCCAGACCTCTGGGGCTGAATCCTAGGAGCCGGAATGGACGCCCTTGCCCTCATCCTGACCCTCGTGGCGCTGATCATGTTCGTCTTCGCCGCGAGTGGCCGGGAGCTGCGCCGGTTCAACGAGATCGCCCTCGGGCTCGTCTTCCTCACAGCCGCCCTGATCTGCCAGTTCACCTCGATTACCAACACCCACATCGGCCGCTGACCGGGCTCGTCCGGCCGCCAGGGCCCGGGCTCGCCTGATCCGGCCGGCCCGCACGGCCGGCCGGCCGGATCAGCGCGCCGGTCAGGGCGTGACGTCCACCACCTGCGGGTCGTGGTCGCTGACCTGGCTGGCGTACTCCGAGTTCACGTGCACAACCTGGTAGGTATAGGTGCTGATGTGCCTGGTCACCAGGATGTGGTCGAGCACCTCGCTGATGCCGTCGAAATCGTAGGTGTACTGCTGGCTGGCCGGCAGCGTGGTGATCAGGTCGGTCAGGGTCGGCGTCCCCGAGCCGTCCGCCGTGCCGGTCCTCAGCACCGACAGAGCCGGGCTGAACTGGTAGTCGTTCAGGTCGCCGACGACCACGACATCCGCCTTCTTATCGATGGCCAGGATCTGGTTGATGAAGTCGTGCTCGACCAGCGCCTGGCCGGCCCGCTGGACCGCCGAGGACTGCGCCGGGAACTGGAAGCGGCCGTCGGCGTTCTGGTCGCCCAGCTTCGAGTCGAAGTGGTTGGCGATGACGAACACGTCCTTGCCGCGGAAGGAGAACTCACCCACCAGCGGCTTGCGGCTAGCCGTCCAGACCGGGTTGGTCGGGTCGATGCGGCCGGGGGACAGGGTCAGGGCCGGCTCATCCTTCTGGATGGTCAGCTGGGTGCCGGTGGTGGACCGGTTCACGCCCGGGCTGCCGGCGTCGGTGAACGACACCTGCGCCGGGTTGAACAGGAAGGCGACCCGGATGTTGCCGCCGGGCTGACCGCCGTCGGTGTCGTTGACCGGGTCTATCTCGCGTGAGTCATAGCTCGGGCCGCCCGCCGCGGTGATGGCGGCGGTCAGCCTGGCGATGGTCTGGTCGGCGGCCACCACGCCGTCGTCCGTGGCGCCGTCGTTGTCCTGCACTTCCTCCAGCGCGATGATGTCCGGGCTGGCCAGGTTGGTGACGATGCCGTTGGCCAGCGCCTGGAACTTGCTGGCCGGGTCGGATGGCGCGAGATTCTCGACGTTGTAGGTCGCGATGGACAGCTGCCTGCTGGCCGGGCCGGCGGCGACCACCGGGGCGAGATTGTTGCGCTGCACGGTGCCCAGCGTGGTCGCGGCGATGAGGTACCCGCCGAACCGGGAGTAGTCCAGGGGGCCGGTCGTCGCGCCGGTGAATACATCCCCGACATTAACCCTGGGGTTGCTGCCGTTGGCCGCCACCACCTCAAGACGGCCGGACGGGGTCGCGTTCTCGGCCGTCAGCAGGGTGCCGCCGCGGTAGCTGCGGTCCTGGTCGGGCTTGGTGGTGATGTACTGCTCGGCGAAGGAGTCTGACGGCCCGACGACGCGGGCGTTGTCGACCGCCACGCGCATGCCCTCGACCGACTCATAGAAGTCCAGGGCCGACCGGTCCGGCTGGATCCTGGTGGACTCGATGTTTGTCCCGCCCAGGTCGGGCGCGTAGGTGCCGGGGACCGTGTCAGGGGCCAGGACGACGGGAGCCGGCAGCGGGTTGCCAGCCGACTGGGTGATCACGCCGGTCTGGTCGATCTCGGTGACCGACAGGTTGGAGGTCGTGGCGACGGTGTCGCCGCTGGACAGCGGATAGAAATCCTGGACCTTGCCGGAGACCAGGACGTCGTCGCCGGGGCTGACCGTCGGGGCGCTCCCGGTGAAGACGAAGATGCCCTCGCTGGTAGCCGGGTCGTTGTCCGGGGTGGTGTCCTGGATCCAGTATCCCTTGCCGGAGCCCGCCGAGCGGATGCCGGTGACCACGCCGGGCACGTTGGTCACGGTGCTGCCGGCCTGCGGCGACAGCCAGCTGCTGCCCTGGATGTCGTGAACCTGCAGCGGGCCCGGCGTGCCGCCGCCACCGCCCGGGCTGCCGCTGTTGTCGGCACCGGGAGTCGGTGCCCCGGTGGCGAAGTCGGTCCCGTTCTGGTCGCTGTCCGCGGCTGCGGTCCGCTGGTCGGATGTGGTGTTGCTGGGTGCCGGAGCGTCCGCGCTGCCCTCGTTGATCACGGCGGTGCCGTAGCCGACCAGGTCCACGACATCGGGATCGGCCGCGCAGTCAGCGGCTGTCTTGCAGGTCAGCGCGGTGCTGTTAGCCACCAGGGCGACCGTGCCCGCCGTCGCCGACATGGCGATCGAGCCGCTGGCCTGCGTGGCGGGCAGGTCGGTCGTCCCGCCCGTCCCCGCTGCCTCGCCGATCAGGTACAGGCCGCCGGCGCCGACCGACCCGGACAAGGCCGTCACCTGCCAGCTGCCGGTCGCGCCCGCGGAGATGTACTGCACGGACCAGCCGTCGACAGCCTTCGCGGCCGCTGCCCGGTTGCCGAGCTCAATGAAGTCGTTCTTGTACGTGGCGCCGCTATTGCCGCCGCCGCCGTACACCTCATTGATGACCACCCCGGAGGAGGCGGCCTGCGCGGGCACGGCCAGCACCCCGATGCCAGTGGCGGTCAGCGCCGCGGTAGCGGCGGCGGTAATGGCAGCGGTCAGGCGAGCTCGGGGTTTGCGCACGGCACCCTCCGATACTGGGAGTGACTAAGCAGATTGCCAATAAAGCGTCGCCTATCAGAATGGCGGGCAGGTGAACGCAGCACAACGCCCCGGCCGCCGCCGACGGTATGCGCCGGCCGCCGCCTGAGCTGTCCAGCTGGCGTTAACCAGCGGTCTTGCCGTGCGCATTCTTCGCGCCGGGCCCGGGGCCGCCGGCTGATTTCGTGGCCTGCGGCTTGTTGCTGGCGCCGGCGTTCTCCTCGGCGTCGCCCCTGGCCGCGCCGGGCGGTAACTTACTGTGACCCTTGCCCTTGCCCTTGCCCTTGCCTGCGGACCCGGCCCTGCCCCTGGCGCTCTCGGCCTTGTGCGCGCCGTTGCTCCTGCTGTTGCCCCTGGCCTCGCCCGTCGTGCCCTTGCCCGGCATTGCCGGGTGACTGGCCGGCGCAGTACCGGGCGTGCCGCCGGGCTGACCCGGACCCGGCCGGGGCCGGTCATGTGGGCCGGGCGGCGGCGGTGACGGCGCGCCGATGGTGAAGTGGGCCAGGTCCTGAACCGGGGCCGGCAGCGCGCCTGCGTAGGCCGCGACCGTCCCGCTCAGTCCGGCGGCGGCGACTGCGCAGGCGGCGGCGAGCCTGACAGACACCCGCCTGGTCCGCCGTGCCGGGGCTGGCCGGGCCGGCCGGCGGGCAGCATGACGGCCGCGACGGCCGAGAGCCGGGGAGACGGCACGGGCAAACGCCGACCGCGCCGCCTCCTCCCCGGCTAGATGACCGGAGTACACCGGGTCGGCCAGGCTGGATAGCATCTCGGCCACCACGATTGCCTGTCCTGGCGCTTCGGGGGAAAGCTGTTGCCTGGTCAGGATGGCGTCGAGAAGCTGCTCGTCCAGTTCCGGACCGTCCCGGCCCGAGAGAGAGAACTCCGGCATCTCGTCAGGGACAGCGTCGGGAGCGCTCATAGCGTTACACCCTCCCGGTCCACCATCGCCGCCAGTCGCCGGAGCCCGCGATGCGCCGCGACCCGCACCGCGCCGGGGCTCTTGCCGACGATGGCGGCGACATCGGTATTGGCCAGGCCGGCCACCACGCGCAGCACGATGATCTCGGCCTGATCCGGCGGGAGCGTCGTGAGCAGAGCCATGACCGCCTGCGCGGAGATCCGCTCGATGGCGAGGTCGGCGGCGTCCGGGGTGGTGGGCTGCAGTCCGGTGTCACCTTCGGGCAGCGGCACGGTGCGCCGCCGCGCCTGGGACCGGCCCCAGTCGATGGCACGGTGCCGGGCGATGGTGAACACCCAGGCCCGGAAGGACTCCTCGCCGCCCTCGAACCGAGGCAGGCTGGCGACCACCTGCAGCCAGGTCTCGCCGGCGACGTCTTCTGTGCTGTCAGGCGCGATCAGCCGCAGGTAGCGCAGGAGCGCGGGCTGCAGATCCCGGAACAGGCAGACGAATGCAGCCTCGTCGCCGCCCTGGGCGTCGGCCAGCCGATCCCCGAACTCAGCGCCGATCACTGCCTCAGTATCGGCTGACTTGTTAACCCGCCGCACCCAGAAGCGGGAATCAGGCCCTAAACCCTGACATGATCATGAACGCGGTCCGCTGGCTCAGCGGCCCGGATACGCCGCTGACCTGGCCGTTCCGGTGAGCTGCGAGCGGCATGCCGGGTCCCCGGCTGGCCGATTTTTCTCGTTTCGATTCAAAAAGGATCTATCGGGTACTCAACCTCATACCGCGCGGGAGCGGGGAGGAGGTCAGGAGGAAAGACCGATGGTGCTAGACCCGGATGAGGCGCGGCGCGCCCAGTCCCTGGCTGCCCCGGAGCAGAAAGCGCAGGTGCGCAAGGCTGTTCTGGCGAGCATCGTGGGGACCTCGATCGAGTGGTACGACTTCTTTCTCTATGGCACCGCGGCGGCGATCGTTTTCCCGCACGTCTTCTTCCCCGACTCGAGCACCTACTCCGGCACCCTGGAGTCGTTCGCTACCTATGCGGTGGGGTTCGCGGCCCGGCCGGTCGGGGCGGCAATCTTCGGCCACTGGGGTGACCGGCTCGGCCGCAAGGCGATGCTGATCGTCACGCTGCTGATGATGGGTGCCGCGAGCGCGCTGGTCGGCGTGCTGCCCGGCACGACGGCCATCGGCGTCGCCGCCCCCATCCTGCTGGTCGTCCTGCGGCTGCTGCAGGGCATCGCCGTGGGCGGGGAGTGGAGCGGGTCGGTGCTGCTGTCGATGGAGTGGGGCGACCAGCGGCGGCGCGGCCTGATGGCCAGCTGGCCGCAGATCGGCGTGCCGGTCGGCCTGCTGCTGGGCACCGGCGCCATGACCGCCATCGCCCTGGCCGCGCCGGACGCGTTCGCCAGCTGGGCGTGGCGGATCCCGTTCCTGGCCAGCCTGGTCCTGGTCGCCATCGGGCTGTGGGTCCGGCTGCGGGTGCTGGAGTCGCCGATGTTCGCCCAGGTCGTGGAGCGGGGACAGGTGGCGAAGGTCCCGGTGCTCGATGTCATCCGGCGGCATCCGCGGGAGATCATCCTCAGCGCGCTGGTCCGGCTGTCGGAGCAGGCCCCGTTCTACATCCTGACCTCGTTCGCGCTGACTTACATCAACAAGGACCTGGGCAAGACGCAGGGCCTGGCGCTGCTGGCGGTGTCGGCGGCCGGGGCGATCGAGCTCATCGCGATCCCGTTCTTCGGCAACCTCAGCGACCGGGTCGGGCGCAGGCGGGTCTACGCAGCGGGGGCGGTGGCCATGGCCGTCGTCGCCTTTCCCTACTTCGCCCTGGTCAATACCGGCGTGGCGGTCACGATCGTGGTGACCGTCGCGGTCGTCCAGATTGCCCACTCGATGCAGTACGGACCGCAGGCGGCGCTCATCGCCGAGAACTTCCCGACCAAGCTGCGCTTCGGCGGCTCGGGGCTCGGCTATCAGCTCGCCTCGGTGGTGGCGGGCGGCCCGGCGCCGCTGATCGCCACCTGGCTGCTGCACGACTTCGGCTGGCAGGCGATCTCGATCTACGTGATCCTGACCGCGGTGGTCACCCTGGTGGCGGTCGCGCTGCTGCCCGACCGGTCGAGGGCCGACATCGCCGAGCAGGCGTCCTTCGCGCGCGCCTGAACAGGCGCGAGCCCGAGGGAGGGAGCCGCACCCGGGCCGTGACCGCGGCCCGGGCGCGGCCGGGC
>DASUBV010000074.1:0-3155 GCA_035763085.1 Streptosporangiaceae bacterium | reverse complement strand
CAGGAAGGTGAGCCGGGAATCGTGACCGAGGCCACGCCGGGTCACGGTCGTCACCGGCGGGGTCAGGTCCGGACGCGAGACGAAGCGCTCCACCCCGTCGGCGCGGCTGTCGTCGGCCTGCGGGGCAGCCGGGTCCACCAGGGCAGCCGGGTCGGCGCACGCGGCCAGGCCGAGGCCGGCCAGGCCCGCCGCCAGGCCCGCCTGACCCAGAACCTGCCGCCGCGTCCACTCCCGTGCCATCCAGCCAGCCTCCGCTTGAGCCCGTTCGCCCCATTCGGCGGGGGCCAGTAAACCGGGATTAGCTGGAGGTGAGCTGAAGGCCAGGGCCCGGGACGCTGGATACGGGAGCGACGGGTGGGGCTGCCGAGCCGGGGCAGGCCAGGCCTGCTAGCCCTTGTTCAGGGAGATATGACCGAACGTCGCGTGCAGGTCAATCCTGTTCCCCGCCTGAGCATTGTTGCGCACGCTGACATCAGTGCTGCCGACGTCGGAGGACGCCTTGACGCGGTAGGAGGCGCTGCCCGGCACGGTGACACCGATGGCCCCGGCCGTGGTGCTGACCTTGACCTGGCTCGGCGCCGACGCGAACTTCAGGCTGACCTGCCCGGCCTTGGTGTTCACCGTGTAGGACCCGCGGGCCAGGCTTGTGCCTATCACCTGCCCGGCGTCGGTGCTGATGTCGGTCTTGCTGGGCCCACCCTGCAAGGTGACCTTCCCGACGGCGCCGTTCACGTCGAGGGCGACGTCCGAGGGCATCTTGACCTGGTAGTTCATGTGGCAGTCGCTGACGCCGGAGCAACTGGCTGTGAGGGTCCCCGTGGACCCGGACACCTTGTGGCTGGCGGTGGGCCCGCCGGCGGGCTCCTCGGTCACCCGGACCTGTGATGATCCGCTGCTGGCGGTGACCCGGACGGTGCCGACCCGGTTGTTCACCTTCAGTGTCTGCACGTTGGCCGGGAGGCTGTAGCTGCGGCCGGCCGCCTGGCCGGCCGTTCCCGGTGAGGAAGTGCCCGGCGATGGGCTGCCGCCGTTGGTGTCCGAGCATCCGGCCGCGAGCGCGATGGCCAGGACACCGATCGGAAGCAGCAGCGGCAGCCGGCTCGGGCCAGATGCGATCTTCATGCACTTCCTCCTCGCTGGGGAACGGCGGACCGTCGCGGAGGGCACAATCCGTCCGAGTCTGGCGGCCGGCCGGGCGGGCGGTCATCACCCGCCGCGGGCTACCGGGCAGGACGGCGGCGCAGGGCCGGGAGCAGCGGCTGCGACTGTCTCCCACCTGCCTCTAGCTGGTCGTTGTCGAGATGCTGCAATCTGACTGACCAGGCATGCTAGGCAGGTGAGCGCTCCGCAGCCGGCGGCCGGCGGCCGTTATCATGATCATTCTCTGCATGATCATTCTCCGCACAGCCCCAGGGCCGGGCATGAACACGGGGCCGGGCACGAGCACGAGGCCGGGCACGAGCACGAGGCCGGGCACGAGCACTGGCACGGGCGCCAGAGCCGGCACGAGGTCCCGGGCCGGCTGGGCCGGCTGCTGCGCCCGCATTCTCATGAGTCGGCCGGCCGGGTCGATGCGGCCATGAAGGCCAGCGCGGCTGGGATGCGCGCCCTGTGGATATCCCTGCTCATCCTGGCCGTGACCGCCGCGGTCCAGGCGGCGGTCGTCGCGGTCTCCGGGTCGGTGGCGCTGCTGGGGGACACCCTGCACAATGCCGCCGACGCCCTGACCGCGGTCCCGCTGGCCGTCGCCTTCCTCACGGCCCGGCGGCCGCCGACGCGGCGTTATACCTACGGCTACGGGCGGGCCGAGGACCTCGCCGGCATCATCATCGTGCTCGTCATCGCCGCGTCCTGCGCGCTGGCCGCTTACCAGGCCGTGACCAGGCTCGCTCATCCGCGCCCGGTGACCAGCCTGCTGGCCGTCGCCGCCGCGGCAGTCACCGGGTTCGCCGGGAACGAGATCGTGGCCCGGTACCGGATCAGCGTCGGCCGGCGCATCGGCTCGGCCGCCCTCGTCGCCGACGGGCTGCATGCCCGCGCCGACGGTTTCACCTCGCTGGCCGTGCTGCTCGGCGCCGGGGGCGCGGCGCTGGGCTGGACCTGGGCCGACCCGGTGGCCGGGCTGCTCATTACCGCCGCGATCCTGGCTGTGCTGCGGCAGGCCGCGCGCGAGGTCTGGCGGCGGCTGATGGATGCCGTCGACCCCGCGCTGGTCGATCAGGCTGAGGAGGCCCTGCGGGCTACGCCGGGCGTGCTCGGCACCGGTCACGTCCGGCTGCGCTGGATCGGCCACCAGCTCCGCGCGGAGTGCGAGGTCATCGTCGACTCCGAAGCCACCGCTGTGCAGGCACACGGGGTCGCCGTGAGCGCCGAGCATCAGCTGCTGCATCAGCTGCCGCGGCTGACAGCGGCGCTGGTGCATGCCGACCCGCAGCCGCAGGGCGGCACGGACCACCACGCGCTGCTGGCGCCGCACCGGTCACTGACACCATCGACGCGCTCGTCCGTCAGGCACCAAGCCTGACGCTGGCGACTGGCTGCCAATTCCAGTCCCGCTCGGCTCCGCGCTGAGCGATGAGATGGATCGTCTCGATCGTCAGCGGGCAGTCGGGCAGCTCGTGGCCGAGTGCCGCGATGACCGGGGCAGCGTCCTGGTCCTGGGTGCTGTAAGCCACCGTCACATGCGGGATCCACGGCGCGGTCACGACATCCGCAGGCAGGGCCAGCGTGTCAGCCGCTGCCTTCCTGATGGCCATGGACACGGCGTCCAGGCCATCGCCAGGCCGGATACCGAGGGCGATGGCCTCGGGGTGATACAGCACCTGGCCGAGCGTGACGGAGACCGGCGGAATCTGGCGGAGCAGATGACCAGCCTGGCTGATCATAATGTCGACATCGCCCGAGGAGAACTCGGAGCCGAGACCAAGCCGCAGGACGCTCAGATGCAGCCACTGCTCCGGGGTGAAGTGCAGGCCGCTGAACCCGGCCAGGCGCTGCCGGGCGACGGCGGCCAGGGCGCGGGCCTGCGGCTGGTCTCGCATCAGGATGTGCCAGTAAACCTGCGCCTCACCCGGGCCTGGCTCGGGGCGGGACTGCCAGCGGTCGGCCATCCTCGTGGGCAGCGGGCTCACGCCGGGCTGCCTCCTGCCATCGAT
>DASUBV010000073.1:0-43832 GCA_035763085.1 Streptosporangiaceae bacterium | reverse complement strand
CCACGGCGAGGTCTACGCACGGGAGTTCGGCTGGGACACCAGCTTCGAGGCGCTCGTCGCCCGGATCGTGGCCGACTACGCCACCGCGGCCGGCACCGCCGGGTCAGGGGCGTGGATCGCCGAGGTAGACGGCCAGCGGGCCGGCTGCGTCTTCTGCGTCTCAGCCGAGCCGGATCCCGCGGCCGGGACCGTCGCGGCCGGGCGAGAAGCCCGGCCAGAATCCGGCGCCGGAGACAGCCAGGAGGCGCTCGGCGCCGGCAGTGCCGAGCGCACCGCGCAGCTGCGGATCCTGCTCGTGCACCCCAGCGCGCGCGGCCGCGGGGTGGGCGACCGCCTGGTGAGGGCCTGCATGGAGTTCGCCCGCGCCGCCGGCTACACCCGCATGCGGCTGTGGACCAACGACGTGCTGGCCGCCGCCCGGGTCATCTACCTGCGGCACGGCTTCACGCTGACCGAGCAGGACCCGCATCACAGCTTTGGCGTGGACCTCGTTGGCCAGGTGTATGAGGCTCAGCTGACTCCGGTGCCCGCCGCGCGCTAGCCGCGCCCGGCATGGCGCACCCGGACATGCCGGGGCCGGGCGGCCGCGTCGCGTACCGCCCGGCCCGGCTCACTACGGGTCAGGACGCCTGGCTGGTCGGCACCGCAACCGGTGCCGCCGGGTCCTCGGGATCGGCGGTGTAGTGGGCGGGCTGCGTCTCGTCGGTCCCGGCGGCCAGCTTCAGCGCGCGGAACACGAAGGTCAGCACGACGGCGACGATCAGGTTGATCACGAACGCGGTCACCGCGATGTAGGCGGTGTGGCCGAGGCCGGGCACGTTCGCGGTCGAGGCTCCGAAGTGCGAGCCGGGCTCGCCGGCCACCGGCTGCTGATAGGCGACAACGGTGCCGTACACCATGGCCGCCAGCCAGCCCAGCAGCAGCGCCCAGCGGTGGAACCAGCGCGTGTACAGGCCGGCCACGATCGCCGGGAAGGTCTGCAGGATCCAGATCCCGCCCAGCAGCTGCAGGTTGATCGAGAACGTCTTGCTCAGCGCGAGCACGAACACCAGCGCGCCGGCCTTCACGATCAGCGAGAACAGCTGCGCGACCCTGGTCTCCTGCGCCGGGGTGGCATGCGGGTTGAAGAGCACCCGGTAGATGTTGCGGGTGAACAGGTTGGCCGCGGCGATCGACATGATCGCGGCCGGCACCAGGGCGCCGATGACGATGGCCGAGTAGCCGATCCCGGCGAACCAGCTCGGGAACATGTGCTCGAACAGCAGCGGCACCGCGAGCTGCGAGTTGCCGTCGGCCGCCTTGACCCCGGCAACCACGCCGGGCGAGGCCAGCGCCATGTAGCCCAGCAGCGCGACCAGCCCGAGGATCAGCGAGTAGGCGGGCAGGATGGCCATGTTCCGCCGGATCACGTCGCGCCGCTTGGTCGCCAGCACCCCGGTCACCGCGTGCGGGTACATGAACAGCGCCAGCGCCGAGCCCAGGGCCAGCGTCGCGTACGCCCACTCGCCGGCCGGCGGGGTGACCAGCGCCCCGAACGGCTTGCCGGTCTTGGGGTTGGTCGTGGCCAGGTGGGCGCCGGCGTTGCTGAAGATGTGCGTCCAGCCGCCCACCCGCGTCGGGATGTAGATGACGGCCACGATGATCGCGATGTATACCAGGGCGTCCTTGATGAACGCGGTCAGCGCGGGCGCCCGCAGCCCGGACAGGTAGGTGTAGGCCGCCAGCACCACGAAGGCGATCAGCAGCGGCAGGTCCTTGAGGAAGGTGCTGGAGTTGCTGCCCACCCCCAGCACCGTCAGGACGGCCTGGATGCCGACCAGCTGCAGCGCGATGTAGGGCATCGTGGCCAGGATCCCGGTGACCGCGATGGCCAGCGCCAGTCCGGGCGACCCGTACCGGCCGCGGACGAAGTCGGCGGGCGTGACGTAGCCGTGCACCCGGCACACCGACCACAGCCGCGGCGCGAACACGAACACGATCGGGAACACCATGATCGTGTACGGCACGGCAAAGAAGCCGGTCGCGCCGACGCCGAACACCAGCGCGGGCACGGCGATGAAGGTGTAGGCGGTGTACAGGTCGCCGCCGAGCAGGAACCAGCTCACGAAGGTGCCGAAGCCGCGCCCGCCCAGGCCCCACTGGTCCAGGTGCAGCATGCTGTCGGCGCGCCGCCACCGGGCCGCGGCGAAGCCGACGGCCGTGACCACTAGGAACAAGACGATCAGGATCGTGAACGAGACGGCGTTAACGTGGCTCATCGCGCTGCCCCCGCCCTGCCGGGCCAGCGGCTGCGCCGGGTTGCTGGCCGCTGCGCGGCCGGGTGGCCCTGCGGGTCAGCAGGTAAGCCAGCGTGGCCAGGATCGCCACCAGCGGGATCCACACCAGCTGGTACCAGTAGAAGAACGGGAAGCCGCCGAGTGCCGGCGTGGCCCGCGCGTACAGCGGGACGATCAGGGTGCCGACGATCCCGACGAGCAGTAGAAGGGTGACGACCGCCCAGATGGCGGTGGTGTTGCGGGTCCGACCTGGCTGCGACATCGCGTCCTCCAGTTCGTCCCTGGCCAGCTCCCATGACCGAGGGGATTTATCACATGATGATCCCGTTTATGACAGCTGGCAATGCCCGTCCGGCGGTCCGGCCCGGCGGCCGGGTGGCAGGATTCGCGGAGTGAGATGCGCATGAGCACCCTGATCACCAACATCGGCGAGCTGGTCACCAACGCGCCCCCGGACCCCGTCGCGGCGCCCGGTGCCGGACCGGTGCCGGGCGCGCCGGGGTTCGCAGCACCAGGGTTTGCGGCACTGCACGACGCGGCGCTGGTGCTGGACCGCGGCCGGGTGGCCTGGACCGGCCCCGCCACCGCGGCGCCGGCGGCCGACGAGCTGGTCGACGCGGGCGGCCGGGCCGTGCTGCCGGGCTTCGTGGACTCGCACGCGCACCTGGTCTTCGCCGGCGAGCGCGGCGCCGAGTTCGCGGCCCGGATGGCCGGCCAGCCGTACCAAGCGGGCGGCATCCGGTCCACGGTGGCCGCCACCAGGGCGGCCGCGGATGAGCAGCTGCGGGCCAACCTGGCCCGGCTGTCGGCCGAGATGCTGGCCCAGGGCACGACCACCTTCGAGTGCAAGTCCGGCTACGGGCTGACCGTCGCTGACGAGGCCCGCAGCGTGGCCGTGGCAGCCGAGTTCACCCCCGAGGTGACCTACCTGGGCGCGCACGTGGTCGCCCCGGAGTTCGCCGAGGACCCGGCGCGCTACGTGGACCTGGTCTGCGGGCCGATGCTGGCCGCCTGCGCGCCGCACGCCCGGTGGGTGGACGTGTTCTGCGAGCGGGGCGCGTTCGGCGCCGACGAGGCCAGGGCGGTGCTGGCCGCCGGGCAGGCCGCCGGCCTGCTACCCCGGATGCACGCCAACCAGCTCGGGCCCGGCCCTGGCATCCAGGTCGCGGTGGCCGCGGGCGCGGCCTCGGCCGACCACTGCACCTACGCCGACGACGCGGACGTGGCCGCGCTGGCCGCCTCGGACACGGTGGCCACGCTGCTGCCCGGTGTCGAGTTCTCCACCCGGCAGCCCTACCCGGATGCCCGGCGGCTGCTGGCCGCGGGGGTCACGGTGGCCATCGCCACCGACTGCAACCCCGGCTCCTGCTTCACCTCCAGCATGCCGCTGTGCATCGCGCTGGCCGTCCGGGAGATGCGGATGACCACGCAGGAGGCGGTTTGGGCCGCGACCGCGGGCGGCGCCCGGGCGCTGCGCCGCGCCGACATCGGCCACCTGAGCCCCGGCGCCCGCGCCGACGTGGTCATGCTGGCCGCGCCATCGCACGCCTACCTGGCCTACCGGCCCGGCGTCCCGCTGGTGGCGGCCGTCTGGCGCCAGGGTGCCCGGGTCGCCTGAGCGTTACTCCGATTTCGTATTACCCGAGCTCGCATGACCGGGCCTCCGGGGTCCGGGCGGCCGCTCGTCACGCGGTCCCGGACGGCGGTGGGTGTAGGCCTACCCCGGCTGTGGAGGTCAGCCCATGGCGCCAGCGCCAGCGGTGCGGCAGCCTGGATCCAGCCGCTACGGGGGCGGCGACCAACAAGGAGCCGGGATGGACACGCGGAACCTGATCACAGCGCTCGGCCTGATCGCGGTCTGCGCGCTCGCAGTGTGGCTGCGGACCGGATTCGCCCGGCCGCCCAAGTCGCCGCGCGGCCGGGCGGCCGAAGCCGGATGGTGCGCCGGCTTCCTGGCCATCGTGCTCACGATCATCGGCATGGAGCAGCCCGGCCTCTACGACCACTACCCGGCGGTGTTCGCCGTTCCGCTGGCGGTCTCGGCCCTGCTGGTCCTGCAGCCGCGGCTGGCCTTCGGGCTGGTCCCGCCCGGGCTCGTCTTCCTGAGCCTGGCCGGGCTGGTAGCCGCGCGGGACTACGGCTTCTGGAGCTTCATCCCCGGTCACTACCTGTTCCTGCCGCTGGGCCAGTACAACCTGCAGTACTACCTGGTCCTGCCGCTGGCCTACGCCCTGCTGGGACTCGGCGGCTGGCTGGGCTGGCGGGTACTGGACCGGCAGGCGCCGGTGGTCCGGCTGCTGCTCGGGCCGCTGAGCGACCCCGCGCGGCCGGAGCGGCTGTGGGGGTTCCTGCTGTTCCCGGTCGTGATCATGGCATCTGAACTGCTGATCCCTACGGACTTCCTCGGCGCGGGCACCTTCGGCGTAATCGTCTCCGTGGCCGTGTTCGGCGGCTCGTTCTGGTTCATCCGGCGCCATCCCGAGCTCGCCGGGGGGCTGGCCACCGGGGGCCTGGTCGCGCTGGGCGCGCTCGGCCTGTGGCTCGCCGGCGCATGGTCGAGCTGGGGCGGCCCGCTGCGCAGCCCGGCCAACCAGTACGTGCTGGACGGCGCCGTTGCCATCTCCAGCCGGCCGCTGGCCACCGTTGCTATCGCCCAGTCCCTGGTGTTCATCGGGTTCGGGCTGTGGCTGGCGCCGCGGACCATCCCGCAGGCGCGCCGGCTGCTGGGCTGGGCCTCGGAGCCTGACCTGATGCGCCGGGTGCAGCGGCTGACCGAGAGCCGGGCGGTGGCGGTCGACACCGCCGCGGCCGACCTGCGCCGGCTGGAGCGTGACCTGCACGACGGCGCGCAGGCCCGGCTGGTCGCCCTGGGGATGAACCTGCGGGCCATCGAGCGGCTGATCCCGACCAGCCCGGACGCGGCCCTGGCCCTGGTGGTGGAGGCCCGGCAGACTTCGGCACGGGCCCTGACCGAGCTGCGCGAGCTGGTCCGCGGCGTGCACCCGCCGGTGCTGGCCGACCGCGGCCTGGGCGATGCGATCCGGGCGCTGGCGCTGGACACCCCGATGAGGATCGAGACGGACATCGACCTGCCCGCCCGGCTGCCCGCGCCGGTGGAGACCGCGTGCTACTTCGCGGTGGCGGAGGTGCTGACCAACGCGGTCAAGCACTCCGGCGCGCGGGAGGCACGGATCGCGGTGACGCACACCGACAGCCTGCTGCGGATCGCGGTGACTGACTTCGGAGTGGGCGGTGCCGACCCGGCCCGCGGCTCGGGCCTGGCCGGGGTCGAGAAGCGGCTGGCCACCTTTGATGGCATCGTGGCGGTGAGCAGTCCGGTCGGCGGTCCGACCATGGTGGTCATGGAGGTTCCGTGCGCGTCGTCGTTGCCGAAGATCTCTTCCTGCTGAGGGACGGCCTTGTCCGGCTGCTGGAGGCACACGGATTCGAGATCATCGCGGCGGTGGACAGCGCGCCCGGCCTGCTGGGGGCGCTGCTCGACGGCCGGCCCGACGTGTCCATCGTGGATGTCCGGCTGCCGCCGACCTTCACCGACGACGGGCTGCGCGCGGCGCTGGAGGCCCGGGCCCAGGTTCCGGGCCTGCCGGTGCTAGTGCTGTCGCAGTACGTGGAGCAGCTGTACGCGCGCGAGCTGCTGGCCGACGATGGCGGCGGTGTCGGCTACCTGCTCAAGGACCGGGTATTCAACGACGATCAGTTCATCGACGCGGTGCGCACGGTCGCCGCCGGGGGCACCGTGATGGATTCTGAGGTGGTGGCCAAGCTGCTGGGCCGGCGGGCGCGCGAGGAGCCGCTGGCCCGGCTGTCGGCCCGCGAGCGCGAGGTGCTGGAGCTCATGGCCGAGGGCCGGTCCAACAGCGCGATCGCCCAGCGGCTGTTCGTCAGCGAGAAGGCGGTCAGCAAGCACAGCACGAGCATCTTCGCCAAGCTCGACCTGGCCCCCTCCGACGACGACAACCGGCGGGTCCTGGCCGTCCTGGCCTACCTCAACGCCTGACCGGCCAGGCCGGCCGCCGCCCGGCGGCTCCCGCGCCGCCAGCTTGACCTGGCCGCCCGCCTGCGGTCCGCCGGGTGGCACCGTGTTCGCTCGTCGCCCCGCCCTCCGGCTTGATCCGGGCCGGCGGGCTCAGGGCTGCGCCAGGGCGGGATAGCCGCCGCGGAAGCGGATCAGCGGGGCGCCGTCCCCGGTCACCGGAGGCGTGGCCAGGACGGCGGCGATCAGCAGCAGGTGATCGCCGGCCGGGACGCGCTGGGCGACGCTGCATTCCAGCGCCGCCAGCCCGTCGTCGGGGATCAGCGCGCCGGACAGCTCGCCCCGGTGGTGCGGGATGCCGTCGAGCAGCAGCCGGGCACCGGGCCGCCCGCTGGCCGCGAACCGGCCGGCCACGGCCCGCTGCCGGGCGCTGAGCAGGGTCAGCGCGAAGTAGCCCGCCCGGCTCAGCACCTCGGCCGGGTAGGACTCGGCCATCAGCGCCACGAGGATCTGCGGGGGGTCGGCCGAGACGGGGCAGCAGGCGCTGACCGTGGCGCCGATGTCGTCCCGCCCGTCGGCGAGGGTCAGCAGGGCGACCCCCGCGGCCCAGGCGCTGAGGGCGTCGGCGAATCCGGTCGTGAGCTGGCTGGGGGACCCTCGTTTGGTCAAAGGAATTTCCAGCTGCCGGTCAGGGTCAGCGGGCCGTACGGCGACAGCCCGGCGCGCGCCGCGAGGTGCGCGGCGGGGCCCCAGCTCTCGGCCAGCAGGCTGGCGGCGGCGGCGCCGCGGGACTCGCTGGAGGCGGGCGGGCGCAGCCGGTCGATGGGCCGGGTGCGCGGGTAGGTGCGCAGCTGCGCGCCGGCGGGCAGGCCGGCCCGCCGGCGGGCCGCGGCGGCGGCGCAGTCCAGGCCGCCGAGCTCGTCGACCAGGCCGTGGGCCAGCGCGTCGGCGCCGGACCATACCCGGCCCCTGGCCAGCTCGTGCACCCGCTCGCGGGTCATATTGCGGCCGTCGGCCACCTTGGTGGTGAAGTCGGCGTAGATGTGGTCGAGCCAGTTGCTGACCAGTGCCCACTCGTCGTCGGAGAAGGGCCGGAACTGGGAGAACATGACCGAGTGCGCGCCCTGCGCGACGGTGTCGCTGGTGATCCCGGCGCGGCCGAGGGCCTCGCCCAGCACCGGCTTGCCGGTCAGCACGCCGATCGAGCCGGTGATGGTGCCGGGCTGGGCCACGATCAGGTCGGCGGCCATCGAGATGAAGTAGCCGCCGGAGGCGGCGACATCGCCCATGGACACCACGACCGGCTTGCCGCCGGCCCGGGCGCGGACGACCTCGCGCCAGATGGTGTCGGAGGCGACATAGGAGCCGCCGGGGCTGCTGACCCGCAGCACCAGCGCCCGGACCTGCTCGTCGGCGCAGGCGGCGCGGATGGCGGCGGCGATGGTGTCCGAGCCCATGGCACCGCCGGACAGCGGCCCGCGGCCGCTGCGGCCGCGGCGGATGGGGCCGGTGGCGTAGATCAGGCCGACGACCGGCTCGTGGTGGCCGGACAGCTTGCGGGCCCGCTCGGCCAGCGCCCGCGGCCGCTGGTAGCGGCCCAGGTACAGCAGCATGGCGCCCTCGCCGGCCTGCCGCCGGACGGTGCCGTAGACCTCGTCGCGGTAGCCGAGCGAGTCGATCAGCCCGTGCTCCAGGGCCTGGCTGGCCAGGAACGGCCCGGCGTTGATCAGCTCGCTGACCCGCTCGGCGGGCAGGTTCCGGCGCTCGGCGATGGCGGCGGCCAGCTGCTCGGTGACCGAGGCGGTCAGCCGCTCGGTCTCCTCCCTGGCCGGCCCGGAGAAGCCCTGCTCGGTAAGCTGCTCGGCCGCGCTCTTGTACTCGTGCCGCTTGGCCACCTGGAAATCGGCGCCCAGCTTGTCGAGGGCACCGCGCAGGTACACCCGCTCGACGGCGATCCCGGTCAGGCCGAGGTCCCCGGAAGGCTGCAGCCAGATGGTGTCGAAGGCGGTGGCCAGGTAGTAGGCCACGTTGCCGGCCGAGAACTCGCCGAACGACTCGGCGAACGCCACAGTGGCCTTCCCGGCCTGGCTGAACTCGCGGACGGCCTGGCGCAGCTCCTGCACCATGCCCAGGCCGATGGACCGGCCGCCGAGCTTGACGATCAGGGCGCGGACCCGCGCATCATCGCGGGCGCGGCGCAGCCCGTCCAGCACGTCGCCCAGCACCAGCCGGTGCCGGGCCATGATGGCGGTCACGGGATCGGCCGGGCGGGTCTCGATGATGCCGTCGGTGAGATCGAGTTCCAGTATCAGCGGGGCCGTGCGCTGCTGGCGCAGCTTCGCCAGCCGGGCGGCGATGATCTGCTCAGACATCTGCTCAGGCTATCGTCGGCTCGATGGCGAGTCGCGATGGGAACGGCTGGGTGTACTGCGCCCGCGGGCACCGGCACTGGGGCAAGTACGGTGCCGCGGGCCTGCTGGCGTACGCCGGCCAGCCCGGCCAGCGCGGCGCTGAGCAGGTGCTGCTGCAGCACCGGGCCGGGTGGAGCCACCATGGCGGCACCTGGGGGCTGCCCGGCGGGGCCGCCGACAGCCATGAGGCCCCGGTCGCGGCGGCGCTGCGCGAGGCGGCCGAGGAAACCGGGGTCGCGCCGGAGGCGGTCGTGGTGCGCGGCATCTACACCGACGACCACGGCGGCTGGGCCTACCGCACGGTGCTGGCCTCGGCGCAAGCGCCCTTCCCCGCGTTCGCGGCCAGCGACGAGACCGACGCGGTGGCCTGGGTGGCGGCTAGCCAGGCGGCGGGCCGGCCACTGCACCCGGGGCTGGCCCTGCACTGGGCCGAGCTGCGCGCCGCGCTGGAGCCCCTGGTCGTCATCGTGGATGCGGCGAACGTGGTCGGGTCCCGGCCGGATGGCTGGTGGCGGGACCGGGCCGGCGCGGCCCGGCGCCTGGTGACGGGGCTGGGCACGCTGGCCGGGCAGGGCGTGACGGACATCCCGGCCGGCCTCGGGCTGCCGGAGCCGGCCCGCTGGTTCCCGGAGTTCGTGGTGGTGCTGGAAGGCCAGGCCCGCGCGGCGGCCGGGGCGGCCGCCGGGCCGGGGGATACGGCGCTGGACCGCACCACGGCCAGGACAGCCGTAGCTGATCCGGATGACATAGCTGATCCGGGTGACACGGCCGAGCCGCCGGGTGCGTCTGGCGGGTCTGGTGGATCCGGTGTGACGGGTGCGTACGGGGAGCCCGGTGCGTCCGGCATGTCCGAGAGGCCCGGTAGGCCGGATGTGCCGGGTGCGTCCGGGATCGTGGACGGACCGGTGCGGGTGGTCAGCGCGGATGGCTCCGGGGACGACACGATCGCCCGCCTGGCGGCAGCCGAGCCGGGCCGCCTGCTCGTGGTGACCGCCGACCGGGAGCTGCGGGCCCGCTGCGAGGCGGCCGGGGCCCAGGTCACCGGCCCGCGCTGGCTGACCGAGCGGCTGGACGCCGCGCCGCGATGATTGCTCCCGCGCCGGGTGCCGGCTCGCCCCGTCCTGGCGGCAAGCCGGGTCCGGACGTGCCTGGCTCCGTGCCCGCGCCTGGCTCCGTACCCGCGCCTGGGCCCGGTTCCGTGCCTGGTTCCGCCCCCAGGTCTGGTTCCGCGTCGGCGTCCGGCTCCGTGCCCGGCCGCGAGCGCGGGCCCGGGCCGCGCGAGGCTGCCTCGCCACCTGGCGCCGGGCCGCTCGGGGCGGCCGTCACGATCGAGCAGCTGACCGACAACCCGCATCCGGTGCTGGCCGGGCTCCGCGCCGCCGAGCCAGCGGCCTGGCTGCCTGTCCTGGGCGGCTGGCTGGTGACCCGGCGCGACCTGGCGGAGGAGGTCCTGCGCGACGCCGATACCTTCACTGTCGACGATCCGCGCTTCACCACCGCCCGGGTGACCGGCCCCAGCATGCTGTCGCTGGACGGTCCGCAGCACCGCCGGCACCGCGACCCGTTCGCCCGCGCGCTGCGCCGCCGCGACGTCAGCTCCGGCCTGGCCGAGTTCACCGCCGCCCAGGCGGACCGGCTGGTCGCTGCGCTGGCCCCGGACGGCGCGGCGGAACTGCGCCGCACCCTGGCCGGCCCGCTGGCCGTGGCCGTGATGGCCCAGGTACTCGGGCTCGGCGACACCGACCCGGCCGTTCTGCTGGCCTGGTACGACGCCATCGTTTCCGGGGTCTCGGCCCTGACCGAGGAGCCCGGCGGCCCGGTGCCGCCGGGCGCCGCTGCCGCGTTCGGGGAACTGCGCGCGTCGCTGGAGGCGGTGATCCAGGAACCGGGCGGGGCCTCACTGCTGGCCGTGGCGGCGCGCACCGCGGGCCTGAGCACCGCCGAGGTGGTATCCAACGCCGCCGTCATGCTGTTCGGCGGCATCGAGACCACTGAGGGCATGATCAGCAACGCCATCCTGCACCTGCTGGGCGGCCCGCTCGCCCGCGGCGGCGCGGTCGCGTCCTCGCCCGCTCGCCGGTCCGGGGATCGTGGCCGCAGTCCGCTAGACGAGGTGCGCGCCGACCGGTCGCTGCTCACCGGGGCGATCGACGAGTCGCTGCGGCTCGAGCCTGCCGCCGCCGTCGTGGACCGGTTCGCCACCGCCGCGGTCTCGCTCGGCCCGGCTCAGATCCGCGCTGGTGACCTGGTGGTCGTCTCGCTGGCTGGCGCGAACCGGGACCCTGCGGCTTTCCCCGAGCCGGACAGCTTCGACATCCGCCGGGTCAACGCCCGGCAGAACCTCGGCTTCGCCCTGGGGCCGCATTTCTGCGTCGGCGCCCAGCTCGCCCGCACCGAGACCGAGGCCGCGATCAACGCCCTGCTCGACCGGCTCCCCGGGCTCCGCCTCGACCCGGCCCGCCCGGCCCGGCCGCGCGGCCTGGTCTTCCGCAAGCCCGCCGGGCTCCACGTGATCTGGGATGAGCCCGTCAGTCCCCGCGACAGCAGCGCCGGACCCCGCCGCCGTTAACGCCGGACCCCGCCGCCGCTAACGCCGGGACTCCGCCCCTGTCCAGCTCCCTTCATCATGACCGGGCTGGAGACGCTAGCCATCGTTAGCCATGTGTCGGGAGTCTCGGTCCCGCGGCAGCCCGGAGGGGGCCGCAGCACTGGCCGCATCGCTGGCAGCATCGGCCGGCGCGAGGTACTGCGGTTGCTGCGCCAGCCACAGCTGCAGGGCGGTCCGGACGATCTCTGCCTCCGGCACCCCGGTGAGCTGGGCGGCTCTGGTGAGGCGGTTCCTGAGGTCGGCGGGCAGGTCGATCGTCTGCTTGATCATCCGTCCATCGGTACACGGGCCCGAGAGGGCCCGCAATCAATTCGGCTGATTGCGGACGATCGGACGCCGGCGGCGCCGATCAGGCCGATGAGGTGCAGGCGGTGACATGCGGGCGGTGGGGCGCGGGCAATGAAGTGCCGGCGACGGGTGCGGGGGCGACGGGGCGCGATCGGGCACCGGACGCCGGCCGGCCAGGATGGTGGCGTGCAGGTGGTGGTGCTGTCCGACACGCATGCGCCGCGACGGTGGAAGACATGCCCGCCCGCGGTCGCGCTGCGGCTGCGCAGCGCCGACCTGATCTTGCATGCGGGGGACGTCTGCACCGCGGCCGTGCTCGACGAGCTGAGCGAGTATGCGCCGGTCCGGGTGGTGCTGGGCAACAACGACGACCCGGGCGTGGCGGACTGGGGCGCGCCGCCGGCCCTGGAGACGGAGATCGGCGGGCTGCCGGTAGCGATGATTCATGACAGCGGGACGCGGCAGGGCCGGCTGGCCCGGATGCGCCGCCAGTTCCCGGCCGCGCGGCTGGTGGTGTTCGGCCACTCGCATATCCCGCTGGATGAGTCCGATGGTGGGCTGCGGATCTTCAATCCGGGCTCGCCGACCGACCGGCGGGCTCAGCCGCAGGGGACGATCGGGGTCCTGCGCATCGAGGACGGGCTGCTGCGCTCGGCCGCGATCATCCCGGTGACATAGTTGACCGGCCTGGACCTGCTCGCGCTGCTCGGAACCGGGATCCTCGCGGGGCTCGTCAGCGTCGTCGCCAGCCTGGCCTCGCTGGTGTCCTACCCGGCGCTGCTGCTGCTCGGGCTGTCCCCGGTTAGCGCCAATGTGACCAACACGGTGGCACTGATGTTCACTGCGGTCGGGGCGGCGGCGGGTTCCCGGCCTGAGCTCGCGGGCCAGGGCCAGCGGGTGCTGCGGCTGGGTGCGCTGACCGCGGTCGGTGGCGCTGCGGGGGCGGCGCTGCTGCTGGCCACCCCGTCGGCGGGGTTCGAGTACGCTGCCCCGGCGCTGATCGCGCTCGGGTCAGTAGTCATCATGCGCCGTCCCGGGCGTGACCATCCGGCGACCGCTCCGCCGGGCAGCGCCCCGCCGGGCACGGTGTCGTCCGGCCCGGAGTCTTCCGGTTCCGGGTATTCCGAGATCGGGGTATCTGCCGGGTCGCCCGACGCGACGGCAGGCGACGCCGGGCCGGGCGGTGCGAAGCCGAGCGGTGCCGACCCGGATGGTGCCGAGCCGGAAGATGCCGGGGGAGCAGGCGGCTGGCAGGCGAAGGCGGGGGCGTTCGCGGTCGCGGTGTACGTGGGGTACTTCGGGGCGGCCGGCGGCATCTTGATGCTGGCCGTGCTGCTGCACATGTTCCGCGATTCGCTGGCCCGGACCAATGCCCTCAAGAACGTGATCTCGGGGCTGGCCAACGCCATCGCGGGTATCGGATTCGCGATCTTCGGCCCGGTGCGCTGGACGGCGGTCGTGCCGCTGGCCGTCGGCTTCCTGATCGGCGGGTGGATCGGGCCGTCGGTGGTGCGCCGCCTGCCCGCGCGCGGGCTGCGCGTCTTCATCGGCGTCTGCGGCCTGGCCGTGGCCGCCCGCCTGGCCTACGGCGCTTACCTCTGACAGCGTGACCGTGCCAGCGTGACAGCCACCGCGGGCACTGGCTGATAACAGCAAGAGAACACTGATCGCCGTGTGCCCGGCCCAGCGCGCTGTGGCGATGAGGCGCAGCGTCATCAGCAGTCCGGTTATCCCCACCCAGGGGACAACCCGGACTGCTGCTCAGGACTACCGCCTCGGCGCTGTCGCGGGGGGCTGGGGCGGGGCCGGGGTCAGCCAGAGGGCGCCCAGCGGCGGGATGCTGATGACCGCCGAGGCAGGCATGCCGTGGTAGGGCTCCTCCGTGGCGGTGACGATGCCCAGGTTGCCCACGCCGCTGCCGCCGTAGTCGGCTGCGTCGGTGTTGATCAGCTCCTGCCAGCGGCCCGGCCGGGGCAGCCCGATCCGGTAGTCGTGGTGCGGCTCGCCGGAGAAGTTGACGACGCAGGCCACCACCCCGTCACCCGCGTCACCGCCAGCGCCCCCGGCGCCGCCCGGGCCACGGGCGGCCCGCGGCCTGGCCAGTTCCCCCGCCAGCCGGATGAACGACAGCACGTTGCCCGCCGTGTCGTTGGCGTCGATCCAGCTGAACCCGGCCGGGCTCGCGTCCTGCCGCCAGAGCGCCGGGCGCGCCAGGTAGGCCCGGTTCAGGTCGGTGACCAGCTTCTGCACGCCCCGGTGGGAGCCGTAGTCGAGCAGGTGCCAGGGCAGCCCGGCATCAGCCGACCACTCATCGCCCTGGCCGAATTCCGAGCCCATGAACAGTAGCTGCTTGCCAGGGTGCGCCCACATGTAGGCCAGCAGGGCGCGCAGCCCGGCGAACTGCTTCCACTCATCGCCGGCCATCTTCCGCAGCAGCGACCCCTTGCCGTGCACCACCTCGTCGTGGGACAGCGGCAGCACGTAGTTCTCGCTGTAGGCGTAGATCATCGAGAAGGTGATCTGGTCGTGGTGGAAGCTGCGGTGCACCGGGTCGCGGGACAGGTAGGCCAGCGTGTCGTGCATCCAGCCCATGTTCCACTTCAGCCCGAAGCCCAGGCCGCCGAGGTGCACCGGCCGGGTCACGCCGGGCCAGGCGGTCGACTCCTCGGCAATCATCGTGATGCCGGGCACGACCCGGTAGCACGTCGCGTTCACCTCGCGCAGGAACGCGACGGCATCCAGGTTCTCCCGGCCGCCGAGCGCGTTGGGCGCCCACTGGCCTTCCTTGCGGGAGTAGTCCAGGTAGAGCATCGAGGCGACAGCGTCGACGCGCAGCCCGTCGGCGTGGAACTCCTGCAGCCAGTACAGGGCGTTGGCGACGAGGAAGTTGCGTACCTCGGGGCGGCCGTAGTCGAAGATCAGCGTGCCCCAGTCCGGGTGCTCGCCGCGCCGCGGGTCGGCGTGCTCGTACAGCGGGGTCCCGTCGAAGCGGGCCAGCGCCCAGCTGTCGCGCGGGAAGTGGGCGGGCACCCAGTCCAGCAGCACCCCGATGCCAGCCTGGTGCAGCCGGTCCACCAGGTAGCGGAAGTCGTCGGGCGAGCCGAACCGCGAGGTCGGGGCGTAGTACGAGGTGACCTGGTAGCCCCACGAGCCGCCGAACGGGTGCTCGGCCACCGGCAGGAACTCTACGTGGGTGAACCCGAGGTCGGTGACGTAGGCGGTGAGCTGGTCGGCCAGCTCGGCGTAGGACAGGCCCGGCCGCCACGAGCCCAGGTGCACCTCGTAGACGCTCATCGGGCTGGTCAGCACGTCCCGTCCGGCCCGCCGGGCCAGCCAGTCGGTGTCGCCCCACTGGTAGCCGGAGTCGAACACCACCGACCCGGTGGCCGGCGGCCGCTCGGCCCAGGCCGCCATCGGGTCGGCCTTGGCCACCCAGGTCCGGTCCGGCCCGCAGATCTCGTACTTGTACCGCGTCCCGGCGGCCACGCCGGGAATGTAGAGCTCCCACACGCCGGAGGAGCCCAGGGACCGCATCGGGTGGGCACGGCCGTCCCAGTGGTTGAAGTCACCGATGACCCGGACGCCGCGCGCGTTCGGCGCCCACACCGCGAACGACGCCCCGGCCCCGCGGACATGCGCGCCGAGCACCCGCCACAGCTCCTCGTGCCGGCCCTCGGCGATCAGGTGCAGGTCCATCTCGCCCAGCGTCGGCAGGTGCCGGTACGGGTCGTCACTGACCAGCTCCGGCCCGTCGGCGTAACTGACCGCGAGCTGGTAGCCGGGCACCTGGGCGCTGTCTCCGTCCGGCGGCAGCAGCGCCGAGAACACGCCCTCGTGCACGTGCCCCATCGGCACCCGGCGGCCGTCGGCCAGCACGAGGGTCACGGTCTGCGCGAGCGGCCGCAGCGCCCGGACCCGGACGCCGCCGGGGCCGGGGTGGGCGCCGAGCACCGCGTGCGGGTCATGGTGCTGCCCCGCGACGATCGCGTCGATCGCGTCGCGGCTGACCGGGTCGTCGTGGCCGTTGGTCGTCATGTCAGGCCGCCGCGATGTAGCCGAGCGGGATGGCCAGCCAGGACGGCCGGTGCCGGGCCTCGTACATCACCTCGTAGACCGCCTTCTCCAGGGTGAGGGCGCGCAGCAGCACCGAGTGAGTCTCCGGGTCGAGCCCGCCCGCCCGCGCGTACCCCGCGCAGAACGCATCCTGGCACCGGGTGACCCAGGCGTCGGCCGGCTCGCGCAGCGCCGGCGCGTCGGGGTGGGCGAGTAGCTGGTGGCGGGCCGCGTAGTCGAACGAGCGCAGCATCCCCGCCACGTCGCGCAGCGCCGGGTACCGGCCCGTGCGCTGGGCCAGCGGGACCAGCGGCTCGCCCTCGAAGTCCAGCGCCACCCAGCCATCGTCGGTCCGCAGCACCTGGCCCAGGTGGTAGTCGCCGTGAATCCGCTGCACGATGACCGGCTCGGTGAGCAGCGCAACGTCGGCGAAGCTGGACCGGACCTTGCCCGCGAACTCACCGAGCTCGGGCACGATCGCGGCGGCCTGCTCGAACTTGGCCGTCAGCTGGCCGGCCAGCTCGCCGAGCTGCTGCTTGGTCAGCTGCTCGGTGCCGAACGCGGTGGCCAGGTCGGCGTGCAGTTCCGCGGTGGCCCGGCCGAGCTGGAGCGACTCGTCGGCGAAGCCGGGGCCGGGCCGGGCTGGCCCCGGCTGCGGTACCGGGGTCATCAGGTACTCCCGGCCGTACTCGCCGTGCAGCGCCGACAGCCGCGCGATGCTGGCCGCGGCCAGCGACCAGCCGTCGCTGGCGTGGGCCAGGAACTTCGACAGCACGGCCAGCAGCACCGGCTTGCCGGCCAGCTCGGTCGCGATCCACCCGTACGGCGGGGCCACGTGGACCGAGCCGAGCCGGGCCAGCGCCCCCGCCACCTCCAGGTCCGGGTTGGCGCCGGGGAACAGCCGCCGCAGCACCTTCAGGATCGCCGCCTCGCCGAACACCACGCTGGTGTTGCTCTGCTCGGCCGCGATCACCCGCGCCCCCGGCCAGCGGCCCAGGGCCGCGCCCGGCTCGCGGGCGAATACCAGCCCGTCCGCCTGCCGCCCCGCCGCGATGCCGTCGAGCAGGCAGCTGCTCAGCTCCGGGTCGTGCAGCGCGTCGTAGGCGGTCACCCCGCCCGGCAGCTCCCCGATGACCGCGTGCCGCAGGCCATCCGGCAGGTCCCGGCGCAGGCCGACAGGGATCTGGTAAACGGCGCTTCGCGGCCGGCCGTCATCCGGTCCGCCGGTCAGCTGCACCGTGACGATCAGGTGGAGCAGCTCAGGGTCGCCGGCCCGCAGGACGGTCTGCGCGGTGATCGCCAGGCTGCTCAGCGGCGTGCCCTTGCCTGCGTACCAGCGCTGCTCGGGCAGCCACGTCGCCAGCAGCCCCGCAAGAGCCGGCGGGTCGGCGGTCATCGCGGCTGCGCTCCTTTCCCGGGAGTCCTGATCACTTAGTACTCCCCGGGGAACCCGCCCCGAATCATCACGTTCCGCCGCACACGCGTCAAACAGCTAGTCAGGCCCCGGAGGGGCTAATCGTAGAGCGTGCCGCCAGCGTGCCGGCGCTGCCTGGACTGAGGAGCCTGCGACGAGGGAAGGCGGCGCGTCGCAGGCACGCTGACGGGGAGCGGGCAGGCTCGACTTACCTTCCGACGATGAGCATGCCGGTCATGAAGGGATGGACGGTGCAGTAGAACGGGTACATCCCGGCCGTCTGCGGCGCGGTGATGGTCTTGGCCCGGTGCGCGCCGATCAGGCCGGTGTCGAAGGCCCCGCGGTGCTGGCTCGGCCCGGCAGTGAAGGTGTGATCGATCGGGTCCTCGTTGATGACCTCGATCCGCTCGCCGGGCTTGACCTCGGGGTTGCCCGGGATGAACTTGTAGTTCTTGATGACCACCTTGACCGCGGCACCGCCGCCGCCTGAGGCCGTGCCGCCCGTGCCGCCCGAGGTCGCGCTGCTGGCCGTGGCCACCGAGGCTCCGAGGACGATCACGGCCACCACCGACAGCCCGGCGGCCGCGCCCACCGCCCCGCCGGGGATCTTCCGGACGGCGTCGGACACCGAGGCGGTGCCGCGCGGCAGGCTGGCCAGGGCCACCCAGCCCAGGATGCCGAATGCGGCCACCTCGACCAGTCCGGCGACGATGCCCGCGGTGGTGCGCACCTCATGGAAGTTGAACAGCCCGACCCACAGGGTCAGCAGGTAGCCGCCCAGGGTGGCGATGGCGAACCCCGCGCCGGCCGCCGGGGCGAGCGGGCCGGGCACGACCACGACCGCGATGGCCAGGGCGAACGCCACAATGACCTGCAGCAGGAATAGCCAGCCGATGGTCGGGATGTGCCGGTAGCTGGTGATGTACAGGTCAAGGTGAATGCCCGCCGTGACGGCTAGCAGCACCGCGCCGGCCAGGCGGGCAGCTAGCCGGCGGCTGCCGGGCTGGCTGGTTGTCTGATCCATGCCCTTGTCACGCCCCCGCGAGACGTCCGGTTCAGCGCCGGGCGGCCGCCGGGTCTGCCGGTCAGCGCCAGGCGCGCGGCGCAGCCGGCCTGACGCTGCTGCCTGGCCTCGGGCATCCCCGGTGTCGGGTCCGCCAAACCGGTCCGGGCGACCGGCCTGGCTGGCCGGGCGCCAGCTCGTTCGTGCTGGTCCTAGGGCTGCTCCGCCGGCGGCTGCAGGACAAACCAGTAGAAACCATGGCCAGGCAGAGTCAGCAGGTAGGTGAGCTCGCCGATGGCCGGGAAGGTCACCCCGCCCATGCACTCCACGGGGGTGGACCCGATGAACCGGCTCAGGTCCAGCTCGACCGGCTGCGGGAACCGGGACAGAGTGTTCACGCACAAGATCCGGTCGGGCCGGCCGCTGTCCTCGCCGTCAAGCTCCCGGACGTAGGCCAGCACGCTGGGGTTGGACGAGCCGAGCTCGTCGTAGCTGCCCAGGGCGAACACGGGGTGCCGCTTGCGGATCTCGATCATGCGCCGGGTCCAGTGCAGCAGCGAGCCGGGGCTCTTCTCCTGGGCCTCGACGTTGAGGGCCTGGTACCCGTAGATCGGGTCCATCAGCACCGGCAGGTACAGCCGGGCCGGGTCGGCGCGGGAGAACCCGGCGTTGCGGTCCGGGGTCCACTGCATCGGCGTGCGGACGCCGTCCCGGTCGCCGAGCCAGATGTTGTCGCCCATGCCGATCTCGTCGCCGTAGTACAGCACCGGCGAGCCGGGCAGTGACAGCAGCAGCGCGGTGAACAGCTCCTGCTGGTTGCGGTCATTGTCCAGCAGCGGCGCCAGCCGGCGCCGGATGCCGATGTTGGCCTTCATGCGCGGGTCGCGGGCGTACTCGGCCCACATGTAGTCCCGCTCGTCGTCGGTGACCATCTCCAGGGTCAGCTCGTCGTGGTTGCGCAGGAAGATGCCCCACTGGCAGCCCGAGGGGATCGGCGGGGTCTGGGCCATGATCTCGGAGATGGGGTAGCGCTGCTCGCGCCGGACGGCCATGAAGATCCGCGGCATCAGCGGGAAGTGGAAGGCCATGTGACACTCGTCACCCCCGGCGCTGGCGTCGCCGAAGTACTCCACCACGTCGGCCGGCCACTGGTTGGCCTCGGCCAGCAGCACCCGGTCGGGGTAGAGCCGGTCCACCTCGGCCCGGACCCGCTTGAGGTACTCGTGGGTGTCCTTGAGGTTCTCGCAGTTGGTGCCCTCGCGCTCATACAGGTAGGGCACCGCGTCCAGGCGGAAGCCGTCGATGCCCAGGTCCAGCCAGAACCGCAGGACCTCGATGATGGCGTCCTGGACGGCCGGGTTCTCGTAGTTGAGGTCGGGCTGGTGGGAGAAGAACCGGTGCCAGAAGTACTGGCCGCGGACCGGGTCGTAGGTCCAGTTGGACTGCTCGGTGTCGACGAAGATGATCCGCGCCTCGGGGTAGCGGTCATCGGCGTCCGACCAGACGTAGAAGTCGCCGTACGGGCCGTCGGGGTCCGACCGGGAGGCCTGGAACCACGGGTGGGCGTCGCTGGTGTGGTTGATGACCAGGTCGGCGACGACCCGGATGCCGCGCTCGTGGGCCGCCTCGACCAGCTCGACGAAGTCGCCGATGGTGCCGTAGTCGGGCAGGATCGCGGTGAAGTCGGAGATGTCGTAGCCGCCGTCGCGCAGCGGGGACTCGTAGATGGGCAGCAGCCAGATGCAGTCGATGCCCAGCCACTGCAGGTAGTCCAGCCGCGAGGTAAGCCCGCGCAGGTCGCCGGTGCCGTCGCCGGAGGCGTCCTGGAAGCCGCGGACCAGCACCTCGTAGAAGACCGCGCGCTTGAACCACTGCGGATCTCGGGGCTTGGCGAAGGAGAAGGAGTCAGGTACCGGCTCGGTAGGCACGGCTCCGGAGCCGGCGCGGAATTCGGGCACCGGTGACCCTGGCTGGGGGTCATGCGTGGGCTGCATCACGCAGTTCTCCTGCTTGCTTACGTTGGGATGCTACGTATATCCGCCAGTCCGGCGGCAGCGTGACGGTCACGCCCGCGAAGGCGCGGCTGTGACACTGTTATGTGGCTGTGACGTGGGCGTATGTAACTGTGACGTAGTCGCCCGACTACGCCGAGACAGTGAGGATATGCGCGGGGGCCACGGCTGGGTCCAGCCGGACGTAGTTCGCCTGTCCCCACCGGTACCGCTCGCCGGTGAGCTCGTCGGTCACGGTGAAGCCCGCGCCTACATCCAGGCCGAGGGCCGCGCCGTCTAGCCAGACGGTCGCCTCCCGCGGCTGATGCGGGTCGAGGTTGACGACAACAATCACGGTATCCGGGCCCGCGCCTGCTGGCGAGCCGCCGGGGAGGGATTTGGAGAAGCACAAGATCTCCGGCCGGTCGGGGTAGTGGAAACGGAGGTTGCGCAGCTGGTGGAGGGCGGGGTGGGCGCGGCGGACCGCGTTCAGCCGGGCCAGCAGCGGGGCGATCGTCGCCCCGAGCTGGCGGGCGCGCTCCCAGTCCCGCGGCCGGTAGGCGTATTTCTCGGAGTCCAGGTACTCCTCGCTGCCCGGCACCAGCGGCACGTTCTCGCCGAGCTCGAAGCCGGAGTACACGCCCCAGGACGGGGTCAGCATGGCGGCCAGGACGGCCCGGACCCGGAACGCGGGCAGCCCGGCGTGCTGGAGGTAGCCGGACAGGATGTCGGGGGTGTTGACGAAGAAATTCGGCCGCATGTAGGCCGACGCGGGCCCGGCCAGCTCACGCAGGTAGTCGGTCAGTTCCTGCGCGGTGTTGCGCCAGGTGAAGTACGTGTAGGACTGGTGGAACCCGATAGTGCCCAGGGCGTGCATCATGGCGGGCCGGGTGAAGGCCTCGGCCAGGAAGATGACATCGGGGTCGGTCGAGGCGATGTCGGCCAGCAGCCGCTCCCAGAACGGCAGCGGCTTGGTGTGCGGGTTGTCCACCCGGAAGATCCGGATCCCGTGGTCCATCCAGTGCCGCGCGACCCGGCGCACCTCGGCGTAGATGCCCTCCGGGTCGTTGTCGAAGTTCAGCGGGTAGATGTCCTGGTACTTCTTGGGCGGGTTCTCGGCGTAGGCGATCGTGCCGTCGGCCCGGGTGGTGAACCACTCCGGGTGCTCGGCCACCCAGGGGTGATCGGGCGCGGCCTGCAGGGCGAGGTCCATGGCGACCTCCATGCCCAGCTCGCCGGCCCGGCTGACGAAGGCATCGAAGTCGGCCAGTGTGCCCAGGTCAGGATGGAGGGCGTCATGCCCGCCCTCAGCCGAGCCGATGGCCCACGGGGAGCCGGGGTCGGCGGGGCCGGCGGTCAGCGCGTTGTTGGCGCCCTTGCGGGCCACCCGGCCGATCGGGTGCACGGGCGGCAGGTACACCACGTCGAAGCCCATGTCGGCGATGGCGTCCAGGCGCGCGGCGGCCGTCTTGAACGTGCCCGACTCCGGCGGGCGCCGCCAGGTCGGGTCGACCTTGGCTCCCTCCGAGCGCGGGAAGAACTCATACCAGGAGCCGTACAGGGCGCGTTCGCGCTGCACGATCAGCGGCTGCCAGGCCGACCGGGTGAGCAGGTCGCGCAGCGGATAGCGGTTCAGGAGCTCGGCGATCTGCGGCCGGGTGGCGGCCTCGAGCCGTTCCAGGGCGGGCAGCTGGCGGCTGGTGAGCTGCCTGGCCAGGTCGCCGAGGACGACCCGGGCGGCGCGGGCGGCGTGGATCTGAGCGGGCTCGGCTGCTGGCTGGCCGGCGGGCCGGGGGACCCGGATGCCGGCGGCGGCCCGGCGCAGCAACAGCGCGCCCTCGCTGAACATCAGCTCGACGTCCTGGCCGATCGGCACCTTGATGGCGGCGTCATGCAGCCACCGCGCGATGGGGTCGCCCCACGCCTCGATGCGGAACTGCCACATGCCCTCGCTCGACGGGGCGACGGTCGCGCCGTAGCGGTCGGTGCCCTCGGCCAGCTCGCGCATGCGCACGTGCGGGTAGGTGCGGCCCTGCGGATCACGCAGCACGACGCCGGCCCCGAGCATCTCGTGACCCTCGCGGAACACGGTGGCAGTGACCTCGACCTGCTCGCCGGGCACGGCCTTGGCCGGGTAACGGCCGCACTGCACGACGGGCTGAACGTCGAAGATGGGGATTCTGCCGATCACGCCAGAGAAGCTACCCGCCGTGGACCGGGCAATGCGGGCGGGGCGGCTGAAAGGCGGACGGTGATTCCGCCATCCGGGGGCGGCCGGGCCGGGTGGCCGGGCCGGGCGGCCGGGCCGGGCCGGAGGGGTGGTGGCCGGCCGCCTGGGTGAGAACGGGCCGGCTGCCGGGGTGAGCCGGACCGGCGGCGGGGTGAGCGCGCCGGGCCGGGCGGGGCGGCGCTGCGGCCGCGCCCGGGCGCCGCAGCGACCGGGAGCGCGCCGTGCCAGGCCGCCTGGCCTGGGCCTTCGCGCAGGCCAGCCAGGCCCGGCCGCAGGGTAGTCAGCCGGGAATCGCCGGGGGCCTAGGTTCGGAGCAGGTCCCGGCTGCGGTTAGGGTCACTGCACGTGAGAGCCATCCGCCGATTCACGATCAATCCCGTGCTGCCCGAGCAGCTGGCCCCGCTGCGCGGCCTGATGCTCAACCTGCGCTGGTCCTGGCACGCCGAGACCCGCGAGGTCTTCGCGGCCATCGACCCGGACGCATGGGAGCGCGCCGGCCGGGAGCCGGTAGCCCTGCTGGCCCAGGTTCCGGCCGAGCGCCTGGCCCGGCTGGCCGCCGACCGCAGGTACCTGCGGCGGCTCGGCGACGCGGCGGATGACCTGCGCGACTACCTGGCCGGCCCGCGGTGGTACCAGGACGGCCGCGGCGGTGCCGGCGGGCCCGGCGCCCGCGGGCCGGCGGCGGTGGCGTACTTCTCGCCTGAGTACGGCATCACCGCGGCGCTGCCCCAGTACTCCGGCGGCCTGGGCATCCTGGCCGGCGACCACCTGAAGGCCGCCAGCGACCTCGGCGTTCCGCTGATCGGCGTGGGCCTGCTGTACCGGCATGGCTACTTCACTCAGTCGCTGTCGGCCGAGGGCTGGCAGGCCGAGCGGTACCCGGCCGGCGACCCCAACGGCCTGCCGCTGACGATGCTGCGCGATGGCTCCGGCTCCCCGGTGCGGGTCTGGGTGGCGCTGGCCGGCGGGGCCGCGCTGGCCGCGCAGGTGTGGATTGCCCAGGTGGGGCGGATCCCGCTGCTGCTGCTCGACTCGTACGTGGAGGAGAACGAGCCGGCCCAGCGGGAGGTGACCGACCGGCTCTACGGTGGCGGCACCGAGCACCGGCTCAGCCAGGAGCTGCTACTGGGCATCGGCGGCGTGCGCGCGGTCCGGGCCTACTGCGCGGCGACCGGGCACCCCGAGCCGGACGTGTTCCACACCAACGAGGGCCACGCCGGCTTCCTGGGCCTGGAGCGGATCCGGGAGTACGCGGAGACCGGGCTCAGCTTCGACGAGGCACTGGAGCTGTGCCGCGCCGGGACCGTCTTCACCACGCACACCCCGGTGCCGGCCGGCATCGACCGGTTCCCGGTGGACCTGGTCCGGCGCCAGTTCGCCGGGCACACGGCCGAGGGCGCGCTGCCGGTGGACCGGGTGCTTGCCCTCGGCGCCGAGACTTACCCCGGCGGCGACCCGAACGTCTTCAACATGGCCGTGATGGGCATGCGCCTCGCCCAGCGCGTGAACGGCGTGAGCGTCCTGCACGGCGAGGTCAGCCGCGAGATGTTCACCGGCCTGTGGCCGGGCTTCGACACCGCGGAGGTGCCGATCGGCTCGGTCACCAACGGCGTGCACGCGCCGACCTGGGTGGCGCCGGAAGTGCTCAGCCTGGCCCAGGCCGGCCAGCCCGCCGGCGACCTGGCCGACACTGCGGAGTCCTGGGCGCAGGTGGCCGCCGACCCGGCGCGGATCTGGGAGATCCGGCGGCTGCTGCGCAGCCAGCTGGTGGCCCAGGCGCGCGAGCGGCTGCGCGCCTCCTGGCGGCAGCGCGGCGCCTCCGACGCGGAGCTGACCTGGATCGACAGCGCGCTGGACGAGAACATCCTGACCATCGGCTTCGCCCGCCGGGTGCCGTCCTACAAGCGGCTGACGCTGATGCTGCACGACCCGCAGCGGCTCACCGAGCTGCTGCTGGACCCGGACCGCCCGGTGCAGATCGTGATCGCCGGCAAGGCGCACCCCGCCGACGAGGGCGGCAAGCTGCTCATCCAGCAGATGGTCAAGTTCGCCGACGACCCGCGGGTGCGGCACCGGATCGTCTTCCTGCCCGACTACGACATGTCGCTGGCCCGGTCCCTGGTCCAGGGCTGCGACATCTGGCTTAACAACCCGCTGCGCCCGCTGGAGGCGTGCGGCACCTCGGGAATGAAGGCGGCCCTGAACGGCGGGCTCAACCTGTCGGTGCTGGACGGCTGGTGGGACGAGTGGTTCGACGGTGATAACGGCTGGGCCATCCCGTCCGCCGATGGGGTCAGCGACCCGGACCGGCGCGACGAGCTGGAGGCCAGCGCGCTGTATGACCTGCTCAGCCAGTCCGTGGCGCCGCTGTTCTACGACCGCGCCGCGGACGGCCCGCCGCGCCGGTGGCTGGAGATGGTCGGGCACACGCTGCGCACGCTCGGCCCAAAGGCGCAGGCGACCCGCATGGTGCGGCAGTACGTCACGGACCTGTACGTCCCGGCAGCGCAGGCGTCAGCCGCCCTGGCCGGCGGCGGGAACCAGGGCACTCCGGCCAGGCCCGGCTCCGCGGGTGCCGCGGGCGGCTCAGCTGGTGCTGCGGGCCCGGCAGCGGCCACCGCGGGCGCCGCGGGTGCCAGCGCGGACGGCGACGGCGGCGCGGCGGGGGAGGCCTACGCCGGGGCGCGGCGGCTGGCCGCCTGGAAGCGGCGCGTCGCGGACGCCTGGCCGGGCGTCCGGGTCGAGCATGTCGAAGCCGACGACGGCGACCTGACCCCCGGCGGCCAGCTCACCATCCGGGCCAGCATCGCGCTCGGCGAGCTGACGCCGGACGATGTCGCGGTCGAGGTTGTCTACGGCCGGGCCGGCGATGCCGACGAGATCATCGACCCGGTGCGCCGGCCGCTCATCCCCGACGGCGAGTCGGCGGGCGACGGCGCGATCCGGTACACCGGGACGGCCGAGCTCGGCGAGCCGGGCCCGTTCGGCTACACGGTCCGGGTCCTGCCCCGCCATCCGCTGCTCAGCAGCCCGGCCGAGCTGGGCCTGGTGACGGTCCCGGCGACCACCGCCGGCATGGTCAACGGCGACCTGCGCTAGCCCGCGGCACCGCCCCCTCCCGGCCGGGCCGGCCAGCGGGTAGCCGTCCGGTCAGCAGCGGGCAGGAACCACGCCTCATCGCGCCGGTGCCCGTGGACGGGTGATAACAGCAACTCGACGGCGGGCGCGTGCGGGTGTGACTGGTGAGAGATATGTGACTCACGGTAAGCATGTGCCGGAACGCCAGGTGCGGCGCCGGCGGCGCGCCGGGCCGGCTGTGGTTGCGCAACGCTACTGGCGGCGGCAGCCGGCCCGGGCCATTCAGCGTGCTCCGCGGGCCGGTAATGGCCGGTTATGGTCGTCTGAAATGTTGATTTCGGGCCGGTTATCGGTCGCGGCATTGGCCGCCATCCGGGCGGCCGCCGTTCCGCCCGCGAGCTGACTCCGGGCGAGGCGGCAGTGACCTGGGGTGGCTTGTCACGCTGCCCCGGCTTTGGCCGGTTGCGCCGTGAGATTGCGAACGCAAGCTGTCTACCTGCCGTAACGCAGTGTGCGACCTATGCGCGACATTGCGTGTCCGGGATGGCACGCTCCGCGAGTAAACCGCCGACCTGCGCAGGGCGTCCCCCTTAAAAAGGGCGCTCGTGCAATCCCAGGAAAATTTCTGCCCGTGACTGCCAGAAGCCCAGCAAATCCCAGGGGGATGTGACATCCTGTGATAGGACGTTCTCAGTGAGTAACACTCTGGGATCGTCACGTTCTGTTACTTGGCCAACACCCCGAGTACGAGAGGACCTGCAGTCGTGAGAACCCAGATCAAGCCGGATAACCGCCTGCTGACCCCGGCCGAGGTGGCCGCCATGCTCCGCGTGGACCCCAAGACCGTGACCCGGTGGGCCCGGGGCGGCAAGCTGTCCTCCATCCGCACCCCCGGCGGCCACCGCCGCTACAGCGAGAGCGAGGTGCGGGGCTTCCTGAATGGCTGGCAGGGCGTCTCCCTGCCGCGCGCTTCCGGGGAGTGAGACACGCCACGTCCGTGCTCCGGTCACAGCACGAGGGCAGGTGTTGGCGCGGTGGCCGCCGGGGGAGTGCTCCCGCTCTCCCGGCGGCTGCGGCACCGCAGCGGTGAGCACCGGGCCGGCGGACCCGGGACTGGTGCGCACCGAGCCGGCCCCGGCGGGACCGGCCCGCACGAAGCCGGCCGGGCCGGGAAACCGGACCCAGCCGGACACGGGGGGAAGGGGGCACGGGGGACACAGGGGGACTGAGCAGGAGGCGGCCCGGCAGGCGATAGCCCTGCTGCTGTCGCTGGCGGTCCCGGCGGCCGAGGCCACGGCGGCCAGCCGGGCCCAGCCCGGCCAGGCCAGGCCCGGCCCGGCGACGGCGGGACCGGCAGCGCCGGGGCCAGCCGCGGCCGGGAGAGGGGCGGCGACGACTCCGCCGCTGCCTGAACTCCCTGGCCTGCCTGCTCTTCCGGCTCGCCGGGTGAGCGCAGCACCAGGTACAAGCAGGGTGCCGCCTGCGGTCGTGCCACCGCCCCGCCAGCCGGGCCCGGACCGCGGGCCCCGCCGGCGCCGGGACCGGGGCAAGCAGCCCGGAAGCCAGGTCACGGGCCCGCGCAGCACCCGGGACACGGGCCCGCGCACGCATCAGCGGCCGGGCCGCGTGACCCACCGGGCGGCGGCGGCGCCGCCCGCCTGGACACGCCTGGGCACGGCCTCGCGCTGGCCCGTCGCGGTCATCCTGGCCGCCCAGGCCGCGCTGTCGCTGCGGCTGATGTGGCGGGACGGCGCCGCACCCGCCGAGGCCGCCTACCTGAACAGCTGGCGCCTGGACCCCGGGCACTGGCTGCCGGGAGCCGCCGGGCTCACGGCCGGGCGGCTGCTGTCGCTGACCCTGATGCTCACCGCGACCACGCTGCTGCACGGCACCACCCGGCGGCTGTATGACCGCCGGTCGGCGTTCTTCGCCGCCGCCTTATTCGCGGGCCTGGCCGGGACGGCCTTCCTCGGCGCGTTCGCCAGCGGCGACGCGATGTCGGCGGCGCTGCTCGCGACGGCGGCCTGGCTGGGCATCCAGGCCGCAGGCCGGCGCGGGGCTGCGCAGCCAGGGCTGGCCGCGGCGGCCGGCGCGGTCCTGGCCCTGGCCATCGCGACCGGCTACGGCGCCGGGCTGGCCGGCCCGGCGGGACTCGGGCTGACCACGCTCGCGGTCTGGCGCACCTGCGGTGCCCGGGCGGCCGCCCGGGCCGGGGCCGCGATGGGCGCGAGCCTGGCCGGGGTGCTCGGCGCGCTGGTGCTGGCCACCGGGCCGGCCCGCGGCGCCTGGGCCACGGCGCTGCTGCGCGGCTGGCTCGCGACCGGGACAGCCGGAGCGGGCGGGCCGGCGACGGCGGCGGGCGCGGGCAGCCCGGCCGGGGCCGGCTGGCCGGCGTCCCTGCTGACCGGCGGTAGCCAGTGGCTGGTCGTCCTGGCCTTGCTGGCCGTGGCCGGTGCCCTGATCAAGATCGCTGCCCGGCAAGGCTGGCCGGTCAGCGCGATGAGCGCCTTACTGGCCGCCGCCGCGCTGGGCATCCCGGCCGAGTCGGCCAGGGCCGCGGCGGGTGCCTGGCTGGCGGTGCCGTCCTGCTGCGGGGCGTGGCTGGGTTGCGTCATCGCCGGGTACGGGGTGGCGTCGCTGGCCAGGGCCGTGCCCCGGGCTAAGTCGGCGGCCGCCTTCGGTGTCGGGCTGGGCCTGGTCGTGCTGGCCGCGATTCCCGGCGTCGGCTGGGCCGGCCAGCAGGTCAGCTGGCCGCGGCCGGCCCCGGTCGTGAACCGGGTGCAGGCCGTGCTGGCCGGCCACGCCGGCCCGGTCCTGACCGACAGCACCGGCGACCTGCTGCGCCTGTACCTGGGCGCCAGCCTGGCGCGCCGCGCGCTTGTCCAGGCCGACATGGCCCCGGCGGCCCCGGGTGCCGGCGCCGGGCCGGGCGCCCGGGCCACCGCCGCCGGAACCAGAACCGGGCCAGCGGCCGGGCTGGCCGGCCCCGGCAGCGTCCGCCAGTGCGACCTCGCCGCCTGCCAGGACGCGATCGCCCGGCACCGCTTCGCGGTGATCGTGCTGAGCCTGTGGCACGCCGGGCCGGCCAGTTACCAGCTGCAGCGAGCAGTCGTCCTGGCCGGGTACCGCCGGGTGGCGCCGGTTACCAGCGCCGGCGGCGAGGGCGGCGCGGCGCCCGGTACCGGCGACGGGCCGTGGAACATCTGGGTGCGGGCGGCCCGGCCATGACGGCCGCCCGGACCGCGCGCGGCCGGCACCGGCAGCTCGGCCCCGTCCTCCCCGAGCCGCCCGACGACGCCGAGAAGGCCTCCTATGCCTGGCGGTCGCTGCCCTTCCTGACCACGGCGCTGACCGTCAGCGCGCTGTGCATGATCATCTCTCAGGCGCGGCTGGCGGCCGCGCAGCCGGTCCTGGTGATCTTCGCCGGCTACACCGCGGTCTATACCGTCTACCAGGCGATCAGCCTGCCGGTGAACTTCACCGGGCGCAGCTTCCGGCTCGCCGACCATGTCCTGAAGGTGAAGGCCTACCGGCCCGCCCGCTGGCCGGCCGTGGACATCTTCCTGCCGGTCTGCGGCGAGCCGATCGAGGTCCTGCGCAACACCTGGACCGGGGTGTTCGAGCTCATCTACGCCTATCCCGGCCTGGCCCGCGCCTACATCCTGGATGACGGGCCGAGCGATGCCGCGCGGGACCTGTCCGCGACGTTCGGGTTCAGCTACCTGCGCCGTCCCGGCGGCCGGCAGTTCAAGAAGGCGGGCAACCTCAACTACGGCTTCGCCCGCTCCGCAGGCGAGTTCATCGTGGTCTTCGACGCCGACTTCCGCCCCCGTGCCGATTTCCTGTCCGAGACGCTGCCGTACCTGGACGACCCGACCGTGGGGATCGTGCAGACGCCACAGTACTTCCGGGTCAGCGCCCGGCAGACCTGGGTGGAGCGGGCCGCCGGGCCGGCGCTGGAGATCTTCTACCGCGCGGTCCAGGTGTCGCGGGACCGGCTGGGCTCGGCGCTGTGCGTGGGATCGAACGCCGTGTACCGGCGCGCTGCCCTGGCGCCGTCCGGCGGGTTCACCCTGGTGCCCTACGCCGAGGACAGCCACACTGGGCTGGACGCGCGCTATCACGGTTTCCGCCTCTGCTACCTGCCTGTGCCGCTGGCAGCGGGAATCTGCCCGGCCACCCTGGACTCGTTCATGCTCCAGCAGTACCGGTGGTGCTGTGGCGCAACCTCGCTGGTCTGGACCCGGCGGATGTGGCGGGTCCCGATGCGCCGGGCCGAGCGGCTGCCCTATCTGGCCGGCTGGCTGTGGAACCTCACCGCGGCGCTGCGCACGCTGGTGCTGCCGCTGATCCCGGTCACCTTGCTCGCCTTCCTGCCCGATGAGCTGCGGCTGCGCAACGCGCTGCTGCTCATCCCGCCGGTCATCACCGGCGTGGTGATCTACCCGCTGTGGCACAACGCGCCGTACACGCCGCGGATCTGGCCGCTGTCGCTGGCCATCGGCTGGGCGCAGGTCCTGGGGCTGTGGGACTACGCCTACCGCAATGTGATGGCCTGGCAGCCCTCCACCGCGCCGTCCGGCACCTCGCGCCGGTTCTGGTGGGGCGTGACCGGCTGGAACGGGACCCTGGCGGTGGCCTGGGCGGGCCTGGCGCTGTGGCGGATCGTGCAGACCGGGTCGCCGCGCTTCGCGGTGGTCGCGGCCCTGGGCGCGGCGAACCTGGTGATCGTCGGGCGGCTGATTTTCCCCGGCCGCGACCAGGACCGGCAGGCGGCCCGCCGCGGCCCGGCCGGGCGGGCGGCCCGGTATGAGCAGGACGGGCAGGCGGCCCGGTGACCAGCCCGCCGCCAGTCGTTCCGCGCCACGGGCGCGGGTCCGCGCACCGGCGCGCGCACCGGGCCGGAACCGCCTGGCCCGGGGTGACCCGCGTCGTGCAGACCGACCAGCTGCCGGCCGGGGTTGACGCGCTGGCGTCGGCCGACGGCCGGATGATCATGGTGCGGGCATCGCTGGACCGGGCCGCCCGCGGCCGGGCGCTGCGCGAGGTGCTGGCGACCCTGCGGCGGTTCCCGCGGCTGGCCCTGGTCCCGGCGCTGACCTCCGAGGGTGCCCGCCAGGTCATCCGCAGCCTGTCCGGGGCGCTGTCCGGACTGAGCCAGGAGGCCGCCCAGCTCGCGTCCGCTGCCGGCGACCATATCGGCGGCGCCGCGGTGGCGGTCACGGCGAGCGCCGGGGCAGCGGTGGCAGTAACGGCGGTGCTGGCGACCGGAACTCCCGGCGGCGCACCGTGGCCGGAGCGCCCGGTCCCGGTCAGCGTGCCTGCCCCGGCCGGCGGCGGCCATCCGCCGCCCGGCGTCCCCCGGCCCCGCGGGCACTCCGGGAAGCGCCTGACGCCACTGCGCTACCTCGGCGTTTACGCCCCTGGCGTGCCCGGCAGCGTCGCGGGCCTGAACCAGTTCGCCGTGACGACCGGCCGGCAGCCGAACGTGGCCTTGTACTACAGCTCCTGGTATGAGCGCTTCCGGCTGGAGTTCGCCCGGCAGGCCTACAGCGACGGGGCCACGCCCGCGGTACAGATCGAGCCGTTCGGGATCAGCCTGGCCGCCGTCGCCGCCGGGCGCTATGACGACTACCTGCGCGCGTATGCCCGCCAGGTGGCCGCCTACGGGCACCCGGTGATCATCGGCTTCGCCCATGAGCCGGACGGCGGCTGGTACCCCTGGGGCGCGGGGCACTGCCCGCCGCGCACCTGGATCGCGGCCTGGCGGCACGTGGTCGGCGAGTTCCGCGAGGCCGGCGCCGGCAACGTGATCTGGCTGTGGACGATGAACGCCCAGGGCCCGGCCGCGGCGGCCATGCGCCGGTGGTGGCCCGGCGCGGCCTATGTGACCTGGATCGGCATCGACGGCTACTACGTGCGGCCGGCGGATACCTTCGCCAGCGTGTTCGGGGCGGCCCTGGCCGCGACCCGCGGGCTCGGCCGGCCGGTGCTGATCGCCGAGACCGCCGTCGGCCCCGGCACCGGCGACCGTCCCCGCGCCATCGCCAGCCTGTTCGCCGGAGCGCGCGCACGGCGGCTGCTCGGACTGATCTGGTTCGACCAGGACCAGGACGGCGGGCGCTACCACCAGGACTGGCGGCTGGAGGGCGACCCGTCAGCGGTGCGGGCCTTCCGCCGCGGCCTGGCCGGCCGGCCCGCTGGCCGACGGCCCGCCGCTGCCGAGGCGAGCCGGGCAGCGGCGCGGGCCGGCCTGATCCGGTACTAGTCCGGCGGGTCCGGCCAGCCCGGATCGCCGGACCTGGCCAGCCGCTCTAATGCCGACCAGGCGCCTGCTGGGTCGGCCGGCGCCTGGTCGGGGCTGATCGCCGCCACGAACTCCCGGCCGCCGATGCTCAGCCGCACCCCCCGGTGCCCGGCACCGCGGCCCGGCTTCCGGCCTGCCGCCAGCGCCTGCAGGAACTCCGCGGGCGGCGGGCCGGCGAGCGGCTCCTGGCCGGCGCCCGGCGGCTGGTCTGCCGCGGCGACGACGGCGGCAATCAGCTGCCACAGGCCATCCACCCGGTCGGCGAGCACGAGAACGGCGTCGGCCAGGGCACAGGCCAGCTCCCCCGCCGGCCCGCTGTCGACTTCCGCCAGCTCGCTAGCGAGCTGGCGGATCCGGGCCAGTTCCGGGGGCATCTCGGGGTCGCCGGGCTGCACGGGTTACGTCCCGTACCGGCGTTCGTCGGCGGCGTCTTGGCCAGCCACGGTGATGCCGAGCTGGGAGGCGATCTGGATCAGCAGCTCACGCGCCTGCTCGCTGTCCATCTCCCGGATCCGGTCCAGCAGCTCGGCGTCGGTGCCGCGGCGCGGCTGGCCAGCTAGCAGCCGGGCGGCGTCCTCCCGGCCCGCAGCCCGCAGGTCGGCGGCGCTCACCCCGGCGACCGCCGCCATCCGGGCCAGGGTGCCGGCCGGCCCGCGGACCGGCGCGTACACCCCCGGGCTGACGACCTGGTAGCCGCTGGTGATCTGCCGCCAGCGGCCCTCGCTGATGCCGGCCTGCCGGGATGCCTGGCGAGCCGATGTTCCTGACCGGCGCAGTGCGCTGGTGATGACCGCCCCCCACGGGGGCGGATCGGGGCGTTCGGACATGGGCAGCCCTTCGCGCTACTTCGCAGCAGCCGGGTGGCTCCCGGCATGGCGAATCTCTCTCTCGGCACCACTTATATCAGGACTTCCGGGCGGATGGGCAGAGGTCTAAGGAGGAAATAAGTTCGCGCGAACTTGTTGACCCTTCGCAATCCTTCGCAGTAGGTTGACACCCGGAAGACATCCAGCTCATCCACTTATCCGTGGACTGTCCTAGGGGGGACGGTTATGGGCGTGATGCTTGCTTTGGACGGCCAGGGGCAGGCCAGGCCGCGCCGTCGTGGCCAGCACAAGAGATCGGCGGAGGAGCAAGCCTGCGTGGACGCGTTCGCGGCATTCCTGCGCTGCGACGCACCGGGCGCCGGCCGCTGCCTGAGCAGGGTCGGCACGACCGTGCTAGCCGGCCGGCTGCTCCCGGCGGCCCGGGCGCTGGCGGATGCCATCGGCATCGTGCTGGCCGACGAGCTGCGAGCGGCGGCCGTGGGGGCCGGGGCCTGGCCGGCCCCGGCGGCCGGGCCGATCGAGGCCGAGCGCACCATACGGGTGGATTTCACCGTCTCCCCGGCCTGCCTGCTCGGCGTGTGCCGGACCGACTCAGGCGCGTGCAGTTCCCGGATGTGCGAGCACGACTGCCACGGCGGCAGCCCCGCCGCCCGCCCGCTCTAGCCGCACCGCCGCACCAGCCGCTCTGGCCGCCACAGGCCGGCGCTCGGGGGGCGCCCGGCCCCGGCCCCGAACTCGGGGGCCGGGGCCGGGCTCCGGGCCTGGCGCCGCCGGGCCGGTCCCCGGCAGCGGCGTGCCGCGCCGGCTGACATGGCCGCGCAGCGGCGCGCTGCGTAGGATCATGGCTCGGCACGGAGGTGGTGCATGGGCGAGTTTGTGCGCGTCGAGGACGCGCCGGGCGAGGCAGGTCCCGCGGTGGCGGTCATCCGGCTGGACCGGCCGCCGATGAACGCGCTGAGCTCCGCGGCGCAGGCCGAGCTCGCCGCGGCCGCGGCGCAGGTCTCCGCCGACCCGCGGGTCCGCGCGGTGGTCATCTACGGCGGCGAGAAGGTCTTCGCGGCCGGCGTCGACGTCAAGGAGATGTCCGAGCTCAGCTACGGCCAGATGGCGACCGACTCGGGGCGGCTGCAGGGCTCGTTCACCGCCATCGCCCAGATCGGCAAGCCCGTGGTGGCCGCGATCACCGGCTACGCCCTCGGCGGCGGCCTGGAACTGGCGCTGTGCGCCGACTTCCGGGTCGTCGGCCAGGGCGCGCGCGTCGGCCAGCCCGAGATCCTGCTCGGGCTCATCCCCGGCGCGGGCGGCACCCAGCGGCTGCCCCGGCTGGTCGGCCCGGCCCGGGCCAAGGACATCATCTACACCGGCCGGTTCGTCGGTGCCGACGAGGCGCTGGCCATCGGGCTGGCCGACCAGGTCGTACCCGACGCCGAGGTCTGCACCGCCGCCGTCGCGCTGGCATCCCGCTTCGCGGCCGGCCCGGCGCTGGCGCTGCGCGCGGCCAAGCAGGCCATCGACGCGGGCCTGGAAGCCGACCTGGCGACCGGCCTGGAGATCGAGCGGCTGCAGTTCGCCGGGATGTTCGCCACCGAGGATGCCCGGACGGGCATGCGCAGCTTCATCGAGAACGGCCCGGGGAAGGCCCGTTTTGCCGGGCAGTGAGCCGGTCGTGCCGGGCAGCGGGCCCGGTGACGAGCTGTCCCTGGACATGCTGATGGCCGCGCTGCGCGCCGACAGCAGCGACGTCGCCATCTACGCCCGGGTGCTGACCGAGTCGCTCGGCGACGCGCTGCCGGCCGGCTGCGTGGCCGTCGAGCGGGACCGGTCCATGTCGGACCGCATGAAAGGCCGGCCCGGCACGGTGACCAAGGTGACGGTGCGCCTGGGGGAGCGGGTGCTCACCCTCGGCGTGCACCGCGGTGCCCCGGCCGCCGAGGTCTGCCGCGAGGTCCGCGGCGTGGTGCTGTCCCGGCAGCCGGTGCCGCTGGGCGAGTGGATATCGGAGCTGGCCAGGGCGCTGATGGAGCATGCCGAGCAGAACGCCGCCGCCGCCACGGCGCTGCGTCGCCTGGTGGCGGGCGGCTGACCTGCGGGTACTTCCGTTCTTGTGAACTGGTCGTCATTGCTATCCCGCAGCGGGCCGATCGGTCCGTACTCTTGACTCATGACCGTGCAGGAGGAGCGGATACCTGAGCGCCTGGGTCCGTACCGCCTGCGCGAGCGGCTGGGCGAGGGTGGCATGGGCGTGGTCTACCTGGCCACCGACCCAGCCGAGCGGCTCGTCGCCGTCAAGGCGCTGCGCCGCGGCGTGCCCGGTGAGCTGACCGCCCGGCGGCGGCTGGCCCGCGAGTTCGAGACCATGCGGCGGGTGCACAGCCCGTTCGTGGCCGAGGTCCTCGACGCCGACGTGGACAGCGATCCGCCCTACATCGTGACCCGGTACGTGCCGGGCCGCACGGTGGAGGAGGTCGTCGCCCAGGAGGGGCCGCTGACCGGGCTGGCCCTGCTGCGGCTGGCCCGCGGCCTGGCCTGCGCGCTGACCGCCGTGCACGCCGCCGGCGTCGTGCACCGTGACCTGAAGCCCGCCAACGTCATGATCGTGGACGGCGAGCCCGTGGTGATCGACTTCGGCATCGCCCAGGCGCCCGACTCGACCCGGCTGACCCAGACCGGGATGTTCATGGGCACCCCCGGCTACCTGGCCCCCGAGGTCATCGAGGGCAGCCCGAGCGGGCCCGCCGCCGATGTGCACTCCTGGGGCGCCACCGTGGCCTTCGCGGCCACCGGGCGGCCGCCGTTCGGCTCCGGGACCTTCGAGCAGATCTTCTTCCGGATCGTGAACGGCCAGCCGGACATCGCGACGCTGCCCAGCCCGCTTGTGCCGCTGGTGCTGCAGGCCCTGGCCCGCGATCCCGCGCGCCGGCCGGGCGCCTCCGACCTGGCCGGCCAGTCGGCCGGCCTCGATCCGGCCCGGCTGGTCCCCGCTCTGGTCCCGAACGTCCCGCCGGCCGGGCTGGCCGCGGGCGCGACCGTCGGCGACATGGCACAGCGCCTGCTGGCCGGCGGCCAGGGAACGGTGGCCCCGGCCGGCGCCTTCCCGCCGTCGATGGCCGGCGGCCTGGGGGTCGCGGTCAACGGCGCCCCGGCCCCGCCTGCCTGGCAGAACGGCGGGACCCGGCAGCTAGGCGGCAGCGCCCCCGATAACTTCGCCGACTTGCTGCCGCCGGTCAGCTACAGCCCGCCGGCCGCGGCCCCCGGCCAGCCGGACGCCGGCGCATCCGGTGCCGCCAGCCGGCCCCGGTCACCGCGCACGCCGCTGGTCCTCGCGACCGTCGCGATGCTCATCGGCCTCGCCATTCTCCTGCCGGTGGCCGGCACCATCGCCGCGCTGGCCATCCTGGTGCTGCTGCGCTCGGTCAGCCTGGCCAGCGGCCGGCTCACCCGGCGGCGGTCCCGGCAGGGCGCCAGCGCGGCCGACGCGGTCGCCATCCTGGCGTTCCTGCCGCTGGCCATCGTGCGGTCCCTGCTGCGCCTGGTGCTGATGCTCCCGCTGGCCGCGCTGTTCGCCGCCGTGGCCGCCGCAATCACGTTCATCGCGCTGCCCGGCCACCCGCTCGGCCGGGCCGGCGCCTACGCCGCGGGCGCGCTGGTGGCCTGCTACGCCCTCGGCCCCGGCTCGCGCCGCACCCGCCAGCCGCTGAGCACGTTCTTCGGCTCGGTCACCCGCAGCCCGGCCAGCGCCCTGGCGGCCTTCATCAGCGTGGGCGCGCTGGCCACCGCCGTGATCGCCGTCGCCCTGTCCACCTCGGCCGTCTACTGGCCGGTCCACCACATCAACTTCCTGCCGCTGCACCTGGACCAGCACCTGCCCTGGACCCATGGCCTGTTCAACACGCCGAAGGGCGACCTGTCCCGGCATGCGCTGCTCAGGCTGCTGCACCGGTGGGGTATCTGGCCGTTCGGGTAGGCCCGGCGAACCGAGCTAGCGCGGGGCGGGACCGAGCCCGGCCGGGCCCAGCCCTTTCGTGCCGACCGCCGCGGGGGTCGTGCCCACCGGCCGGGGCCGGTCCGGCTCGGGCAGCCCGGGGCCGGCCGGAACCGGGCCCGGCGTCATCGCGCCCGGCCCGGCCAGCGGCGGGCCGCCCTGCGCGGGCACCGATCCGGCAGGCACCGGCCCGGCGGGCACCGGTGCCCCCGGCACTGGCCCCGCGGGCACCGGCGGCAGGCGCTCGGGCAGCACCGACTGCGGCAGCGGCCGCACCAGCCCCAGCGCCACCACCTCGTTGGCCAGCCGCACCCGGCGGTTGGGACCCTCCGGGATCCGGAACTTCTGGTACAGCCGCAGCAGGTGCTGCTTGACCGCGGCCTCGGTCACGACCAGGTCCACCGCGATCTCGCGCGCCGTCGCCGGCGCCACGAACGCCTCGTCGGACAGGGCCGGGCGGCACAGCGAGGTCACCACGTCCAGTTCCCGCCGGGTGAGCTCGGGCGCGGCCGGGCGGCGCAGGTCGGCGTCGGCGCTCAGTTCCTCGCCGAGGATGCCGCCGACCCGGCAGCGGGCCGACCCGAAGGTCAGCACGTCGCCGTCGGCCAGCAGCCGCCGGGCGACCAGCCGCCCGTTCACCCAGGTGCCGTTGCGTGATAAACCCAGATCGGTCACGTACACATATGGTCCGCGGCGGACGATCTCGGCGTGCAGCATGGAGACGCTCGGCTCAGCCAGCTGCACGTCCACGAACCGGCCCCGGCCGACCGTCGTGACCTCCTGCGCCAGCGGGATGGTGGTGCCGCTTTCCTCAACTCGGATGTAGGGGCACTCCATGACCGTTTCTCCCGCCTGTCGCTTCAGCCACCGATATGTCACTTCTGAGCTACCCTGCCGGCACTAACTTCTACCCTTACCGGCACACCTCGATACACAGTGGTTATCGACTCGCTCACCGGCAGGTGGCCCTGGTGGCGCCGCCTTCCCTCGTCGCAGGCTCCTCAGTCCAGGCGCCGCCGCGCCGCCCCGGCTCGCTCACGCTCCTCAGTCCAGGCGGCGCCGGCCACCCGCCGCTCGCTCGGTGGTTACCGGGCTCGCTCACCGGGGGGCGGCCGTGGCGCCGGCCACCCGCCGCTCGCTCGCGGCCCGGGGAGCGGAAGTACACTTCCGGAGCGAGCGGTCCGGGAGGAAACATGGCGGAAAAGCCGTCGAGGGGGCTGGCCGACGTGGTGGCCGCCTCGACCGCGCTCAGTGACATCGACGGCCGGGCCGGGCGGTTGTCGTATCGCGGCTACGACATCAGCCAGCTAGCCGGGGTGGCGACCTTCGAGGAGATCGCTTACCTGCTGCAGCGCGGGGCGCCGCCGGACCGCGGGCAGCTCGCGGCCTACCGGGCCGAGCTGAGCGCCGGCCGCGACCTGGGCCCGCTGGCCGCGGCCAGCCTGGCGGACATCGCCCGGGCCCAGCAGCCCATGGAGGCGCTGCGCAGCCTGGTCTCGCTGGGCAGCGCCGGCGACCCTGATGCCCGGTCCAACGAGCCCGCGGCCAACCTGCGCAAGGCGGCCCGGCTGACCGCCCAGCAGCCGGTCCTGGTCGCCGCTTACGCGGCCGAGCGGTCCGGCCGGGCCGTGCCCGCAGCTGACCCGGATCTCGGCGTGGCCGCCAACTTCCTGCTCCAGATCACCGGCCAGCCGCCGGGGCCGCGGGCGGCGGAGATCCTGGATACCTGCCTGGTCCTGCACGCTGATCACACGATGAACGCCTCGACCTTCGCCGCCCGGGTCTGCGCGGCGACGCTGTCGGACATGCACTCGGCCGTGGTCGCCGCGCTGGGCACGCTCAAGGGCCCGCTGCACGGCGGCGCTAACGAGCAGGTGATGCGCGGCCTGGAGGCCATCCGGGCGGCCGCCGGCGGCGACCCGGTGGAGGCGGTGAGCGACCAGGTCGCCACCCGGCTGCGGCAGGGCGAGAAGATCATGGGCTTCGGCCACCGGGTGTACAAGGTCGAGGACCCGCGGGCGGCCTACCTGCGCCAGATGTCAGCCGAGCTGGGCGGCGCGTCCGGCGACGACACCTTCTACCGGATGTCGCGCCGGATGGAAGAGGTCGTCCTGGCCGAGAAGGGCCTGTACCCGAACGTCGACTTCTACGCCGCCACCGTCTACCACTACCTCGGCATCCCGACCGACCTGTTCACCCCGGTCTTCTCGGTCAGCCGGATGGCCGGGTGGACCGCGCACATCATTGAGCAGCACGCCGACAACCGGCTGATCCGCCCGGATAGCGAGTACATCGGCGCCAGCGACCAGACCTGGATCCTGCTGGAGGCACGGTGAGGCACTCGGCCAGGCCGCCGGCCCGCCGGGCCCGCCGCGGGACGGGCCGCCGGGAGCATGCGGCGCAGAAGCCTCCGGCGGCGCCCCGGTCCCCGGCGCACTCGCCCGCCGCCGCCCATGCCGACGGGCCGCCGCCGGGCGGAACCCCGGCCGGGGCCGGCCGCGGCCGGCGGTCCCGGCTGGACCAGGTGCCCTACCTCGTGCTGCTGGGCGGCATCGCCGCCGGGCTGGCATGGATGCGCGTCGGCGAGGGAGATGTCCGGGGCGGTACGTTGGTAATTGCCGGCGTGCTGCTGGCCTCGGCCGTGACCCGGCTGGGGCTGCCGGAACGCCGCGCAGGACTGCTCGCCTCGCGGGCCCGGCTGCTGGACGCCGCGGCGTTCACTGCACTGGGAATCGGCCTGCTGGTCGCGGGACTGATCTTCCCGGCGCCGGCGTAAGGAGCACGAAGAAGGAACAGGCACGGGCGGCCCGCCCGGCGGGCTCGCCATCGCAATGGCGCAGGTGTGGAAGGAACGTAAGCGGCATGTCCAAGATCAAGGTGGCCAATCCCGTCGTAGAACTCGACGGCGACGAGATGACCAGGATCATCTGGCAGTTCATTAAGGATCAGCTGATCCTGCCCTACCTGGATATCGACCTGAAGTACTACGACCTGTCGATCCAGCACCGGGACGCCACGGATGACCAGGTCACCGTGGACGCCGCGAACGCCATCAAGCAGCACGGGGTGGGCGTGAAGTGCGCCACCATCACCCCCGACGAGGACCGCGTCTCCGAGTTCGGGCTGAAGAAGATGTGGAAGTCGCCGAACGGCACCATCCGCAACATCCTGGGCGGCGTGGTGTTCCGCGAGCCGATCGTGATGTCCAGCATCCCGCGCTTCGTGCCCGGCTGGACGAAACCGATCATCATCGGCCGCCACGCCCACGGCGACCAGTACCGCGCCACCGACTTCGTCGTGCCGGGCGCGGGCGAGGTGCGGATCACCTTCACTCCCGACGGCGCCAGCCAGCCGGTCGACCTGCAGATCGCCCACTTCCCGGGCGGCGGCGTGGCCATGGGCATGTATAACTTCGACGAGTCGATCGCCGACTTCGCCCGCGCGACTATGCGGTACGCGCTGGACCGCGGTTACCCGCTGTACCTGTCGACCAAGAACACGATCCTGAAGGCCTACGACGGGCGGTTCAAGGACATCTTCGCCGAGATCTTCGAGTCCGAGTTCAAGGCGGAGTTCGAGGCGGCCGGGATCAGCTACGAGCACCGGCTGATCGACGACATGGTGGCCCAGGTCATCAAGGGCTCCGGCGGCATCGTCTGGGCGACCAAGAACTACGACGGGGACGTGCAGTCCGACATCATCGCCCAGGGCTTCGGCTCGCTGGGCCTGATGACCAGCGTGCTGATGACCCCGGACGGGCGGACCGTGGAGGCCGAGGCAGCGCACGGCACCGTGACCCGCCATTACCGCCAGCACCAGCAGGGCAAGCCGACCTCGACCAACCCGATCGCCTCTATCTTCGCGTGGACCAGGGGCGTGGCCCACCGCGGCAAGCTCGACGGCACGCCCGAGGTGACCGCCTTCGCCGACACGCTGGAGCGGGTCTGCGTGGACACGGTCCTGAGCGGCAAGATGACCAAGGACCTGGCGCTGCTCGTCGGCGGCGACACGCCGTTCCTGACCACCGAGCAGTTCCTGGCCGCGCTGGACGACAACCTGCGCGCCGCGACCGCCGGCTCCTGACCGGCCGCGCGCGGAAGACACAGCAGGCGAAGACGTAAAGGAGAGCACCGGACATGGCCCGGACAGGCAAGGTATCGGTCATCGGAGCCGGCTTCTACGGCTCCACCACGGCCCAGCGGCTGGCCGAGTACGACATCTTCGACGAGGTCGTGCTCACCGACATCGTCGAGGGCAAGCCCGAGGGCCTGGCCCTCGACATGAACCAGTCCCGCCCGGTGGAGGGCTTCGAGACCAAGGTCACCGGAAAGACCACTGGCACCGACGGCGAGGGCTACGAGGCGATCGCGGGCTCGGGCATCGTGGTGATCACGGCCGGCCTGCCGCGCAAGCCGGGCATGAGCCGGATGGACCTGATCGGGGTGAACGCCAAGATCGTCCGCGGCGTCGCCGAGCAGGTCGTCAAGCACGCGCCGGACGCCGTGCTGATCGTGGTCTCCAACCCGCTGGATGAGATGACCGCGCTGGCCGCCAAGGTGTCGGGGTTCCCCTCCGGCCGGGTCATCGGCCAGGCGGGCATGCTCGACACCGCGCGGTTCAGCTACTTCGTGGCCGAGCGCCTGGGCGTGCCGGTCGGCGACGTCACCACCCTGACCCTCGGCTCGCACGGGGACACGATGGTGCCGGTGCCGTCGGCGTGCTCGGTCGCCGGGCGGCCGCTGGCCGACCTGCTGTCGGCCGAGGACATCGAGTCCCTGGTCCAGCGGACGCGTAACGGCGGCGCCGAGGTCATCAGCCTGCTCAAGACCGGCTCGGCCTACTACGCCCCCTCGGCCGCGGCGGCGCGGATGGCGCGCGCGGTGGCCGAGGACGCCGGCGCGGTCATGCCGGTGTGCGCATGGGTGGACGGCCAGTTCGGGATCTCCGGCGTCTACCTCGGCGTGGAGGCCGAGATAGGAGCGGGCGGCGTCAAGCGCGTTGTCGAGCGTGACCTGACCGACAGCGAGCTGGCCGGGCTGCGTGCGGCCGCCGAGGCCGTCCGCGCCAAGCAGGCCGACGTCGCGAGCCTCTGACCAGCGGTTAGCTCTCTCACCAGCGCAGCTTTCGAGCGCGGGGTACCGGGTTACCGTGTTTACGCCAGGTAGTGTGACGGGCACAAGCAGTTAACCAGGCGCTAGCAGAAAGTGCGCCTGGTCACGGCTGGTTCTAGTCCTCACCTGCGATGCCACTGGATGTGCGCACGTAGCATGGCGGGAACCTGTCGGCCCGTACCCCGCGTTCGGCTGGTGAGAGGCACATGCGCATGTCAAGAGGCCGCCGCGGCGGTCCTGCGGCCGATGGCGTGCGACCGCCGCGGCAGCGCGGCCGTCGCTCGCGGCGGAAGGTCGCCCTGGTCGTCACCGCCTGGACCGCGGGCGTCGTGGCCGTCGCGCTGGTGGCCGGGGCGCTGGTCGCCTACGCCAAGTACCGGGAGATCTGGGACGGCATCCACCACGACAAGCTGGCCGACCTGGGCAAGCGGCCGCCCAAGTACAACAACGCGCTGAACATCCTGATCTTCGGCTCCGACAGCCGCGCCGGGCTGAGCCCGCGCGAGCAGGCCCGGCTGCATGTCGGCCACGAGGGCTGCAACTGCTCCGACACGATCATGGTCGTGCACATCTCTCCCGGCCGGCACCGGGTCACGGTGCTGAACGTGCCGCGCGACACCATGGTGCCGATGTACGGCTGCCTGGCCGTCGGCAAGCTGGCCGGCCAGCCGGACAATCCGTCCGCGATGGTGCAGATCAACCAGACGCTCTCGCACGGCGGGCCGTCATGCCTGTACAAGACGGTCGAGCACGTGACCGGGATCCACCTCGACCACTTCATCCAGGTGAAGTTCGCCGGCGTCGTGAAGGTGGTGAACGACATCGGCGGGGTAGACGTCTGCGTCCCGTCGCCGATCAACGACCCGAACTCGGGGCTCAACATCAAGGCCGGCCAGCAGCACATTGACGGCCTGACGTTCCTGGAGTTCTGGCGCGCCCGGTACACCCTCGCCGACGGCACCGACCTCAAGCGGATCGACCGCGATGACCTGCTGCTGGCCCAGATGCTGCGCGGGGTCCTGCGCAGCGGCCTGCTGTCCAGCCCGACCCGGCTGCTGCCGGTCGTGGAGGACGCGGCACACGCGATTTACGCCACCGACGCCGGGTTCACCCAGTCCGACATGCTCGGCATCGCGCAGAGCTTCCGCCGGCTGACCAGCAAGGACGTCCAGTTCATCGAGGCGGCCACGGAGCCGTACCCGCCAGCCCCGGCGCAGGTGCAGTTCGTCCAGCCCAATGACGCGCAGCTGTTCTCGGCCATCGCGCACGACTCGAAGCTGCCGAAGAAGGCCACGGCGCGGCCGGGCGCGTCGGCCAGCGCCGTGGCCACGATCTCGCCCGCCAAGGTCAGCGTCGAGGTGCTCAACGGCAGCGGAGTCCCGCATATCGCCGGCAGCACGGCGTCGGCCCTGACCACCCGCGGCTTCCACGTGGTCGGCACCGGGGACGCGACGATGACGGACTACACCCAGTCGGTCATCGAGTACGCCTCGGCCGCCGACCTGCCCGCGGCCCGGACACTGGCCCGGCAGGTCAGCCAGGTGAAGCTGGAGAAGGTGCCCAGCCTCACCCCAGGCACGGTGCAGCTGATCCTGGGCAGCACTTTCTCCTCGCTGGGGGCCAGCCCGTCCGCCTCGCCGTCGCCGGGCCCGGGCGTGGGCAGCCTGGCCAGGCACTTCGGCGGGATCACCGGCACGGCCACCTGCAAGACCGACCCCAGCGCGTTTAAGCCGTAGCGATAGCCTCCAGGCGCTTGAGGGCGAGGCTGGCCAGGAGGGCGGTGCCGGCGGGGAGGGCGGCGTCGTCGAAGATGGCCTCGGCTGAATGGTTGAACGCAGCCGTGGCGGCGTCCGTGCCGGGCGGGCAGGCGCTCATCATCACGAAGGCGCCGGGCACCTGATCCAGCACGTAAGAGAAGTCCTCCGAGCCGGTCAGCGGGTTCGGTGTCCGGACGAAGAAGCCGACACCGAAGCACTCGCCGATGACCTGCTCGGCGAACGCCAGTTCTGCCGCGTCGTTCACCGTGACCGGGTACCCGTCCACGAACTCCGCGCTGGCGCTCAGGCCGTGCGCGGCGGCGATGTCGCGGATCAGCGTCAGCGAGGCGTCCCGCACCTTGTCGCGCGCCTGCGGCGAGAACGACCGGACGGTGGCGGCGAGCCGGGCATCGTCGGGAATGACGTTGTCGGCGGTGCCCGCGTGGAAGCTGCCCACGGTGATGACGACCGGGTCGAACACGTCGAACTGCCGGGTGACCAG
>DASUBV010000072.1:0-8576 GCA_035763085.1 Streptosporangiaceae bacterium | reverse complement strand
GCGGTCAGGGCCTCGGCGCGATGCCACAGGCACTCGGCCTCGACGGCCGGGTGGCGGGCGGCGCGGGCCCAGGCGAGGGTCTGCTCGATCTCCGTCAGCCCGTCGGCGGCTTGGCCAAGGAAGGTGAGGGCGTGGCCACGGGTGGCGCGCGGGCTCCACAACCGGAGCACCTCGCCGGGGGTGACCGCCAGGCGGGCCAGGCGGTCGAGCTGGTCGGCGGCGTCACGCAGCCTGCCGCCGGTGAAGCATTCCATCGCCCGCCAGTACAGCAGGCGGGCGCTGCCGCGGCTGTCTCCGGCCTGGTCCAGCAGCCGGGCCGCCCGGCGCACCCGGTGCCTGGCCCGTACCGGGTTGCCCGCGGCCAGGTCGATGATCGCGCCTGCTGCCAGCGCCTGGCCCAGGGCGGCGGGCCGATCGCCGGCTTCGGCGATCGCGAGGTCCGCGAGTTCGCTGCCGCGGGCGGCGTCGGCGGTCCTGGCCTCCAGGATGGCCAGCTGGGCCAGCACCTGGGACCGGGCGGCGGGGGCGTCGAGGCTGTCCAGTGCGGCGGTGAGGTCGGCGCGGGCCGCGGTGAGCTGGCCGGCTCGGCGGCGTGCCTCACCGCGGGTCTCCAGCAGCGCTGCCCGGGTGCGGCCGGGCGGACCGAGCGTCAGCCCGGTCTCTGCCAGCCGTGCGGCCTCACGGTCGCAGGTCCGCTCCAGCCGGCGGCGGGCCGCGTCGGCGTACGCCATGGCGGCCTGGTCGTGGTCGCCGCTGACGGCCAGGTGACTGGCCGTCTCGGCCGGGTCAGCGCCGCATTGCCGCAGTGCTCCGGCGAGAAGCGCGTGGAACCGGGCTGTCTCAGCGGGGCGCATGGCGCCGTTGACCGCCTGGCGCAGTGGCTCGTGGCGGATCCACCAGCCCTGCGTGCTGGGACAGGCCAGTCCGGCGCTGCCTAGCCCCTCGAGGGTATCCAGGACGGTGCGCTGGCCGCTGCCGCTTGCGGCGGAGAGCAGCGCGGGCGGGGCGGGGCGGCCAAGCAACGCTATCAGGCCCAGCATGTCCCGCCATCGGGAGGGCAGTCCGGCCAGCCGGTTCCCCGCGGCCTGCCCGATCCCCGCGGCGACGATTCGCGCGGCCTCCGGGGCGTCGCGGCCGGACCGCAGGCGCCACTTGCCGTCGCCGTCGCGGATGATCATCCCCTGCCGGGTCAGTGCGGCGATGACCTCGGTGACGGTGAACGAGGTGCGGCCGGCCTGCCTGATGATCGCCTCGGCCAGCAGCTGGTCGCTGAACAGGTTCCTGATGAGGCTGGCCGGCAGCGGCCCGAGCATGAAGCCAGTCATCTGGTTGCCTGGTACGCCGAGCGCCTCGCCGGGGTCGAAGCCCGTGCCGTCTGCCCGGTAGGCGGCAACCAGGCTGACGCCGTCCAGGCGGCGCAGCAGCAGGCCCAGCGAGGTGAGGCTGGTCGGATCGGCCCACTGCAGGTCATCGACCACGATCAGGCAGCGCGGCCGGCCTGCCGCCGAGACGATGCCGACCGCGCCCTGCAGGGCGAGCGCGCGGCGGGTCCCCTCATCCAGGGTGCTCACCGCGGTGCCGGCCACCCCCGTCAGGCCGGGCACGACCTCGCGCAGCGCGGCGGCTTCCGGCCCGGTGATCACGGCCGGCGGGTCCGGAAGCGGGGCGATGGCCTGGCGCAGCAGGCGGCCCGCCAGCGACCATGCCTCGTCCTGGTCCGGGGCGAATGCCTGCGCGGCAAGCACGGGAACGTCCGCCCGCCGTGCCGCCTCCGCCAGCAGCGTTGACTTGCCGATGCCGCTTGGCCCGGTGACCAGCACGACCCGCGGGCCGTGGCCCGCCGCCGCGGCCGCGATTGCCGCGCACTGCTCCTCCCGGCCCAGGAACGGGTCCCGGCCGGGAGGGGGTCCGTGCGGCCTGGTCGGCCGCGCCGCGCGGCAGGAGGCCGACTGACCGAATGCGGGCTCGCCTTCCAGTGCGTGCTGGCGGATCTCGAGGGCCCGCGGCGTGGGATCCAGCCCGGTCTCGGCGGCCAGGCGGTCCCGGTACCGGTCGAAGGCCGCCAGTGCCCCTGCCTGGTCCCCGGCAGCGGCAAGCGCCTGGACCAGCAGCAACACCGAGGACTCGCGCAGCGGCTCGGCGGCGACAGCCTGTCTGGCCCAGGCTGCCGCCTCCCCGGCCGCGGCGACAGCACCGGGGCTCTCCAGCGCAGCCGTCGCGGCCCCGTCCAGCGCGTCCAGGTAGGCGAGCCACAGGCGCCGCCGACCGGCTTGCGCCCAGTCGGCGTAGGTGTCCTCGGGGAGCGGCTCACCGTGCCAGATACCGAGCGCAGCACGGAACGAGGCGAGGCGATCGGCCGGGCGTGCGGCAAGAGCAGCCTGGCCAGCTTGCACCGCGGAAAGGAACGCCTCGGCATCGATCCAGCAGCGGTCGCTGTCAGCGAGGACATACCCGCCCGGGCCGGTCCGGACCAGGGTGCGGTCGCCCATCGCGCGGCGGATCCGGCTGACCAGGACCTCGATGTTCCCTGCGGGATCGGCCGGGGGATTATCTGGCCACAGCGCGTCGGCGATCAGCTCTTTAACGACCAGGGTCCCGCGCCGCAGCGCCAGCAGGCGCAAGAGCTGGCGGGCCAGCCTGCCGCCGAACGAGGCTAGTGCGATCTCCTGCCCGTCGCGCTCCACCGCGAACCGGCCGAGCAGCTTGATCCTGGTAACCGCAACGCCGCCTGGCGGCCGCCCGCCGGGAACAGCCGTCGGCGATCCGTGCGGCACGGGGACGCCCCGCAGCGAACTGGCCGCGGACGAACGAGATCCGGTGACAACGGTCATGGCGAATTCACCTGCCCGGCAGGGCCCGTGTGACCATCCTCAGGTTTCGTGGCTCGCAAGTCCCGACGCCTCCCTCCGCCGTAACCCTGCCCGGGCCGTGCCTGGAAACGACCAGGTCAGCCCTTCTCATGGTCAGCGCGTGCTACACCGGCCCGAGATGACAGCAGGCGGACACCCCGGTATCCCTCGTACGTAGGACGTTAGGCCTGCCCCGGCACCTGTGTCAGGGGCCAAGGTCCTGTCTTCCGCTCGTCCCGGCGCCGCTGGCCAGCGGGCCTTCCCACGTAGTCTGCGCCGTTCGTACCGCGGTTGCCATGAAGACCTCCTGATCCGGTAGTGGATTACCTTGATTCATGCATGCCTGATCGTCTGTGCCGCCCTGACGGCGCGGGCACGGAATGCGCGCCGCCGCATTGGAGTCAGACGGCTGCCTGGCGGCGGGTGACCTGCATCCGCCACTGGGCTGGCCCGTCCTGCAGGACGGTGAACTGATAGCCGTCCGGGCAGAGCTCGCTGATCTCCCGCCATACCGGATCCAGGCGGGCGACGGACTGCAGTTCGACCTGCTCGCCGCGGCGCATCCGCAGCAGCCGGTCCACGGCCGCGTCGACCGCCTCCTCCGGGGGCAGCTCGTCCAGGTTGACCACGGGCCCCTCGATGAGCAGGTACCACTCGTGCGGGTGGCCGCCGAGGGCCACGGTAGCTGGCACGCCCTGCGCCCCGCGGCCGGACGCGAGCAGGGTCTCCTCGTGGCGCAGGTGGCGCCCGAGTTGGGTGACGAAGTCGCGGACGACGGTGGCGAGCTGGGCGGGGGCCATGGGCTGTTCCCCTGAGGCCGCCCGGGTCAGCAGCTCAGCGGCGGCGCGCAGCCGGACGTGATCCCGGGCGAGCCCGGCCGCCGTCTGGGCGGGGACAGCCGGGAACAGCAGTACCTCTTCGTCAGATGCCTGCCGCAGTACCTCGGCCCGGGCGTAGCCGGCCAGCGCCGTCAGTTCCGAGCCGGGCCACCGGCCGTGCTCGGCCGCGATCAGCAGCTTCTCGGCGCTCGTCGTGACCTGCCACAGCACGAGCACGTGCTCCTCGGCCAGCGTCAGCGACGGCCGCGCGGTCAGGCCGGCATGCCCCGGCTGTTGCCCGTGCGGTGGCGCAACACTCACTGCAGTCATAACCGCCCCCTTGGTTATTTTTCACTAAAGTAATAGTAAAAAAGGCCCGCAGGTCTTGTCAACGGGCGCGTGCAGGTGATGGCCGGGTGGGGCCAGGGCGGCGGTCGCCGGGCCAGGGGCCCGGCACGGACGCGGCGGGCAGCATGCTCAGGCGAGAAAGTTTTCTCCGGCCAGAGGCTTGCCCGACAGCGCTGGCCGGATCGAGCAATCAGCCGCGGCAGGCGTTGCCGTGCCGCATCGCACTATTTTAATGAGCGCGATAGTATATAAGAGTGAGGCTCGGGACCAGGACTGGCCGGGGAGGGAGCACGTGAGACGATGGCCACCGCGGACAAGACCGTCAGGACCGCACGGGCCCGGGAGAGGCTGGTGGCCCGCCACGCTGAGCTGCGAGAGGTCCTCGATCACTGGGCGGGCGTGCTGGCCGCTGCGACGGACGGCGGTAGCTCGGTCCGCCCGGTGCGCAACCTGCTGCGCGCCTTCCTCATCGACGAAGTGCTGCCCCATGCCCGCGCCGAGGAGCGCACGCTCTACCGGGCAGCCCGCCGCGACCCCGGCATCGGCCTGCTGGTGCAGGCGCTGATCAGCGAGCACCGGCTGCTCGCGTCGATGGCTGGCAGGCTGGCTGAGCCGGCGCGGCCGGCGGACGCCGCGGCGCAGGCCGCGGCGATCAGCGCCCTGTTCGCCACTCACGTGGCCAAGGAGGATTCCCTCCTGCTGCCAGCGCTGGAGCGTTCCGGCGCCGGACTGCCCGCCATGATCGGCCGGGAACCCCGCCTGGCAGGCAGCCAGTGCGCGGCATGATTTGCTGCCTCACTGCCAGACCGCAGTCCGATGCGGCACGCCGCCGACCGGGGCGAGGCAACGGTCATCAACCACACCTTGACCGGCCCGCCCGGTGCTATTACTTCTAGACGAGTGATTCCAGGGGATGCCTTGCATGAAGAAGCGAGGATCTCCATGGTCGAGTTGTGGAAAACGACATCGAGACCCTCGCGATTGCACTGTACGTGAAGATCGACGACATGCCGAAGAAGCGGCCGGATCTCGCGTCGGCTCGCCCGGAAGGCAGTATCCCGCCTACTGTGAGTGACGCTGAGCTGCTGACGATGGCGGTGATGTCCGCCCTGTTCGGGTTCACCTCCGAGCGCCGCTGGCTGCGCTACGTGACGAAGAACCTGGCGGGCATGTTCCCGCGGCGGATCGGGCAGTCCGGGTACAACAAGCGGATCCGGAAGGCGTTCTGGCTGTTCATCCGGGTGATCCGGGTGCTCGCGATGGACACGACGCTGTGGAGCGATGACGTGTGGGTGGCGGACTCCACGCCGGTGGAGTGCGGCCGGTCCCGGGAGACCGTCAGGCGCAGCGACGTCGCCGGCTGGGCCGGGTACGGCTACTGCGCATCGCATTCCCGGTTCTTCTGGGGGCTGCGGCTGCACCTGGTGTGCACCCTGCACGGCCTGCCGACCCTGTTCGCGATCGCGGGCGCGAAGGCTGACGAGCGCCAGACGCTGCCGGGCATGCCGGAGGCCGGGCGTGACGTCATGGAAGAGCACCCGGAGCAGACCCTGATCGGCGGCAAGAACTACTTCGGCAGGGACTTTGAAGCAGAACTCACCGAGCGTCGCCTGGCCTTGCTGCGGCCTGTCCGCAAAGGCGGGGCTCCGCGCGCCGGCCAGAACCTGTTCAAGCCGCTGCGCCGGGTCATCGAGTCCGTCAGCCAGACCCTCAAGGGCCGGCTTGACCTTGAACGACACGACGGCCGCACAGGCGAGGGCATCCTCGCCCGCATCCTGGCGCGGATCCTCGCCCTGACCGCCGCGATCTGGCACAACGACAAAACCGGCCAGCCCGTCATGCGGTCTCTTATCGCGTACGACCACTAACCGTCACCACACGACCTGGAATCACTCGTCTAGACGATCAACAGCAGTAACGGGCGCCCCCCGGGCAGTGGTGGACGGGGCGCCCGGTCACCGGGGGACACCGCCATCTGCCCGGCAAAGAGCCGGAAACGCGCGAGCGTCTCAGCGAGCGGCCGGTGCCGTCCCGGTGCCGTTCAGCTGCCCGGCCAGGGTCATGTCTACCGGGCTGGTCCCGGTGAGGGCGGGTACGCCGGCTGTCTGGGGCGTGCCGTCGGCTGTCTTGGCATCGGCGGCCGGCGCCGGGGCCCGGCCCGGCGCCGGCGGGGCGCTGTCGAAGAAGCGCAGCAGTTCGACCGGGAACGGCATGACCAGGGTGCTGTTCTTCTCGGCGGCGACCTCGACGACGGTCTGCAGCAGCCGCAGCTGCAGGGCGGCCGGGTCGGCGGCCATCACCGTGGCGGCCTCGGCGAGCCGGGTGGAGGCCTGGTACTCGCCGTCGGCGGCGATGACCCGGGCGCGGCGCTCGCGCTCGGCTTCGGCCTGCCGTGACATCGAGCGTTTCATCGACTCGGGCAGGGAGATGTCCTTCAGCTCGACCCGCTCCACGAGGATCCCCCACGGCTCCTCGGTGGGGGCGTCGATGACGTCCTTGAGGTGGGCGTTGATCTTTTCCCGTCCGGACAGCAGCTGGTCCAGGTCGTTCTGGCCGATGACCGACCGCAGCGAGGTCTGGGCGACCTGCGACACCGCGTGGTGGTAGTTCTGCACGTTGATGATCGCCTTGAACGGGTCGACCACCCGGTAGTAGACGACCGCGTCCACCCGCACGGTGACGTTGTCGAGGGTGATGGCCTCCTGGGCGGGCACCGCCACCACGAGGATCTGCATGTTGACCTTGCGCAGCCGGTCGGTGAACGGGTTGACCCAGGTCAGTCCCGGATTGCGGATACCGGGAAGCGCCTTGCCGAAGCGGAGGACGACGCCCTGCTCCCACTGAGTGATGATCTTGAAGCCGAACATGTCCGGCCGTCCCGTCCCCGGCGCTCGGTGCGCCGGTCTCACCGTGCAGGGGCGGCGCGGGCTGGATTACCCGCGTTCAGAACGCCCCGGCTTACCTCTATTATACACAAGTAGCATTGTTAATACGGCTCCGGTAGGTTATAGTGAGCCGGCATAAGGTGTCGGCTCGGCAGGGCGCTCGTCCGGTGCTGGCTACGGCTTCAGGAAATATGCAGGTCGTTGTGTCTCCGGTGGGCTCCGGGGACAGAACAAGCCATGATGCGCACCTGAGGATCAACAAGTTCGGCAGCGTCCCGTGAGCGCTGTCTGGCGCCCTGCGGGTTCCCGCGGTCGCTGCGGCAGTCACTGCGATCCGTTCCGGAAGATCAAAGAAGATCAGCCAGAACGGACCCGCGGTTCCCGCGGGATCGCCAGCTATTCGCCCGCGACCTCGGCAGCGCGCCTGGCGACCCGCTCACGCTGGGGGATGACCGTGTACCTAGGATCGCGGACTGACTGAACGCCGGCGTCGAACACCGCGAACCGTAGCGCGACGGAACCCGCGACCAGGCAGGCGCCAGCCACGGCGGACGTGATCCGTGACCGACGGCCGAGAACGGCGCCTGCTGCTCCGGCCGCGGTCAGCGCTCTGGCCGCGAACATCAGTTTCCGGGCCTTGCCCCGAGAGTGGGCTCTGCGGGGAGGCCGAGGCGCCGCATCATGATTTCGGATGCGGCGATCTCCATTCCGGCGCCGGCCCGCGCCAGCCTGGGACGGCCGGTCAGGTCCGCCGCGGCGGCGAGCACCGACGACGCCCCGGCCAGCCCGCCGAGGAACAGGTAGAGCGGCACGTCAGGGGTCTTCCAGGCGGGTTCCTTGATAACCGGCCGGCCGTAGTAGGACTCGAACCCGGCTGCCGGTACCGACGGCTGGCGGGGCGGGTTCACCGCCGCCCCCGGATGAACGATCCGAGCACGCAGGCCAGCACCGTGCCCGGCGTGCGGCATCGGCAGATACCCCGGCAGCAGGTCGAACAGCGTCGGCACGTCGGTTGAGCCTGGATGGAGGCATGGCCGCGCAGGGCCATGATCCCCCCGCCGGGGCGGCCCATGTTGCCCAGCAGCATCTGCAGGATCGCGGCGGTGCGGATGTTCTGCACCCCGTCGGTGTGCTGGTCCAGCCGACCGAGTACACGAACGCGGTCGTGCGGTCCCGGCCGGAGTTGCGGGTCACCGCGTCGGCGATCGCGGCGAACGACTCCCGCGGCACTCCACACACCTGCTCCACCAGTTCCGGGTGTACCGGGCGAAATGCCTCCTGAGCACCTGCAGGAGGCAGCGCGGGTGTTCCAGCGCCTCATCCCGGTCGCCGGTCAGCTGCCAGCTCGCCAGGTCATAGCGGCCGGACTGCTCGTCCCAGCCGGAGAACAGCCCGCCGAGATCCGCGGCCTAGATGTCGCCGACGTTCGGCTGAGTGCCCGTAGGGGCGAGATTCACCTTGTCGGCAAGGGCGAGAAGTCCCGGACCGTGGCCGTGCACCCCATGCTCGGCGAGGCGCTGGCCGCCTGGCTGGAAGAGCGCCCGTCCAAGCCCGGTGCCGGGTCGTCTGCCCTGTTCCCCTCGAGCAGAGGCACGAGGATGACCACCGCAGCCATCGCCGATGTGATCACCGCTATCACCACCGCCGCCGGGATGGACCACGTGACCGGCCACGTC
>DASUBV010000071.1:0-38226 GCA_035763085.1 Streptosporangiaceae bacterium | reverse complement strand
CGTGACCGCGCATGGCATGGCTCCTTCCGGTGGTGGCTTTGCGGGGCTGGCGAGGCGGGTTACTGCCACTCGTGACGGCGCACGGCGCGGCTCCTTCCGGTGGTGGCTTTGCGGCTGGGGGACGGGTTACTGCCACTCGTGACCGCGCATGGCATGGCTCCTTCCGGTGGTGGTTATGCGGGGGGCTGGCGAGACGGGTTACTGCCACTCGTGACGGCGCATGGCGGGCCTCCCTCCCTGCGGTAGCGGGAACTGCGGCCGGCGGCCGCGATCCGCCACCCGTGCCGGGCGCCGCAGGGGAGCCGGGACGGGACGAGTCGGGACCGACCGGAGCAAGGGGTTATGGCTGGCTATTTTGCCGCGCCACGTCTATCTGTGCCGGGTATGTGGTATAGGCCTCGTGACTCTGTGCTACCTTTGCACCTGATATGTCATACCGATCCGGGCGAGAAGGCCTGCCTTTCACAAGGGACAACGCCCGGTTCGTTGGCCGCAGCACGGTCGAGCTTCGGCTGGGCTTGACAAGTCGGAGCGATTATTGTCACTATGCGGCATTAGTTATGTGACATCCGGAAAACGCTTGCCCGAGGCCTCGATAGCGTCCCTACGGAGTGCCCATGGCCGCCGCGCGCCGCGCTAGGGAAGTCTTCGGCCGGCTGCGGGCGCTGCCGTCGCGGGTGGCGGGATGGCCCGTCTGGTCCCTGTCCCGGCCGCTGCGCGCCTACCTGATCCTGGTCACGTCCTGCGCGCTGGCCGGAATGGCCGTGTCCCTGATCGACATGCCCTGGAAGCTCAGCCAGTTGCTGATCTTCCTCGGCTTCCTGGCCTGCGGCATCGTGGCCATCGAGTCAACCAGGGCAATGCGCGAGGTCCACGGGACCGTCGGCCGGGACCTGCAGTCGGTGTGGTACCTGGCCGCGGCCATCACCCTGCCGCCCGGCTACGCCATGCTGGCGCCCGTGCCGCTGGCCGCCTGGCGGCTGTGGCGGGTTCGCAGCGGGCTGATGCACCGCCGGGTATTCAGCAACGCCACCATCAGCCTGGCCTACGGCACGGTAGCCCTGCTGTTCCGGACGGTTCCCGACAGCATCGCCGGTCCCCAGCCCGGCGCGCAGACGCACGTGCTGACCTGGACTGCTGTGGTCACCGTATGCGCGATCATCGCGGTGTGGATCAACTGCGCGCTGCTGTTCGCCGCGATCCGGCTGTCCGATCAGGCGGTGCGGCTGCGCGACCTGTTCGGGACCAGGGAGTCCATCACCGCGGACTTCCTGGAGATCAGCCTGGCTGTCTCGCTGACCCTGGTGGTGGCGGTCAACCCGGCGCTGATGGCGCTGGCCCTGCCTTCGGTGATCTTGTGCCGGCGCTACCTGATGCGCTCTCAGCTGGTGGCCCAGATCCGGGTGGATGCCACGACCGGCCTGCTCAACCCGCGGACCTGGCAGCGCGAGGCCGAGGTCGAGGTGTACCGGGCCGCTCAGTCCAGCGCGCCGCTGGCGGTCGCCGTACTGGACATCGATGACTTCGTCGCGGTGCAGCAGTCCGCGGGCGAGGAGGTGGCCCGGCAGCTGCGCCGTGATGTCGCCGCGATGCTCACCGAGCAGCTGCGCGACCAGGACCTGATCGGGATCTTCGGGTCGCGCGAGTTCGCGATCTTGTTCCCGTGCACCAGCATCGCCGACGCCAAGCGGATGACCGAGCGGCTGCGCGACCGGATCGCCGGCGAGTCCATCGCCATCGAGTCCGGCAGCCAGGCCGGCTTCGTGTTCCGGCTGACGGTGTCCATCGGGGTGGCCATGATGAACGAGACCCGGCGTGCCCTGGCCGAGCTGGTCGGCGCGGCCGACACCGCGCTGGGTACGGCCCGGCAGACCGGCTGGAACAAGGTCTGCATCGCGGCCGAGCCCGCGGCGGACAGCGACTGACCTCCGCGGACAGCGACTGAGACCTCCGCGGACGGCGAGCGAGCCGGTACGGCAAGCTAGAGACGCCCGGCGTGCATGCCTGCCGGGCAGCCGGGCAGGCCCGTACTGGCCGCGCCCAGTACGCAGAGCCCGTACGCCTGTACGCCACGCCCAGCAGCCCCGGGAGGCAGCGCCGTCATGAGAGCCGCCACGTATGACCGCCTCGGCCCGGCCGCCGAGGTCCTCAAGGTCACCGACGTCGACCGGCCCGAGCCGGGACCCGGTCAGGTCCGGGTCCGGGTCGAGGCATCCGGCGTTAACCCCACCGACTGGAAGTCCCGCAGCGGCTCGACGCCCCGGCCGATCAGCGGGTTCCAGATCCCGCATCACGACGGTGCCGGCGTCATCGACGCGGTCGGCGAGGGCGTCGATCCTGGCCGCGAGGGCCAGCGAGTGTGGCTCTGGCTGGCCGCGGCCGGGCAGCCCTGGGGTACCGCGGCGGAATGGTGCGTCGTCCCGTCCGAGCAGGCGGTGCCGCTGCCCGACGGCGTGTCAGCCGAGCTCGGCGCCAGCCTCGGCGTGCCCGCCATGACCGCCCACCGCTGCCTGTTCGCCGACGGCCCGCTGGAGGGCTGCAGCGTCCTGGTCGCGGGCGGCGCCGGCGCCGTCGGCCACTACGCGATCGAGCTGGCCCGGCACGCCGGGGCGCGGGTCGCCGCGACCGTCAGCGGTCCCGCCAAGGCCGAGCTGGCCCGTCAGGCCGGCGCCGACCCCGTGGTCAACTACCGCGACGCTGACGCCGCCGACCAGCTGCGCTCCCTCGCCCCGCTGGACCGCGTCGTCGAGCTCGCCCTGGGCGCCAACCTCGGGCTCGACCTGGCCCTGTCCGGCCCCGCGACCACCATCGTCGACTACGGCGCCGAGCCGCAGGACCCGGTGCTGCCCGTGCGGGCCTGCATGAACGCCAACGTCACGCTCCGGTTCGTGCTGCTGTACGGGGTGCCGCGGCCCGCGCTGCTGCAGGCCGCCGCGGACGTCACCGCCGCGCTGTCCGACGGCGCGCTGACCGAGCTGCCCGTCACCCGGTTCCCGCTCGACCAGATCGCCGACGCGCACGAGGCGGTGCAGGCCGGCGCGGTCGGCAAGGTCCTGGTCATCCCCTGAGGGATCAGCAGGAACGAACCGGCCGGGCTACGCCGGGTGCGAGCGCAGGTAGCTGGTGTAGAACGGGCGTAGCGACTCGGCGATATCGCCCTCGCCGGACTCGATGGCGTCGGAGATCAGCCGGGACAGGTGCAGCGCGTCAGCCGTGGCCAGGTCGGACCGGCCGGCGGCCGCCTCACTGGCGGGCAGCTCGCGCAGCAGGTCCCACAGGAACTTAACGTCCACGTGGCGCAGGGCCCGGTGCACGGCCAGGTCATGCAGCTCGCGCGCGGACAGCTGGTCGAGATTGTCGCCATCGCTCATGGCCAGACCCTACCGCCCGCCGGGCCCGCGCCAGCCGGCGCGGCCCCGGCGGGCGGCGGCCCGGATGCCGGGTCCCGGGGCGCGGGTCAGGGTCCCGGTTCCGGCGCGCGGGTCCCGGACCGGGCTCAGGAGCTAGCCTGAGCCCGGTCCGGGGACTGGCCGGCGCCCGGCTCAGGGGGCCAGCCGGTGCAGGTCGCGCGGGAACAGGGTCACCTGGCGGATGTTGGCCGCCCCGGTGATCCGCGCGGTCCAGCGCTCCAGCCCGATGGCGAACCCGCCGTGCGGCGGCATCCCGTGCTCGAACACCTGCAGGTAGCTGGCGTACGAGGCGGGGTCCTCGCCGCGGGCGGCCAGCGCGGCCAGGTAGTCCGCGTGCCGGTGCAGCCGCTGCCCGCCGGTGACCAGCTCCAGCCCGCGGAACACCAGGTCAAAGCTGTTCGTCGAGCCGGGCCGGCCCGGCTCGGGGTGGGTGTAGAACGGCCGCTTGGCCATCGGGTAGCCCGTCACGTACAGGAACTCACTACCGTACTCGGCCAGCGCCCACTCGCCCAGCCACCGCTCGTCGGCCGGGGCCAGGTCCGGCTCGCCGCGCGGGTCCCAGCCCGCCTTGGCCGCGATCAGCTCCTGGGCCTCGGTGAAGTCGATGTCCGGGATGACCTCGGGCACCGCCGGCAGCCGGGCCTCCAGCAGGCTGGCGGCCGGCCCGGCGTGCTCGCGGATCCCGGCGGCCATGCCGTCGATGACCTCGCGCAGCACCGCCATGACGTCACGGTGGTCAGCTATGAACCCGAACTCGGCGTCCAGGCTGGTGTACTGAGCCAGGTGCCGCGCGGTGTCGTGCGGCTCGGCACGGAACACCGGGCCGACCTCGTAGACCCGCTCGAACACCCCGACCAGCGCCTGCTTGTAGAACTGCGGGGACTGCGCCAGGTACGCCGGCCGGCCGAAGTAGTCGAGGCCGAACACGTTGGCGCCCGACTCGGTGGCCGACTCGACGATCTTCGGCGTGTGCACCTCGGTGAAGCCCAGCCGGTCCAGCGCCGCCCGGAACCCGGCCACGCTGGCCGCGGCGATCTCGAACCCGGCCCGCAGGGCCGGATGGCGCAGGCTGGCCGGGGCGCCGTCCAGGATGGCCGGCAGGCCCGCGGTGATGGCCGGCCGGAACACCTCCAGCGGCGGCGGCGCGGCGGGCCCGGACAGCGCGGTGATGACCGGGCCGGTGATCTCGGCCCCGCCGGGGGCCTGCGAGCTGGCCGTCACCAGCCCCTCGATCTCGATGACCGTCTCCTCGGGCAGCCTGGCCGGGCCGGCAGCGGGCTCCGGGTCGCGCACGACGACCTGGGCCAGGCCGGAGCGGTCCCGGATGATGAGGAAGGTAACCGACTTCAGTTCCCGGCGGCGATGCAGCCAGCCGGCGATCCGCACGTGCTCTCCGACATGCTCGGGCAGGTCGGCAGCGAGGACACGAGAGATCATCACACTCCACACTCCTTCGCGGGATTGCGTGACCCCTTGGGAGTGCGGGCGAGAAGGGAACTCGCGGTGCCACCGCACTTTCACCGCCGCGGGCAGGCCCGGGCGGCCTCGATGCGGCCCGGTCACGGGGGCCAGCCGGCGGGGCATGGGGCGCGCCGCTGGCCGCGGCGGCCGTTCCTCCCCGCGCTCGGGAGGGTCTTCACACCGGGCGCGAGGCCGCCTTCCCAGCTGCCGGCTGCTCTCTGCGCGCGCTGCGCGAGCGCAGCGCGCTACTCGCGGGATCCCGTGCTACTCGTCTCCGTCAGCGCGTTAGGTCCAGGTTACCGGCGCTGTCGAGCGATTACCCTGGACCGGTGTATATACCGCGCCATTTCGCCCTGTCTGACCTTGCCCAGATCGAGGCCTTCGTGGCCGCCGCCGGAGCGGCCGACCTGGTGACCTTCGATGGCACCAAGCCGGTCGCCACGCTGCTGCCGGTGATCTGGGACCGGCCTGGCAGTCCCGGCGGTGCTGGCGGGCCCGGCAGTCCCGGCGAGGCTGGCGGTTCTCGCGAGGCCCGTGACGCTGACGAGCCGGACCTCGGCCGCCTGGTCGGGCACCTGGCGCTGGCCAACGAGCAGTGGCAGACCATCCAGCCGGGCACCCAGGCCCTGGCCATCGTGCACGGCCCGCAGGCCTACATCTCGCCATCGTGGTATGAGAGCAAGGCCCGGCACGGCCGGGCCGTCCCGACCTGGAACTATGAGTCGGTCCACCTGACCGGCACGCTCACCGTGCACCGCGACCAGGGCTGGCTGCGCGACCTGGTGACCCGGCTGACCCGGCTGTACGAAGACCACCGCGCGCATCCGTGGGCGGTCACCGACGCCCCGCCCGACTACATCACCGGCCAGCTGCGGGCCATCGTCGGCATCGAGATGACCATCACCTCGGCCGAGGGCAAGGCCAAGCTCAGCCAGAACCGCGGCCTGGCCGACCAGCGCGGCACCATCGCCGGCCTGCGCGGCGAGCCGGGCCCCGGCCCCGCCGCCATCGCTGACCACATGGCCGCCCGCCTCGCCGCGACTGAGCCCGGAGCCGGGCCCGGGCCGCAGGCCGCGCCTGCGCCTCCCGCCAGTTGATCCGCGTCAGCCGGCCAGCGGCCGACAACGTGTGAATCTTCGGCGCCCATAGCAGCCAGAATCTCGCACGATCGTCAAGCTGGTGAGATAACAGCAAGAAGTGGGGGGCGTCCTGGAGGCGGAACGGGTAGGGCGAGTCAGCCCGGGCAGCCTGGGCCGTCGAGGCAGCCGGGGTCGTCAAGGTCGGCCGCGGCCTCCTCGCGAGCGGCCCGGCAGGCCTGCGCGGCCGGCGAGGAGCTGACCGAGTCCACGCCGGCCTCGATGGCCGCGCTGATCTCGAGCAGCTGCCCGACCTGGAGCGGAGTCAGCTGGTCGAAGATCAGCTGACGGACCTGCTCCACATGGGTCTTCGCCGCCGTATCCAGGGCGGCAAAGCCCTCGTCGGTCAGCCTGGCCACCTGGCCGCGCCGGTCGGTCGGGCAGGCAGTCCGCTCGATCCAGCCGCGCTCCTCCAGCCGGGCCACGGCATGGGACAGGCGGCTCTTGCTGGAGATCGAGACGTCGGCGAGCTGAGTCATCCGCAGCTCGCGGCCCGGTGCCTCAGACAGCCGCACCAGGATCTCGTAGTAGGCGTGCGGGATGCCCGCCACGTGCTGAAGATGGCCCTCAACCTCAGCGAACAGCCGGCGGCACGCGCCCATGAACGCCCGCCAGGCCTGCTGCTCCACCGGGGACAGCCACCGGGTCTCGGTCTGCTCCACGGGAACAAGCATACGCGATATGTAGTTGAGAGTTTGACAACAGGCCAGCCGGCCTGATAGTCATTGAGAGTTCAATGACAGCACACAGAGAACACATCCAGCATCCACGGGAGCATCCCATGACGGAAACGACCCTGACCCCGATCCCCGGCTACGTAGCGGGCAAGTGGAGCATCGACCCGGTGCACTCGGAGGTCGGGTTCTCAGTCCGGCACATGATGGTCAGCAAGGTGCGGGGCAGGTTCAATGAGTTCTCCGGCGAGATCGTCACGGCGGAGAGCCCGGCCGACTCCTCGGTGACCGCCGAGATCAGCCTGAACTCGATCAGCACCGGCAACGAGCAGCGCGACGACCACATCCGGTCGGCCGACTTCTTCGAGGTCGAGACCTACCCGACCATGACGTACCGGTCCACCGGCGTGACCGCCGGCGACGGGGAGCTCGCGGTTGAGGGCGAGCTCACCCTCAAGGGCGTGACCAAGAGCGTCCCGCTGCAGCTCGAGCTGAACGGCTTCGGTCCTGACCCCTTCGGCGGCACCCGGGCTGGCTTCACCGCCACGGCCGAGATCAACCGCCGCGACTTCAACGTCAACTTCAACTCGCCCATGGAGGGCGGCGGCGTCGTGGTCGCCGACAAGATCACGATCCACCTCGAGATCGAGGCCGTCCTGGCCCCCTGACCAGCGCCGCGGTCGCTGTGGCCGCATCGCGGTACCCGTGCCAGCCCGCCAGCGCGGGCCGCCCCGGATCACCCGGGCGGCCCGCGCTGTGGCGTCTGTGACCTGTGGTTCATTGCGGGACTGCTGGGAACCTCCTAAGCAAGACGGCCGGGATTGCGTGCGGACAATACAGAAGTCGCGGGGGCAGATGCGGGCATCGGGAGCAAAGGGCAGCATGAGCCGCGGACCGCGGCAGGGCACCGGAGCAGGCGGCCAGCCATCGGCGCGGGGCCGGGCAGGCCTGCTGGAGTACGCCGCCAGCCTGCTGCCCGTCGGCCAGCCGGATGAGGCGATCGGCCGGCTGCTGGAGCGGCTGGCTGCCGAGTACGGCGCGCAAGGCGCCCTGGTCCTGACCCCGGGGTCGGCCGAGCCGCTGGGCGAGCACTCTGTCTACCCGCCCGAGATCCGCGATGACCTGGTGCTGCTGGCGCAGCTGCGGTCGGCCTGGGCGGCCCACGGCGGACGGGCGGCCAGCAGCGGCCGGGCCTTCCAGGCTGACCTGGACTCCGGCCAGCACCAGGTCGGGCTGCTGGTGGCGCCCGCCGAGCCGGTCGCTGGCCGGCGACCCTGCGCCCTGGCGCTACTGGGCGACACGGCCCGCTGGAAGCCCGCGGCACGGGCCACGCTGAAGGCGCTGGCCACGATGGTGGCCTCGCTGCTGGACATCGGCGCCGTCGGGCAGCAGCCCGCCGAGGAGCGGCCCGCCGAGGAGCGGCCCCGGCCGGGCTGGGCCGGCGCAGGCGCGGAGCGCGCCCGGCCCGGGCAGACGCGGCCGGGGCTGCGGCTGATCCGGCCGGGCCTGCAGTTCCCCAGCCCGAACCCGGCAGGTATCCAGGCGCCATCGGGGCCCGCCGTATCGTCCGGCCGCCAGCCCGGCGCGACCCCGCCTGGCCGCGACCTGCCGGGCCGGCCGGCCGGCCGGCCGGCGGCCGGCGCGCCCGCCGGGCAGGACTGGCCGGACGCCCCGCCAGCGATCCCGGAGCCGGATCCGGATGCGACTCCCCGCGATCCGCTGGCCACCGCGCTGGTCGCCAGCGCCCTGGTGGCCGGCGCGCCATCGGCGATCGTGGCGGTGGATTCCAGCCGCCGGATCCGGGAGTTCAACCCGGCGGCCGAGGAACTGTTCGGCCGCAGCCGCGCCGAGGCGCTCGGCCTGGACATGCCCGAGACGCTGGTGCCCGAGGACTACCGGCAGATGTTCATCGACGCGATGGCGGGCTACCTGGCCACCGGCGACCCCGCCGCGGTCAGCCAGAAGGTGCGGCTGCGGGCACTGCGCGCCGACGGGACCGAGCGGCCGATTGAGCTGACCCCGATGCCGGTGACGGTCGCGGGCGAGACGTACTTCTTCGGCTTCATCCGCGACGCCAGCGACGTGGAGCAGGCGGCCATGGCGATGGCCGAGGGCGACGCCCGGTTCCGGCTGCTGTCCGACCTGGCGCCTGTGGGCATCATGCAGACCGACGTCGCCGGGGTCTGCTCGTTCGTCAACGACAACTGGTGCGAGATGTCGGGGATATCGGCCGCCGAGGTCATCGGCCGCAACTGGCGCAGCACCATCAACCCGAGCGACGTCAAGCGGATTGACGCCATCCGGGGCAAGGCCACCACCGGTCCGGAAGTAGCCACCGACTGCCGTCTCAAGACCGCTGCGGGCGGCGAGGTCTGGGTGCACGCGGTGGTCCGCCGGGTGCTGGACCAGTACGGCAACCTGGTCGGCCGGGTCGCCGCGCTGACCGACGTGAGTGAGCGCAAGCGCACCGAGGTGGCCCGGGAGCAGGACCGGCGGCGGCTGGCCGAGCAGAACGTCGAGCTGCGCGACCTCAACGAGACCCGGGTGCGCTACCTGGCGACGGTGTCGCACGAGCTGCGCACGCCGCTGACCTCGATCGTGTCCTTCTCCGAGCTCATCCGCTCGGAGGCGGACAAGCTGGGCCAGGACGCCGGGGAGTACCTCGACATCATCCAGCGCAACGCGGAGCGGCTGCTGCGGGTGGTGGGTGACCTGCTGGACCTGAGCAGCCTGGAGGAAGGCGTGGCCAGGCTGGACCTGGCGCCGGTCTCGGTTCCCATGCTGGCCAGGGAGTCGGTGCGCACTGGGTGGTCCATCGCCGCGGTCGACGGCATCAGCCTCGACATCTCGGCCGATGAGGGGCCCGAGGTCCGGGCTGATGGCAGCCGGATGCAGCAGGTGCTGGACAACCTGATCTCCAACGCGGTCAAGTTCTCCGCGTCCGGCGGGCGGGTCGAGGTCCGGGCCACTCACGACGAGAACGAGTGGCGCATCGACGTGACCGACGCCGGCATGGGCATCCCGCCGGAGGAGGTCAGCCAGCTGTTCGACCGGTTCTTCCGGGCCTCGAACGCCCGCGAGTCCGCGGTGCCCGGCACCGGACTGGGCCTGCCCACCGCCAAGGCGATCACCGAGCTGCACGGCGGCCGGATCGAGGTGGTCAGCACGGTCGGCAGCGGTACCACCTTCACCGTGCACCTGCCGATCGAGCCATGACCGCCCCGCCGCCCGGCCGGGCTGGCCCGGGGCGGGGCGGCACCGGCCCGGTGCTGGTGATCGAGGATGAGGCGGATATCGCGCGGGCCATCGGCGCGGTCCTGCAGGCCGGCGGCCTGGACGTGCTGGCCGCTGCCGACGGCCGGTCCGGGCTGCGGGCCTTCCACGCCAGCCGGCCCGGCCTGGTCGTGCTGGACATCGGCCTGCCGGTGATGGACGGCTGGACGGTGCTGGATCGCATCCGCGACCTCAGCGAGGTCCCGGTGCTGATACTGACCTCCCGCGACCAGGAGGCCGAGAAGGTGCGCGGCCTGCGGGCCGGCGCCGACGACTATGTCACCAAGCCGTTCAGCAACGCTGAGCTGCTGGCCCGGGTGGAGGCGCTGCTGCGCCGCGCCGGCCCCGCGGCGCCCGGCGCCGAGGTCTATGACGACGGCCTGGTGCGGGTGGCCTTCGCCGACGGCCAGGTCAGCGTCGCCGACCAGGAGGTCAGCCTGACGCCGACGGAGTTCCGGCTGCTGGCCGCCCTGGTCCGGCACCCGCACCAGGTCCTGTCCCCGGAGCAGCTGCTGGAGCGAGCCTGGCAGGACCCGGCCGGGATCGGCCCGGGCCGGGTCAAGTTCGCGATCATGCGGCTGCGCCGCAAGCTGGGCCAGCATGGCGCCGGGGCGCCGATCGAGGCGGTGCGCGGTTTCGGCTACCGGTACCTGCCGCCGGGCTGAACGGCCAGGCAGCAACGGGACTGCAACCCGCCAGGCAGCCGGCCTGCAACGCCCCGCGGGCAGGCTGACAGCATGAGTGATTACCAGCCCCGGCCCGACGGCAGGATCCTGCTGGTGGAGGACGACCCGGACTCGGCCCGCTTCATCGAGCACGTCCTGGGCGGCCGGGCCGGCTTCGAGATCGAGCACGCGCCCAGCCCGGCTGCGGCGCTGCCACGGATCGGCCCGGAGCGCTGGGACCTGATCATCACCGATATCGAGATGCCGGAGATGACTGGCATCGAGATGCTGGAGACCCTGCGCCGCCAGGCCCCGTCGGTGCCGGTCGTGGTGATCAGCGCCCACGCCACCGTGGACAACACCCTCGGGGCGCTGCGCGGCCGCGCCGATGACTTCCTGCAGAAGCCGCTGCGGCCGGACCCGCTGATCGCCACGGTCAGCAACATCATCGCGCGCGGCCGGGGCGGCCGCGAGGTGGTCCTCGCCGTCGGCGCCCACCCCGACGACGTCGAGATCGGCGCCGCCGGGGCGCTGCTCGCGCACCGTGCCGCCGGGCACGAGATCGCGATCCTCACCATGAGCCACGGCGCCCGCAGCGGCCCGGACGAGGCGCGCGCGGGGGAGTCCCGCCGGGCCGCCGCCATCCTCGGCGCCAGCTTGTACCTGGAGGACCTCGACGACACCCGGATCAGCGAGTCGGACCCGACGATCAGCGCCATCAGCGCCGTCATCGAGGCGGCGCAGCCGACCATCATCTACACCCACTCGATTCACGACGTGCACCAGGACCACCGCAACACGCACCGGGCTGTCATGGTCGCCGCCCGCGAGGTGGGCTCGGTGTTCTGCTACCAGTCGCCGTCGGCGACCGTGGACTTCCGGCCCGGCCGGTTCATCGCCATCGACGAGCACATGACGGTCAAGCTGGCCGCGATCGGCGCGTTCGGCTCCCAGGCCGCGGCACGCCAGTACCTCGCGGCCGACCTCATCGAGGCGACCGCGCGGTACTGGTCCCGGTTCGGCACCGGCCGGTTCGCCGAGGCCTTCGAGGTCGTCCGTGACCATGCCGCCAGCCCGCTGCCCGGCACACCGGGCCTGACCGCCGCGGTCAGCCCGCGCGAGGCCGCCCGGACGCAGCAGGCGCTGCAGGAAGCGGCGCTGCGCAAGGCCGCCGACCAGGAGGCGGCGGTGCTGGCCGCCGCGGTCGCGGAGAACGCGCCCGACGAGCAGGCCGCCCAGCAGGCCCTGGCCGAGCAGGAGTCGGAGGCGGAACAGCACCTGCGGGAGGCCGGCCATGTCACCTCGTGAACCGCGGCACAGCGACCCCCGGGTCAGCGTGCTGGTCACCGGCGCCAGCGGCCCGGCCGCCATCGCCGTCCTGAAATCACTGCGCGCCGATGAGACGGTCAGCCTGCTCGCGGCCGACACAGATCCGTGGGCCGCCGGGCTGTACCTGGTCCCGCCGGCCGCGCGCTCGGTCATCCCGGCCGGGGCCGCCCCGCAGTTCGCTGAACTGCTGCTGGCCCGGTGCCGGGAGCTGGGCGCGGAGGTGATCATCCCGACGGTGGACTCCGAGCTGCAGCCGCTGGCCGCTGCCCGGCAGGCCTTCGAGGAGGCCGGCGTGGCGCTCATGCTGCCGTCCGAGCGCGCGCTCCGCCTGACGCTGGACAAGCTCGCGCTCGCCCGCGCCTGCGCGGGCGCGGTCCGGGTGCCGCGCACCGAGCTGCTCAGCGACGAGATCAGCCCGGACTCGTGGACCTACCCGGTCATCATCAAGCCGCGCACCGGCAGCGGCTCGCGCGACGTGACGGCGATCATGTCCGCCGATGAGCTCAAGACCGTGGAGCCGGCGGCCGGCTTCCTGGTGCAGGAGTACCTGCCGGGGGAGGAGTACTCGATCGACATGCTGGCCGACGCCGGCGGGCGGGTGGTCGCCGGAGTGCCGCGGGTGCGGGCCCGGGTCGACTCGGGCGTCTCGGTGGCTGGCCGGACCCTGCACGACCGGGAACTGGAGCAGTTCGGCGCCACGGTGGCGACCACGGTCGGTCTCACCTACATCGCCAACGTCCAGGTCCGCCGGGACCACGCGGGCCGCCCGGCGCTGCTGGAGGTAAACCCGCGCGCCCCCGGCTCGCTGCCGCTGACGATGGCCAGCGGGGTGGACATGCCCCGGATGGCGCTGGACGCGCTGCGCGGCGCGATCCTGCCCGAGCACGCGGAATTCTGCGAGAAGGCCATGGTCCGGTTCCTGGAGGAACGGTTCCTGGACCTGTCTGAGATCGCCGCGACGGCGGCCTGACCGCGGCCCGGGCTGTGCCGCGATGCCTCCTATGTGCCCGGCCTGGCCGTGAAAGCCCTGGTCGCGGCCGTGGCCGCGGTGCTCAGCACCATCCGCCTGCCCGGCTTCTGACCACTGGCCTAGGCTTATGTCCTCTCATGAGGCGAAGGGGCGGGACAGTCATGTCGCAGGACGGGCCGGAGGGAACGCCGGGCGGCCAGCCCGGCGACGACCCGGACGGCGGCCAGCACGGCCAGTGGCCCGGCCAGCAGCCGCCCGCCGCCGACGGCGGCCAGCAGAACGGGTCGCCATTCGCCCGGCAGAACGGGTCGCCGTTCGCGCACCAGAACGGCTCGCCGTTCGCCCACCGCAACGGGTCAGCGCCGGGCTACCAGAACGGGTCAGCGGCCGGCCACCCGAACGGGCCGGCGGCCGCGGGGCCGTACGCCGCGCTGCCCGGCCAGCCTTTCGGGTATCCCGGCGCTGCGCCGCCGCGGCCCGGCGTGCCGGTGCCCGGCACCGGCCGGCCCGGGCCGCGTGAGCAGTCCGACGACCGCGCCTGGGCGACGGCGGCCTACCTGACCCCGCTCGTGGTCAGCTTCCTCGGGCCGCTGATGATCTACATCCTCAAGAAGAACGAGTCGCCGTTTGTGCGGCACCACGCGGCCCAGGCGCTCAACCTGGTGATCACGGCGATCATCTACTCGGCCATCCTGCTCGGGCTGGGCGCCGGGGCGGCGGTCGCCGGTCATCGCGCGCTGTTCGTGCTGGGCTTCCTGCTGTGGCTGCTCCTGGTCCTGGTGTACCTGGTGTGCCTGATCGTCGCCACTCTCGGCGCGAACCGCAGCAGCGAGCCGTACCGGGCGCCGGGCTGGCTGGGCTGGCGGTTCGTCCGCTGAGCCGGGGGCCGCACGCCTGGCCGGCGGTCAGCCGGCACCATCCGGGCCAGGTGTTCACCAGCTAGCGCGCCGCCCAGCGGTCCAGCAGGTCGGCCTCGCGCTCCGGGGCGAGGCCGGCCCCGGGCGGCACCGGCGTCGGGTGGCTCGCCTCGTGGGCGTGCAGCTCGGCGACGCTGCGCCGCAGCGGCCGCGGCGTCAGCCCGGCGGCCCGGGCGGCAGCCGGGCTGGCCGCGTTGATCCCGGATTCCGGATCGCCGCCCGGCCACAGCGGCAGGCTCTCGTCGGTCTCGCCGGCCGCCGTCAGGAAACTGCTGTCCACCCAGGTCAGCCGGGTGCCGGGCGGGGCGACCTCGGCCGCGATCGCCTCCAGCAGCTGGCCGAAGCCGAACGGCGGCGGCGGGGACACCGCGTGGAAGGTGCCGCTCACCCCGCCCGCGGCCAGCGCGACTGTCCAGGTCCCCAGGTCGCGGGCGTCGATGACCTGGATCGGGTCCGCCGGGTCGCCGGGCGCCAGCACGTTGCCGCCCCGCGCGATGCGCTCCACCCACCAGGTGAACCGGTAGGTGTGGTCCCACGGGCCGATCACGTAGGTCGGTCGGATGATCGTGGTGCTGGCGGCGCCGTGCAGCCGGGCCGCCGTGCGCTCGCAGCTGACCTTCAGGCCGCCGTAGGTCTGCGCGGTCACGTCCTCGGTGGCCGGGTCGTCGAGCTCGGCCAGCGGCGCGTCCTCGGTGAAGCCGGGCGCCACCGGCGTCCGGTAGGCCGAGGTGGAGGAGATGAATACGTAGCGGCCGCCGCGCGCGGCGCTCCCGCCGAGCGCGGCATGCAGGGCACGCACCTGCCGGGGCACGTACGCGCTGACGTCGATGGTGGCATCCCAGCTGCCGCCGGCCAGCGGGGCCAGGTCGCCGTTACGGTCTCCCGTGAGATGGGTGGCCTGCGGGAACAGCCCGGCTCCCGTCTGGCCCCGGTGGAACAGCGTGACCTCGTGACCGGCATCGATGGCTGCCCGGGCGATATGCCGCCCCACGAAGGCCGTCCCGCCCATGATCAGGATGCGCATGGCCGAACGTTAGCGGATCTGGCGGACATGCCGCGGCGCGCTACTGGCCGAGCCGGGGCCGGTTGCCGGAGTCGGACAGGTCGGCGATCCAGGACTCCGACACGACCAGGTCGGTGCGTGTCTCGGCGAGCAGGTCCTTGCGGTCCTCGCGGGCCGGCGGCCGAGCCATCTCGTTGGGCGAGGAAGCCAGCCGCAGCGCCAGCGCCGGGCACATGTCGACCGCCTGCTTGGCCTCGCGCTCCAGCCACGGCGGCACCGGCATGTCCAGCGGGACCGGGAAGCCCTGACGGTCGAGCTGGATCAGCTCGGGTACCAGGTGCGCGCACAGCCCGTGGCCGCGGCACCGGGTCCAGTCGATGGACAGCCGGTTGTCGGCGTACTCGGGCGGCATCGGCAGCACGCCGCGGACCGGCCGGCCGCAGCTGCCGCGGAACAGGTGCGCGGTGAGGTCCTCGGTCAGCACGTCCAGAGCGGACAGCACGAACCGGAACACCCCGTCGGGATGCGAGCACGCGCCGCGGCCGCGCACCGACGCGGCGGCCCGGCGGGCGGTGTCCAGGGCGTCGAGGCCGCCGGATCCGTCGGCCACGGCGGCAAGCGAGCGGGCGATGCTGGGCAGCCCCAGCTTGCACGGCCCGCACTGGCCCGACGACTGCCCGGCCAGGTAGCTGGCCACCCGCGCGACCTCGCCCATCGGGCAGGTGCCCGAGCCCAGGGGCAGGATGATCCCGGCACCGAGATTGCCGCCCGCGGCGGTCATCCCGGCCCGGCTGACCGGCGTCTCATAGGCGACCTCGGCGGGCAGCCACATGCCGTGATAACCGCCGACAAGCACGCCGTCCTCGGGCGCCGCCCCGCACAGGTCCAGCACCTCGCCCAGCGGGAGCCCGGAGGGCACCTCCACGACCGCCGGGCGGGCCACCGAGCCGCTGACCGACAGCAGCACAGTGCCCGGCTCCTCGGGGGTGCCCACCGACGCGTAGTTGTCCGGGCCGAGCATGGCCAGCACCGCGATCTGCGCGAAGGTCTCGGCGTTCGACAGCAGCGTCGGGCGGTTGTCCACGCCGCTCTCTGCGGCCCGGACCCGGCGCCCGCTCGGCAGCGCGATCTTGCCGTTGATCGCGTTGACCAGCGCGCTGCCCTCACCCGAGACGAACCGCTCGGGAACCTGCACCACCATCATCATCCGGCGCAGGTCCGGCTCGGCGTTGGCCAGCGCGGTCACCCAGCGGGTCATGCTGCCGTCGCCGGACACGCCGACCACGATCTCCCGGGCGCGCAGCGCCCAGGCCACCACCAGCGCGCCGCCCAGCACCAGGTAGGGCGACTTCTGCAGCAGCGCCTTGTCCTTGTAGCTGCCGGGCTCGCCCTCGGTGGCGTTGACGACCACGACGATCTGCCGCTTGCGGGCGCGGGCCGCCGCCACCGTGGCCTGCAGCTTGCGGGCGACCGGGAAGGCCGCGCCGCCGCGGCCCCGCAGGTCAACCTGCTGGGCCATGGCGATCAGCTGGTCGGCGGTGAGCCGGGGCAGCTTGCCGAAGATCGACTGATAGGCGACCAGGTCGATCTGCTTCATCCGGTCCAGGCCGGCGGTCAGCCGGGCCTGGCCGATGCACAGGGTCTCGGGCACCGGCGGCAGGGCTGTCATCGCTGGCCTCCGCCCGGCATGCCGGTCCAGCCGCGGGCGTCACTCCACTCCGGCGGCGCGGGCCATCCGATCGGGTCGGTTGAGTCCATCCTGAGGCCCGGATCGTGCTGCTGCCACTGCCCGGCCGGGGCCACCGGCGGCCCGTCGTAGTACGGCCCGGCCGCCTGCGTGGCGGCCATCTGCGGCGCGGCCATCTGCGGCGCGGCCATCTGCGGGGCAGGCGCTTGCGGGCCGGCCATGTGCGGTGCCGGCATCTGATGAGCCGGCATCTGCGGCAGCCCCATCGGGGGAGTGACCGCCTGCTGGGCCGCCTGCTGGTAGGCCATCCGCTCCTGGGCCATCCGCTGCTCGGCGGCCTGCTGCTGGGCGAGCTGATCCGGGGCCATCTGCTGGGCGTTGTTGTACAGCGGGCCGGCCTGCCGGGCAGTCACCCGCGCCAGGTTCCCGGTCGTGGCGCCGGGGCCGCCGCCGCGGCCCGGTGCCGAGCCTGCCGGCAGCGCCGACAGGCCGCCGAGCGCGCCGGCGCCCGTCGCGGCCCCGCCGAGCGGTGCCATCGACACGCTCGTGCCGGGCAGCAGCCCCTCCGCCGGCACGCCGATCCGGTCGGGGACCGGGTGGGCCAGTTTCTCCTCGTCCGTGCGGACGCTGGCCGCGAACCGGATGCCCATGGCCAGCGCGACGAGTGCCACGCAGGCGCCGTAGCTCCAGTCCACGTAGGGCTTGGCCGTCCGCCCGGCCATCAGCCCGTGAATGATCGACAGCGGCCAGGCGGCATAGGCGATGGCGTGGATGGCGCGCCAGGCGCCGGGATGCTGGCCGGCGAACCGGCCGCGCAGGAAGCCGGTGATGACGATCAGCACGATCAGGTCCGAGGCGACGGTGCCGAGCCCCACGTACAGGGTCCGGTTGCCGGCCAGGAACGGCACCACGGAGTCGATGGCGTGCGACTTGTGCGCCACGATCTCCAGCACGATGTGCGCGGCCAGCGACGTCACGGTGGCCAGTGACACGCCGCGGTGCACGGCCTGGGCCACCACGCGGTGCCCGGGCTTCATGATGATGCGGTCAGTGGCGACCAGGCCGACGCCGACGGCCGTGGTCATGCCGATCAGCGCGAAGACACCCATGTACTTGAGCAGGAACTCATACACGCCGCTCACGATGGACCGGCCGTGCGGCGACTGCTCCGCGACGAGCGCCAGGACTACCGTGATGGCGATGACAGCGATGCTGCCAGCGAGAACTCGTCCGCGGGACGAGGGCTGGGTGGCGGGCAGGCACGCGCGCCGCCTGCTTGGCAAAGAGGCCTCCTGAGAGATGGCAGGGGAAAGAGCGCTCAGAGGAAGGAGACGGCGGGTACGGGCGCTCCGTTTCTTACCTGGCTGTACTACCTCAGTGAACTGGCTGTACTACCGCGGTGAAATTGTGAAGCCCCCCAGCCAATGATCCGCATCGTATCGCCGCCGATATCGGGTTCGCAGCGAATCGGCATAGTAACAGTAACAATGTCGCGTTTGACCACGTCAGTGGGCATGTCTGCGGCGTGGCGGACGGCCTTGCCGCCGCCGGGAAACGGGCGCGCACCAGACTCAGTCGTGCTGCCGCAGGAAATCACCCACCGCGACCATATAGTCGCGGCGCTGCTCCCAGAATGGCATGTGCGAGGAGTCCTCCAGGATCACCTGCCGGGCACCGCCGATGCCGGCCACGAGCTCATCCTGCAGTGCCGGGGTGGCCTCATCATGACGGCCCGAGATGACCAGCGCGGGCACCGTGATCTGGTCCAGGCGGCCGGCCGCCGACCAGTCCCTGAACGACCCGATGACATGGAACTCCGAGGGCCCGTTCGTGGTGTGGTACACGGTCGGGTCGATGTCGATGAGCTCGAAGGACCGCAGCACCTCCGGCGGCCACTCGTCGAGGCGGCACACGTGCCGGCTGTAGTACACGTCGCAGGCCTCGCCGTACTCGGGATTGCTGGTGGTACCGGCCTCCTCATGGCGGCGCAGCGTCTGCTCGACCTCGGGCGGCAGGTCCGCGCGCAGCTTGTTGGCCTCCACGGCGAAGCCGCCGAACGAGGCCGCGGTGTTGGACAGCACGACCGAGCGCAGCCCGGCCGGGCGGGTGATCGCGTGCTCCTGGGCGAGCATGCCGCCCCAGGACTGGCCCAGGACGTGGTAGCGGCCGCCGATGCCCAGGTGCTCGATCAGGCAGGCCAGCTCGCGGGCGAACAAGTCGACCGTGTAGTAGTCGGCGCCGCGGTCCGGGAAGTGCGTGGAGTGCCCGTTGCCGGTCTGGTCGTAGAAGATGACCGCCCGCCCGCCGGCCGCCAGGTCGGTCATGGACAGCAGGTAGTCGTGGCTCGCGCCCGGACCGCCGTGCAGGGTGACCAGCGGCGCGGGCCCGTGCCCGGACCGGGCGGCATCCAGGTCGCCGACGACGCGGTACCAGGTCTGGTGGCCCTCGAAGTCCGCGTAGGCGCCCTGCCCCGGGTCCGATTGCGTGGTCATCGCCCCAGCTTAAGCAGGCGAATCCGGATTTCGGGCAGGAAGAGGCACATTTCTCCTGGCCAGCCGCCGTCCCGCCGGGCGGCGCCGCGGCCGGGCGCGCGGTGCCGTGCCGCAGGTTCCGCCGGGAGGCACGCGCTGATAACAGCAACTGGGGGCCCGGCTGGCAGCGCCGGGCAACAGCGCCTGGCGGCTCGCCTGCCGGCCCGGCCCCTGCTGTCGCCGGCCGGCCCCGCTGTTGCTGTCGCCTGCCCCCGGCTGCTGCTGTCGCCGCCAGCCCCGGCCGGTGCTGTCGCCGGGCGGCGCCGCCCCGGGCCGGCGCCGTGCGGCGGCTCGGTGAGCGGGCCCGGCCGGCATTAACGTTCCGGGTAAATCACGTCGAAATCATTGACTGGGCCGGCCAGTAGTCAATGCTGGCGGGCGGAGCCATTTGCTCACGGGACCAGTATGCGGAGGCGCTGATGTCACGAAGCCGGCCGGGCCGTTCCCTTTTCTCAGCCTTTTCCGCGGCCATTGCCGCGCTGGGCCTGCTCGCCGCCGCGCCTGCCGCGTCGGCCGCGGCCTCCGGCCCGGGCGGCGACCGCCCGGCCAGCCACGGCGGCGTGCTCAGGACCGCGCCGCAGGCCGGCCCGGTCCGGCCCGCCACCCGCCCGGCTGGCGTCCCTGACCTGGGCCCGGACGTGTACATCTTCACGCCGAGCATGCCGCAGAGCCAGATCCAGGCCACGGTCGACGCGATCGCCGCCCAGCAGGTGCCCGACCAGTTCGGCACCCAGCGCTACGCCCTGCTGTTCGAGCCGGGCACCTACGGGTCGGCGGCCGACCCGCTGACCTTCCAGGTCGGCTACTACACCGAGGTGGCGGGCCTCGGCGCCGCTCCCGGTGACGTCGTCATCAACGGCACCATCGACGTGTACAACCAGTGCTTCCCGACCAGCGACGGCAGCAGCAACTGCATCGCGCTGGACAACTTCTGGCGCTCGCTGTCCAACCTGACCATCAACGTGACCGGCCAGTCCGGCTGCCAGTCCGGCACTGACTTCTGGGCCGTGTCACAGGCGGCGCCGATGCGGCGGGTGGCGATCACCGGCGGCAACCTGTCGCTGATGGACTACTGCTCGGCCGGGCCGCAGTACGCAAGCGGCGGGTTCATCGCCGACTCCGCGTTCTCCGGCGGCACCGTGATCAGCGGCTCCCAGCAGCAGTTCATCGTCCGCAACACCAGCCTGGATGGCTGGAGCAACGGGGTGTGGAACCAGGTCTTCGCCGGCGATCCCGGCGCGCCCGCCCAGGCGTTCGGGGTGCCCGGCGGCGCGGGCCCCTACACCACGCTGGCGACCAGCCCCGTCACCCAGGAGGAGCCGTTCCTGCAGGCGGACTCCGCGGGGCGGCTCAGCGTGTTCGTGCCGGCGCTGCAGCACAGCTCGTCGGGTCCCACCTGGCAGGCCGGGGCCACCGCGGGCCGTCCGGTTCCGGTGAGCCGGTTCTTCATCGCCCGCCCCGGCACGCCGGTCGCGGCGATCAACGCGGCGCTGTCGGCAGGCCGGAACCTGATCCTGACGCCCGGCGTCTACCGCACCAGCCGAGCCATCGAGGTCACCCGGCCGGGCAGCATCGTGCTCGGCCTGGGCTTCCCGACGATCGTGCCCCAGCACGGCAGCGCGGGCATGCGGGTGGCCGCGGTGCCGGGCGTCAAGCTGTCCGGGCTGATCTTCGACGCGGGGCCGGTGCGCTCGCCGGTGCTGCTGCAAGTCGGCGGGCCGGGCGGCGGGCCGGGCAGCGCGGCGGCGCCGACCCTGGTGCAGGACGTGTTCTTCCGCATCGGCGGGGCCACGCCCGGCTCGGCCGCCGACAGCCTGGTGGTCAACAGCTCGCACGTGATCCTGGATGACATCTGGGCCTGGCGGGCCGACCACGGCGCGGGGGTGGGCTGGACCGACAACACCGCCGGCACCGGGCTGGTGGTGAACGGCAGTGACGTGACCGCCTACGGGCTGTTCGTCGAGCACTACCAGAAGGACCAGGTCATCTGGAACGGCCAGGGCGGCACGGACATCTTCTTCCAGAACGAGATGCCCTACGACCCGCCGAGTCAGGCGGCGTGGATGGCCGGGCCGGACCAGGACGGGTACCCGGCGTTCCGGGTCGGTGACCGGGTGTCAGCCTTCCAGGGCTACGGTATGGGCAGCTACTCATTCTTTGAGCTCGGCATCCCGATTGAGGCAAGCATGGCCTTCCAGGTCCCGGATGCCCCCGGCGTCCGGCTGCACGACCTGCTGACAGTGTTCCTCAACGGGTCGGGCGGGATCGAGTCGGTGGTCAATGGCACCGGCGCGGCCGTGCACGCCGGCAGCGGCGGGCCGAGCAACGTGATCAGTTACCCGTGACGCGGGCACGTACGTAAGGAAAATTAACTGGAACGCATCGATCCGTTTCGGCTAGGCTGCCGGCATGCCCGCAGCAGTTGACGCGCTGGTGGCCGGGAACACGAACCGGCCCCGGGCGGACGCGCAGCGCAACTTCCAGCGCCTGGTCGCCGCGGCCCGGGCGGCCGTGGACGAGCAGGGGCTGGGCGTGACCACGCGAGAGATCGCCCACCGCGCGGGCGTCGGGCTGGGGACGCTGTACCGCCGCGTCCCCTCGCTCGACGCCCTGGTGACGGCGATCCTCGCCGACGCCATCGACGAGATGACGGCGCGCGCGGCCGGCGCCCTCGACGACCCGGACCCGTGGCGCGCCTTCGCCGACTTCGCCGAGGTCTTCGTGCAGCTGCGGGCCTCCAGCCGGGGGCTGCACGCGGCCCTGTCGGGCGGGGCCGGCCTGGGGCTGGACGAGCACGTCGCCGGGCTGCAGGAGGCGCTGCGCCGGCTGATCTGCCGGGCCCAGGCCGCGGGCAGCATCCGCGCTGACCTGGACTGGCCCGACGTCCTGTTCTCCCTGGCCAGCGCGATCCCGGCGGTGCGCACCCTGGACCTGGCGGCCCGCGCGGACCAGTGGCGGCGCAACCTGGCCATCATCATCACCGGGCTGCGGGCCGGCTAGCCGCGCCGCTGCCCGGGCCAGCTCAGCCCGGAGCCGCGGCACCCCCGGTCGGCCAGGCCGCGAGCGTGACCGAGGGCGGACGGCTGGGTTAACAGCCTGTGGACAGCTGGTTATCGTCCGTTCACACCGTGTGGATATCTGCCGCGTGCACGCGTAGTGACCTGGGGTTTCAGGCGCGTGCACGGTTCCGGGGCCTGTGGACTGCCGTCAGCTGACGGCGGCCCGGCAGTCGCCGCGCCGGGTGCAGGCCGGGGGCTCCGCGAGGGCATCTCGGGCGTGGCCGGCCGGCCGGGCCCGGTGCTCATTCTGGCCCGTGCGGGAATGTTCGCATTCGCGCGTATTTAACCGGGCGGCAGGTCCGGGCGCCGGTGCCAGGCCCGCTGTGACCGCGGCCGTCAAGGTAATCATTTAGTAAAGAAATAGTAAAGCGAAGAATGCTTTGCGGGTTACCGTCAAGGCACACGATGTGGCTGGTACGCAGGAGCAGCAATGCCTGAGCTGCTCCCGACGAGGGAGATATGGTGCCAGTTATCACAACCCCCCAGGCGTTCAACGAAGAAGAACTTTACGTTGATCTCGGGCCGATTCTCGGCCGCTCCCTGTTCCTGAAGTGCGAGGGCTTCAACTTCGCCGGCTCGATCAAGCTGAAGGCGGCCAGGGAGATGGTCGAGGCAGCCGCCAGGGACGGAATCCTGACTCCGAGGTCCATCCTCGTCGAGTCCTCTTCCGGGAACCTGGGCGTGGCGCTGAGCATGATCGCATCGAGCCGCGGATACCGGTTCCTGTGCGTGACCGACTCGCGCTGCAACCTGATGACGCGGCTGCTGATGGAGGCGCTCGGCAGCCAGGTGCAGGTCATCGCCGAGCCAGATCCGGCCGGCGGCTTCCTCGGCGCGCGCATCAACTACGTCCGCGCGCTGTGCGCCGCTGATGACCGCTACGTCTGGCTCAACCAGTACAGCAACCCGGGCAACTGGCGAGCGCACTACCGCACCACAGCCCCGGCCATCGCGCGCGAGTTCCCGCAGCTTGACGTGCTGTTCGTCGGAGCTGGCACCAGCGGCACCCTGATGGGCTGCGCGCGGTATTTCCGGGAGCGGCGCCGGCCGGTGCGCCTGGTGGCCGTCGACAGCGTCGGCTCGGTCGCGTTCGGCGGCCCGCCGGGCCGCCGGATGATTCCCGGTGTCGGCTCGGGCGTCCGACCGCCGCTGCTGGATGAGTCCTACATCGACGACGTCGTGCACGTCGAGGAGGCAGACACCATCCGGGCGTGTCACCGGCTGGCCAGGCACGGATTCCTCTTCGGCGGCTCGACCGGCACGGTGGTGAGCGGCGCCACCCGCTGGCTCGCGCAGCACGACGCGGGCGACCTCACCGCGGTAGCGATCGCCGCCGACCTCGGCGATCGTTACCTCGACACCCTCTACCAGCGGAAATGGATCGAGGATCTCTACGGCGCTGACGTGCTGGGCCCGGACGAGCTGGCCGGCAGCCGGACGGCGCCGGACCTGCGCCAGCCCGGCCAGGACCGGCCCGCTGACCCGGTCCCGCTGCGCGCCGGCGCAGGGAACGCCCGGCCGGCCTAGGTCCAGGAGCGCACGTCGTGGACAAGCCAGCCGAGGTCCTGACTGCTGCACAGCCGGAAGCACCGGCTGCCGGGACGCAGCGCGCCGGCCCGCCGGCCGACGCCGAGCGCGAGTTCGCCCGGCTGCTGGCCGGCGTCGTGCACGCCGACAGCGTGCCCGCCGACAGTCACTTCTTCGATGACCTGGGCGCCGACTCGATGGTGATGGCGCGGTTCTGCGCCCGGGTGCGCAAGCGCGCGGACCTGCCGTCGGTGTCCATGCAGGACATCTACCGGCATCCGACGATCGCCAGCCTGGCCGCGGCACTCGACACGGAAGCGGCAGCACCCGCCTCGCCCGCGCTGCCCGCCACGGCCGGATCGGCGCCGGCCGCCCCGCCGCCGGCCGGGCAGCCGCGGCGCGCCCGCACGTCCGCGTACCTGCTGTGCGGAACCCTACAGCTGCTGATCTTCCTCGGGTACTGCTACCTCGTCGCGGTGATCGCTGTCCGCGGATATGACTGGATATCCGCGGGGGCAGGCAGCCTCGGCATCTACCCGCGAGCGGTGGTGTTCGGGGCCGGGAGCATGCTGGTCCTGTGCACGCTCCCGATCGCGGCGAAGTGGCTGCTCATCGGCCGGTGGAAACCGCAGCAGCTCCCGGTGTGGAGCCTCAGGTACGTCCGCTTCTGGTTCGTCAAGACGCTGATCCGGGCTAACCCTCTGGCCATCCTGTTCGGCGGCAGCCCGCTCTACGTCCTGTACCTGCGGGCCCTGGGCGCCAGGATCGGCCGCGGCGTCACGATCTTGTCGCGGAACGTCCCGGTATGCACCGACCTGCTGCAGATCGGCGCGGGTACGGTCATCCGCAAGGACTCCTTCTTCCCGTGCTACCGCGCCCACGCCGGCCAGATCCTGACCGGCCCGGTCACCATCGGCCGGGATGCCTACATCGGCGAGCGGACCGTGCTGGACATCGGCTCCTCGATGGGCGACGGGGCGCAGCTCGGCCACACCTCCGCGCTCTACGACGGCCGGGCCGTTCCGCCGGGCGAGCGGTGGCACGGGTCACCGGCGCAGCCTGCGGACCTGGATTACCGGAGAGTCGCGCCGGCTCGCTGCAGCACACTGCGCCGGCTCCGGTACAGCGCGGTCAGCCTGTTCTTCGTGCTCTTCCTGTACCTGCCGCTGCTCGAAGGCGTCGTCTACCTGCTGCTGGCCAAGGTTCCGGCGCTGTCGGAGCTGAAGGCGCAGGCGGACGCGATCACCTCTTCCCAGCTCCTGCTCTCCTCGCTGCTGAGCTCCGCCGTGCTCTTCCTCGGCGGCCTGCTCGCCGGCCTCGTCACCGTCATCACCGTCCCGCGTGTGCTCGGCAGGTTCCTTAGGCCGGGCCGGGTCTATCCGCTGTTCGGGATCCGCGACAGGATCCACCGGGCGATCAGCAGCCTGACGAATGTCAGATTCTTCATGCACCTGTTCGGCGACAGCTCCTACATCGTCGGGTACTTCCGCTGGATCGGGTACGACCTGTCCGAGGTCGAGCAGACAGGATCGAACTTCGGCACCGAGGTGGCACATGACACGCCACTGCTGAGCCGGGTCGGCAGCGGAACCATGGTGGCCGACGGGCTGTCGATCATCAATGCGGACTACTCCGGTACTTCCTTCCGCGTGTCCCCGGTGAGGATCGGAGCTCATAACTTCGTCGGGAACCACATCGCCTACCCGGCTGGCGGCAGGACGGGGGACAACTGCCTGCTGGCCACCAAGGCGATGATTCCGCTCGATGGCGAGATCCGGTCGGGGACCGGCCTGCTCGGCTCGCCACCCTTTGAGATCCCGCGGACGGTGGAGCGCGACGCCAGCTTCGACCATCTCCGGACCGGTGCCGAGCTGCGCCGCCGGCTGACGGCGAAGAACAAGTACAACATCGCGACCATGGGTGTTTTCCTGTTCACCCGGTGGGTCGAGGTTTTCCTGCTGATCCTGCTCGCGCAGGCTGCGGTGTTTTTCTACAGCGGCCCGGCCTACCTGGGCGTGGCCGGGGTCTTCGCCCTCAGCGTGCTGGCCAGCGCGGCCTATTTCGTCCTGGTGGAGCGCGCGGTCGCACGGTTCCGCAGGATGCGGCCGAGGTTCTGCTCCATTTACGACCGGTACTTCTGGTGGCACGAGCGGATGTGGAAGGTGCCGGCGCCGGAGTACCTGCGCCTTTTTGACGGCACCCCGTTCAAGAACCTGGTCTGGCGGCTGCTGGGCGTGCGGATCGGCCGGCGGGTCTTTGATGACGGCTGTTACCTGACCGAGCGGACGCTGGTCACCGTCGGAGATGACTGCACGCTCAACTTCGGCAGCACGCTGCAGTGCCATTCCCAGGAGGACGGCACGTTCAAGTCCGACCGGACCACCATCGGGTCCGGCTGCACGCTCGCGGTCGGTGCGCTCGTTCATTACGGCGTGACCGTGGGCGATGGCGCGCAGCTCGCTCCCGACTCCTTTCTCATGAAAGGCGAGGAAGTCCCGCCGCGAGCGCACTGGGGCGGCAACCCGGCGAGGGAGCTGTGACATGACCGCGGCGAGCGTGCCGTACCCGGCGAGCGCGCAGGCCGGCCGCGAGTTCTGGCGCGGGGTCCTGCTCGGCGGCGGGGCCACGGCCATCCCGCGCTGGACACTCGATCCGGTCGCTGGCAGCGCCGAGCTGGTGACCCCGGTGCAGGCCGGCGTCGTGGCGGCGCTGGGCCGGCTGTCGCAGGCGACGGGGATGCCGCTGAGCATGCTGGCGCTGGCCGCGCACGCCAAGGTGCTGGCCGCGCTCGCCGGCGAGAGCGAGATCGTGACCGGCTACGCGGCCGGGCCCGGGGGCCGCCCGCTGCCGTGCCGGCTGAGCACCGCGCCAGCGTCGTGGCGGGCCGTGCTGGACCAGGCCCGCCGGGCCGAGTCGATGCTGGCGGCGCACCAGGATTACCCGGTGGGCGAGCTTGCTGCCGAGCTTGGCCTGGCCGCGCCGTCGTTCGAGACCGTCCTCGACCCGGCCGGCCGCGCCGCCGGCGAGCTCGCCGACGGGATCGTGCTGCGGGTGGCGGTGGCGCGCGACCGCGGACAGCTCGCGCTGCGGCTGCGCTACCGGACCGATGTCCTGGACGCTGACTGCGCCGCCAGGATCGCCGGCTATCACGCCGCCGCACTGGCGCTGATCGCCGCCGACCCGGACGCCGGGCATGACCAGCAGAGCCTGCTGTCGGCCGCGGAACGGGATTTTCAGCTCAACGGCCTGGCCGGCCCGCGCCGGGAACTGCCGCCGGCGCGCTTCCACGAGCTGTTCGAGCAGCGGGCGGCCGCCCACCCGGACGTGATCGCGGCCGTGCACGGCGACCGCCAGTGGACCTACCGCGAGCTCAATGCCCGGGCCAACCGGGTGGGCCGGGCGCTGCTGGCCCGCGGGCTGCGCCGCGAGGATGTCGTCGCCGTGGTGACCGAGCGCAACCTCGACTGGATGGCTGCCGTGCTGGCGGTCTTCAAGGCCGGCGGGACGTACCTGCCGGTCGAGCCGCACTTCCCCTCTGATCGCATCGCGGCCATGCTGTCCCGCGCGCAGTGCGCGCTCGTGCTGACCGAGGCCGGCAGTACCGCCACCCTGGACGCGGCCCTCCCGGCACTGCCCGGCGTCCAGTCGCTGACCATTGCCGCGGCCGCCGGCGAGGGCCATGCCGGGTCCGATCTTGGTGTGCCGGTCGCGCCTGACCAGCTGGCCTACATCTACTTCACGTCGGGCTCCACCGGCGAGCCCAAGGGCGCGATGTGCGAGCACGCGGGCATGCTCAACCATCTGTGCGCCAAGGTCGATGATCTCGGGCTCGGCCCGGGCCAGGTGGTAGCCCAGACGGCCCCCCAGTGCTTCGACATCTCGCTGTGGCAGCTGGCGGCCGCGCTGCTGGCAGGCGGGCGAACGCTGCTCGTCGAGCAGGAGGTGATCCTGGACGTGCCGCGCCTGGTCCGCAAGATCGCTGATCACCGGGTCGCTGTCCTGCAGGTCGTGCCGTCCTACCTGGAGGCGGTCGTGTCCTACCTGGAGCAGCACCCGCGTGAGCTGCCGGACCTGCGCTGCGTGTCGGTGACCGGCGAGGCCGTGAGGAAGGAACTCACCGAGCGCTGGTTCGCCTTGCTGCCGGGGATCAAGCTGGTCAACGCCTACGGGCTGACGGAGACCTCGGATGACACCAACCACGAGGTCATGGACCGGGCGCCCGGCACCGGCCGGGTGCCGGTCGGCCGTCCCGTCGCCAACGTGCACGTGTACGTCGTGGATGACCACCTGTCGCCGGTGCCGCTCGGCGCGCCCGGCGAGATCGTCTTCGCCGGGATCTGCGTCGGCCGCGGGTATGTCAACGACCCGGACCGCACGCGGCTGGCGTTCCTGGCCGATCCGCACCGCGAGGGCGGCCGGCTGTACCGGGGCGGGGACTACGGCCGGTGGCTGCCCGACGGTCGGCTGGAGTTCCTCGGCCGCCGTGACTCCCAGGTCAAGATCAGCGGCTTCCGGATCGAGACCGGCGAGATCGAGAACACCCTGCTGCGCGTGCCCGGCGTCCGCGACGGCGCGGTGGTGGTGGCCGGGCACGCCGGTCATCAGCGCCTGGTCGCCTTCTACTGCGGCCCGCGGCCGGTCGATGCCGGCCTCCTTCGCGGCCGCCTGTCCGCAGCCCTGCCGGACTACATGGTCCCCGCGGACTTCCGCTGGCGGGACCGCCTGCCGCTGACCGCCAACGGCAAGACCGACAAGGCGGCACTGATGGCGCTGGCCAGCGACCTGGCCGCCGCCGCGCGGGACTACCGCGCGCCGGGCACGCCGGCCGAGCAGCGCCTGGCCGCGGCCTGGGCCACGGTGCTCGGCATCCCGCAGGATCAGATCGACCGGCGCGACAGCTTCTTCGACCGCGGCGGCACGTCGCTGTCGGCGGTCAGGCTGGCCATCGCCCTGGACCGGGCGGTCTCGCTGAAGGACCTGACCCGCTACCCGGTGCTCGCCGACCTGGCCGCGCTCCTCGACGGCCGGGCGCCGCGCCGCACCGGGCTGCTCCAGCCACTGTCGGCACCCGGCGGCCCGCAGCGCGGCGCCCTGGTGTGCTTCCCCTACGGGGGCGGGAACGCCGTGAACTTCCAGCCGATGGCCGCCGCGCTGCAGGGCAGCGGCCTGGCGGTCTATGCCGTCGAGCTGCCCGGTCACGACCTGGCCGCCGGAGCTGAGCCGTTCGCGCCGATAAGCCAGGTGGCCGGCCAGGTCGCCGCCGAGATCGCCGGTCAGGGCCTGACCGGGATCATGCTGTGGGGCCACTCGTCCGGCGCCGCGTTCGCCCTGGCCACGGCCGCGCTGCTGGAGGAACGCGGCACGGACGTCCAGCGGGTCTTTGTCGCCGCGCAGCTGGCCGGCGACAGCGCCGGGCGGCGCGCGGCGATCACCGGGCTGGGCGCGCGCAGCAGCGCTGATATCGCCGGCCAGCTAGCCGCGGACGGCTACGGGGAGCTGGGCGAGCTGGACCGGCAGCGCGCCGAGCACATCGGCGCTGCTTACCGGCACGACTGCAGCTCGGCTCATCGTTATCTCGCCGACGCCCTCGACGCCCCGCCGCCGGCCCGGCTGGCCGCGCCGGTCACCGTGGTCGTCGCCGCCGACGACCCGGTCACGGCGCAGTACCAGCGCCGGCACCGGGACTGGCAGGCCCTGGCTGAGCACGTCGACCTGCACGAGCTGGCTGATGGCGGCCACTACTTCCTGCGCACCCGGCCGGCCGAGGCGGCGCACGCGGTGCTGGCCGCCGTCCGGCCATCTGAAAGCAACTGAAAGGACACCGAGATGTCGTACTCATCGCCGGCTGCGGCGCTCGAGGCGGACCTGCAGCCCGGCCGGCCCGCGATGCTGGCCGCCAAGCCGGATGACGACGCTCCTGGCTGGGCCCGCCGCCACCGTGAAGCGCTGCGCGCGCTCGCCGCCGTCCACGGGGCGGTGCTGGTTCGCGGCCTCGGGCTGCAGGATGCAGACCAGGTCGCCGGGGTCTTTCACCAGCTGGCGGCGGCCGGGCTGATGAGCGAACGGGAGGCCTTCGCGTCCCGGCAGGTTTACTCCGACGGGGTGTACTCCGCTTCGGCCTGGCCGCCGGGCCAGCAGATGTGCATGCACAACGAGCTGAGCTACACCCTGGAGTTTCCCGGCTTGCTGATGTTCGCCTGCCTGACCGCGGCCGCCAGCGGCGGGGCCACCGGGGTCGCGGACGGAACGGCCGTGCTGCGCTCGATCCCCGCCGGGCTGGCGGGCCGGTTCGAGCGGGAGGGCTGGCTGCTGACCCGCAACTACAACGAGGACATCGGCGCCTCGGTTGAGGAAGCATTCGGCACCGGTGACCGCGGCGCCGTCGAGGCCTACTGCCGCGCCAGCGCGATCGAGTATGAATGGCCGCCCGGCGGCGGGCTGCGGACCCGGCAGCGCCGCAGCGCCATCGTGCAGCACCCGGTCACGGGCGAGCGCTGCTGGTTCAACCAGGTCGCGTTCCTCAACGAGCGAACGCTTGACCCGGAGGTGCGCGAGTACCTGACGGACGTCTACGGGGCCGACGCGCTGCCCTTCACGACCAGCTTCGGCAGCGGTGAGCCAGTCGGCGAGGACGTGGTGGAACTGCTTAATGAGATCTACGAGGCGCACACGGCACGGGAGCCGTGGCAGGCGGGCGACCTGCTGCTGGTGGACAACATCCGTGCCGCGCACAGCAGGGATCCGTTCGAGGGGCCACGCGAGGTGCTCGCCGCGATGGCCGACCCGGTGCGCCTCACCGACTGCTCGCCGACGATCGAGGCGGGCGCCGGATGACCGCCACCCAGCCGGCCAGTCCCGCGGCCGGGGCCGTGGTCGTCCCGCCCTTCGCGGTGATCTCGGGTGCCCGGGTCCGGCAGGCGCTGCAGGGGCGGGAGAAGCAGCTCGTCGCGCTGGTCGAGGCGACCTACCGGCTGCACGGCGACGGTGACTCGGTCAACCCGCCGTCGTACTTCCTGACGTTCCCCGACCGCCCGGCGGCCCGGATCATCGCGCTGCCCGCCTCGGTCGGCGGCCAGGTCCGGGTGGACGGCCTGAAGTGGATCTCCAGCTTCCCGCAGAACGTGGCGGCGGGAATCCCGCGGGCCTCAGCCGTGCTCATCCTCAACGACCACGACACCGGCTACCCGTTCGCCTGCCTGGAGGGCTCGATCATCAGCGCGATCAGGACGGCCGCCTCGGCGGCTGCGGCGGCAGACTGGCTGAGCCGGGAACGGCCCCGGCCAGCCCGTATCGGGTTCTTCGGGACTGGCCTGATCGCGCGGTATATCCACGCCTTCCTCACCCGCACGGGCTGGTCGTTTGACCAGACCGGCGTGCATGACCTGTCGGCGGAGAGCGCCGCAGGCTTCCGCGGCTACCTGGAACGCTCGGGCGCGGCCGGCCAGGTCACCGTGCACGACAGTCCCGAGCAGCTGATCCGCTCCAGCGACCTGGTCGTCTTCGCCACCATCGCCAGCCAGCCGCACGTCACCAGCCCGCAGTGGTTTGACCACTGCCCGCTGGTGCTGCACGTGTCGCTGCGCGACCTGGCCCCGGAGATCCTGCTCGGCTCGGCCAACATCGTCGATGACGTCGAGCACTGCCTCAGGGCCAGCACCTCACCGCACCTGGCCGAGCAGCTCGCCGGCAGCCGGGACTTCCTGGCCGGCACGCTGGCCGATGTGATGGCGGGGCGGGTGACGATACCGGCCGACCGGCCCGTGGTGTTCTCGCCGTTCGGCCTCGGCGTGCTAGATCTTGCGGTGGGCAAGTACGTCTACGACGAGGTCGTCGCCTCGGGCGAGCTGCAGGTCATCGATGGCTTCTTCGATGAGCTGCGCCGGCACGGGTAGGCCGCAGGACCGGGGAAGCCGCGTGATCGAGGTCATCCTGCCCGCCGCGGTCGCGGTCGCCGAGAGCCGCACCGACTTCAGCGACGGGCACCTGTACCCGGCGGAGCAGGCGCTGCTCGGCCGGGCAGCAGGTGCACGACGGCGGGAATCGGCGACCGTGCGGTCCCTGGCCCGCGCCGCCCTGGCGCAGCTGGGACTGCCGCCCGCGCCCATCCTGCGCGGCGAAGGCGGTGCCCCGGTCTGGCCCGACGGCGTGGTCGGGAGCATGACGCACTGCCGGGCCTACCGGGCGGCGGCCGTCGCCCGGGCCAGCGTCATGTGCTCGGTCGGAGTCGACGCGGAGCCCAACGAGCCGCTGCCCCCCGACGTCATCGACGTGGTGGCCCACGATGACGAGCGTGCCCGGATGTGCGGCCTGCAGGCCGCCAGGCCCGAGGTCAGCTGGGACACGCTGCTGTTCAGCGCGAAGGAGTCGGTCTTCAAGACCTGGTATCCGCTGACCCGCCGCTGGCTGGATTTTGATCAGGTCGCCATCGCCGTGGAGCCGGCCGGCGGCACCTTCTATGCCCGGCTGACCGACTCGTCCGATACGCCCGGTGCCGCGGGGACGGCCGGGTTTGCCGGCCGCTGGCTAGCCCGGGACGGTCTGCTGCTGACGGCTATCGCCGTGCGCCGGCCGGGGTATGGATGAGATCTAGCTGTGCGTGCCGCGGCAGCGGGGGAACCGGGGGTCAGTTCAGATGAGCACGGGACGGCGGGCCGCGCAGATTCCGGCCGGCCGCTGGACCAAGTGGCTGGTGATCGGATTCTGGGTGGCGGTGCTCATCGTCGCATTCCCGCTGTCGTCGAAGCTCAGCGGCGCGGAGGAGAACGAGGCCAAGGCATGGCTGCCCGCCGGCGCCGAGTCGACCAAGGTTCTCGACGTCCAGGCCCGTTTTCAGTCGCCGAACATCTTCGCCGGGGTCGTCGTCTATGAGCGCGCCTCGGGCCTGACCGCGGCGGACCGCGCCAAGGCTGCGGCGGACGCCCGCGCGTTCGCCGGCGTTCCTCGTGTCCTCCCCAGCCGGACAGTCGGCCCCATCCCGTCGGCGGACGGCCGGGCGATGCAGACCATCGTCCAGGTCAACCTGGGCGCTCAAGGGTGGGATAACGCCGGGAAGGTCGCCGACTCCATCAATGCGATCATCCACTCGGACGCCAGCGGGCTGAGCGCCCACATCACTGGCCCGCTCGGGAACGCCGCCGATAACAGCGAGGTGTTCGCCGGGATCGACAGCACGCTGCTGTTCGCGGCCCTGGCGGTGGTCATCGTCATCTTGCTGATCACCTACCGGAGCCCGGCGCTGTGGATACTGCCGGTGATCTCGTCCGGGGTGGCGCTGATCATCGCGCAGGCGGTGGTCTACCTGCTGGCCGCGCACGGTGGCCTCACCGTCAACGCGCAGAGCGCCGGCATCCTGCTGGTGCTGGTCTTCGGCGCCAGCACGGACTATGCGCTGCTGATCGTCGCGCGCTACCGGGAGGAACTGCGCCGTCATACCCTCCGCCGCGAGGCGATGGCGGAGGCGCTGCGGCGCGCCGGCCCGGCGATCATCGCGAGCGCCGCCACCGTGATCCTGGCCCTGCTGACGCTGTTCGCCGCGGAACTGCAGTCGACCAAGGACCTGGGCCCGGTGCTGGCCGTCGGTGTCACCGTCGGCCTGCTGGTCATGATCACCCTGCTGCCGGCCCTGCTGGTGGCCTTCCCGCGGGGGCTGTTCTGGCCCTACCGGCCCGAGTACGGCTCCGCCGAGCCGACGACGCGGGGCCTGTGGGCGCGGGTGGGCTGGAGCATCGCCCCCCGGCCGCGGATGACCTGGGCCATCACGGCCGTGGTCCTCGGGGTCATGGCCATCGGGCTCACCGGCCTGCAGGCCCACGGCCTGACGAATGCTGATTCCTTCCGCGGTGAGCCTGCCTCGGTCGCCGGCGAGAAGGTGCTCGCCCGGCACTTCAGCGCGGGCACGGGCACTCCTGTCATCGTTGTCGGCAAGCCGGCCGAAGCCGGGCCGCTGCGCAGCGCGTTCGCGGCCACCCCCGGCATCGCCAGCGTGACCCCGCCGCAGGTGCGGGCCGGCAGCGCCTACCTGGAGGGGACGCTGACCTCGGCGCCCGACAGCCAGGCCGCCTACGACACGATCGACCGGGTCCGGTCCGCAGTGCATGCCGTTCCCGGCGCCGATGCCCAGGTGGGCGGCACCACGGCGATCAACCTGGACGTCTCGCGCGCCTCCGCGCACGACCGTGACCTGATCATCCCGCTCATCCTGGCGGTGGTGCTCATCATCCTGGCGCTGCTGCTGCGAGCGATCGTGGCGCCGCTGATCCTGACCGCTACCGTGGTGCTGTCGTTCGCGGCTGCGCTCGGCGTCAGCGCGTTCTTCTTCACCCACGTGTTCGGCTTCGGCGGCGCGGATACCGCATTCCCGCTGTTCGTCTTCGTGTTCCTCGTCGCGCTCGGCATCGACTACAACATCTTCCTGATGACCCGGGTCCGGGAGGAAGCGAAACGGCGCGACGCGCGGCACGGCGCGATCGTCGGGCTGGCCGCGACCGGCGGGGTGATCACCTCAGCCGGATTCGTGCTCGCGGGCACCTTCGCGGCCCTGGCCACGATCCCGTCGACGTTCCTGACCGAGCTGGGCTTCGCGGTCGCGTTCGGCATCCTGCTCGACACGATCATCGTGCGCGCCGTCCTGGTCACCGCGCTCAACCTCGACCTCGGCCGGTGGATGTGGTGGCCCAGCAGGCTGGCCCGTAAGCCAGACCCGGCACCAGCTGAGCTCAGCGAGGAACGTACCCGGGCCATGACCCCCGGCTGACCCTCCGCGGACAGCCAGGACATTGCCTGGCCTAGACTCCTGGCCGGAGCGCGGTCACCGCCCGGCCGGAACTCGGGCGATCAGGTACCGAGGGGTCGGGTCCGAGGCGTGAGCAGACGGGACCGGCGCGCCGGCGGCACGGACCGTAGCCGGCCCGCCGGCGCGAACGGGATGACCGCCGTGCCTGCCGCGTCCTGGCAGCTGGTGGCGCCGGCGCTGGTGATCATCGCCTGGGGCGGCAACCAGTTCACCCCGCTGCTGCTGCTCTACCGGCGGGTCTACGGCTACAGCGCCGTCGAGGTCGACCTGTTCTTCGCCTTCTACGTGGTGGGCCTGGTGCCCGGCTTGCTGATCGCCGGGCCGCTGTCGGACCGGCACGGGCGGCGCCCGGTCATGCTCGCCGGACTGGCCCTCGGCATCGCCGGCAGCATCGTGCTGGCGGCCGGCGGATCTGACGCGGTGGCGATGTGCTGCGGCCGGCTCATCGCCGGGGCCAGCGTCGCGGCCGGCATGGTGACCGGCACTAGCTGGATCAAGGAACTGTCGGCGGCCGGCCGCGACCCGGCGGCGGGCGCGCGCCGCGCCGCGCTGTCACTGTCGGCCGGGTTCGGCATCGGCGCCGGGGTGGCCGGGGTGCTGGCCCAGTGGGGCCCGGCGCCCGCCGTGACGCCTTACCTGGTGCACATCGCGCTGTCGGCGGCCGCCGTCCCGCTGCTGGCCAGGGCGCCGCAGCCGGCCGGGCCCGGGCAGGTGCGCTCGCTGCTGGGCGACCTGCGGGTGCCCCGGCCGGCCCGGCGCCGGTTCCTGCGCGTCGTGCTGCCCGTGGCGCCGTGGGTGTTCGCCGCGCCGGCGCTGGCGTTCGTCCTCGGCCCGGCGCTGCTTGCCGGGCACGCCGGGCCCGACCGCATTGCGTTCGCGACCCTGCTGACCGTGATCACCCTGGGCTGCGGGACCGTCATCCAGCCGCTGTACCCGCGGATCGCCCGGCTGGCCCGCGGCCGCCAGGCCGTGGCCGGCCTGGTCCTGGTGCTGGCCGCCATAGTGCTGCTGGCGGTCAACGACGTGCTGCTGGAGCCGGGCTGGACGGTGCTGGCGGCGGTCCTGTTCGGCGTCGCCTACGGCATCTGCATCGTGGCCGGGCTGACCGAGGTGCAGGCCATGGCCGGCCCCGATGACCTGGCCGGCCTGACCGGCATCTTCTACTCGCTCACCTACGCCGGCTTCGCGCTGCCGCTGCTGCTGTCGGCGCTGGCGCCGGTCGCGTCCTACCCGGTACTGCTGGCCGTGGTGGCCGGGACCTGCCTGGCCTGCGCCGCCCTGGTCGCGGCCAGCCTCGGCCGGGCGCCGGCCAGGGCTGCCTGACCCCGCCCGGCACCCTGACGCTGGCCGCCGGCCCGGCGCCACCCGGCACCCCGGCGCCGCCGCGCCAGGCCGGCGCCGGCCCGGGTCCGGGCCGGCGCGAGGCCGGCCGCGCGCCGGTGTTACCCGCGGTCCCCGCCGCCCGCGGTGTCGCCGGAGCCGGCCGGCCCGGTCTGCGCCCCGGCCTCGGCGAGCTTGTCCACCCAGCCCTGCGCCGGCGCGGCCTCGTCGTACTCGTCGTGCCAGTTCCACCACGTGTACGGCAGGGTCTGCGGGTAGCCCTCGGGGGAGTCCTCCCACTCCTCCTGGCGGCCCAGCGCGGTGATGTCGAGGTAGGCCCAGGTGCCGCCCATCGCCTCATCGCCCCGCGCGTCGATGAAGTAGGTGCGGAACACCTGGTCGCCGTCGCGGATGAAGGCGTTGGTGCCGTGCCACTGGTCGACGCCGAAGTCGGCGTCGAAGTCGTCGGTCATCGTGTACCAGGGCATCGTCCAGCCCATCCGCTCCTTCAGCCGTGCGATGTCGGGCTGCGGCGCGCGCGAGGCGAAGGCGAGCGTGGTGCCCCGGGCGTTCAGGTGCGCGACGTGCGCGACCTGGTCGGCCACCATGGAGCAGCCGCGGCAGGCATGCTCGGGCCAGCCGAACACGCCGGGCTCGAAGAACGCGCGGTAGACGATCAGCTGGCGGCGGCCCTCGAACAGGTCAGCCAGGCTGACCCGGCCCGCGGGGCCGTCGAACTCATACGCCTTGCCCACCGCCAGCCACGGCATCCGCCGCCGCTGCGCGGCCATCGCGTCCCTGGCGCGGGTCAGTTCCTTCTCCTTCACCAGCAGTTCCTTGCGCGCGGCGTCCCACTCCTGCGCCGTCACGATCGGCGGGGTCTTGATGGTCGTGCTCATGGTGATGGTCCCCTTCCAGTTCAGGTCCGCGCCGGGCCACGCCCCGGACGGGCCGGGGAGCGGGCCGTCCGGGTGCGGACCGGTCGAGATGGTCTTGCAGTGCACCGAGCGGGCTGTCCCAGTCGCGCGCCAGCGCGGCCAGGAACTGCTGCGCGATCTGCATCGGCGCCGAGCGCAGCCGGTACCGCACCCGGCGCCGCTCGCCCGGCTCGGCGGTCACCAGGCCAGCCTCGGCCAGCAGGCCCAGGTGCTTGGCGATCGCCTGGCGGGTGATCGGCAGCCGGGCGGCCAGGTCGGTGGCCGTGGCCGGGCCGCCGGCGGCCAGCGCGGCCAGGATGGCGCGCCGGCTCGGGTCGGCCAGCGCCACGAACACCTGCTCGGCGATCGCCTCGTGATCAGGCGGCATCGAGGTAGCCGGCCAGCTCGCCCAGCTCGCTGGCCCAGCCCTTAGTGTTGCCCTCGTAGGCCGGGCCGTGCTCACCGTCGGCCAGCTGGGCGAACCCGGACTCCACGACGGTCAGCCGCGTCCCCGGGCCAGCCGGCTCCAGGGTGAACTCGACATAGGTCCGGCGCGGGTCATCGGCGGGCAGCCCGAAGATCTGCCAGGTGAAGCCGAACACCCGCGGCTCCTCCACCCGCACCACCTGCAGCGCGAGGGTCGGTCCGCCGGTCCAGCTCAGCCGCGCCGACCCGCCGGGCCGCAGGTCGATCGCTGCATCGTCGCCGAACCAGGTGCCCAGTCCCTCGGCCGTGGTGAGGGCCGCCCACACCCGGGCCGGCGGATGCGCGACCTGCACCGTCCGCTCGATGCGATCCGGAAATCCCATGGGCAGCCTCCCCGAGTAGCAACCAGTCAGTTGCCACTCTATGGCAACCACTGGGTTGCGTCAACGGTACGCGGGCGACCGGCAGGCGGGCGGCACCGGTGCCGCGCGAGAAATGTCCTAGATCGGGCGGCCGGCAGGCCCTACGGTGTCGGACATGACCACTGCCGCCAGCCTGGCCTGGACCGGCGAGCCGGAGGCCAGGGCCTGGCGGGGCCCGGCGCTGACGGCCTGCCCGCTGACCTACCACCGATCGCTGCCGGGCTACCGGCCCACCGCGCTGACCGAGCTGCCGGCGCTGGCTGCCGAGCTGGGCGCCGGCCGGGTGCTCGTCAAGGACGAGTCGGCCCGGCTCGGCCTGCCGGCCTTCAAGATCCTGGGCGCGTCCTGGGCCATCGAGCGCGCCCTGGCCGGCCGCGCCGGGCCGCCCGCAACGCTGGTGGCCGCGACCGACGGCAACCATGGCCGCGCCGTGGCCCGGGTCGCCGCGCAGCGCGGCCTGGCCGCCCGGATCATGATCCCGGACGGCGTGCACCCCGCTGCGGTCGCGGCCATCGCGGCCGAGGGCGCCGAGGTGATCCGGGTCGGCGGCTGCTACGACGACGCCGTCCGCCAGGCCGCCCTCGATGCCGGCTTGTCCGGCCCGGACGGGACCCTGCCCGCCGCGGCCAGCTCGGACCCGGGAGTGCCGGCGCTGCTCATCCAGGACATGGCCTGGCCCGGCTACAACGAGATCCCGGCCTGGATCG
>DASUBV010000070.1:0-3066 GCA_035763085.1 Streptosporangiaceae bacterium | reverse complement strand
GAGGATCGCGGTGAGCCGCTCCCGTTCAGGATCACCGATAAGCATCCGGGGATGGGACTGGGAATTGTCTGCGCCGTCCACGGGACCACGTTAGCGCGGGGACGACCACGCCCGCGGTGCCGCAGGCTCTTGGTCCCTTCGAGTTCCCGGCGAGGATCGCCATCCGGGCGCGGTCACCCGCGGCGGGTGATGACACGGCGTCCCAGCGATCGCGTCATGCCGTGCGGGAGAGGGAGACGCTCAATGCCGATGGAATTCACGTTGGGAGCGAAGGCGAGCTGCGCCGGCGGATTCTGCGGCACGGTCAGCCGCGCCCTGTCCGGCGCGCCTGGATGATTTCATGCCGATCGCATGATGCACGGGCCCGCCCCGCAGGCGTTAGGTGGCTATGGGGGAATTTGAAGGTGCCCCACAGCGACCGGTACGTCACCCGGCCGTGCGGGAGGTATCTATGTCTGCTCACGTTGCCGGCCGTGCGCGGACCAGCACCAGACGGTCACCGACGACTGCTGGCGACCCGATTCTGACGTCGAAGATCACCGCGCCGGATGTGCCGCCGTGGGCGGTGCAACGCCCGCGGATCACCGAACTGATCACGAAGGGAGCACGGTCGTGCCCGCTGACCGTCGTGACCGGCCCGGCCGGCGCCGGCAAGACGATGGCCACGGCATTGTGGGCGGCGGCCGAGTCCGGTCCTGTCGCCTGGGTCTGCCTGGATGAGTTCGACAACCGGCCGGGCGTCTTCTGGTGCTACGTAGCCGCGGCGCTGCGCCGCTCGGGCGTCACCGTGCCCAAGGCGCTTCAGGTCATCCCGCAGGAGCCGGATGGCTGTGACCGGTTCCTGGTCGGCCTGACCGCGCTGATGGCCGCCCAGGACCCGACGGTGACCCTGGTTCTTGATGACCTGCACCTGCTAACAGAGCCGGGAGCGCTGAAGGGGCTCGACTTCCTGCTGCGGAATGCGGGATCCGGCATGCGCGTGGTGGTGACCTCGCGCATGGATCCCCTGTTGCCGCTGCACCGCTACCGGCTGGCCGGGCAGCTAACCGAGATCCGGGCCAGCGACCTCGCGTTCAGCGCCGCCGAGGCTGGCCAACTGCTCGCCCAGCACGGCAGCACGCTGACGGCGGACTCGGTGGAGAGCCTGACCCAGCGGACCGAGGGCTGGGCGGCCGGCCTGCGCCTCGCCGCCATTTCGCTCGGCGCTCATCCCGATCCTGGCCAGTTCGTTAAGGAGCTGATGGCTGAAGACAGCGCGCTGACCTGCTACCTGGTCGACGAGGTGCTCAACGCGCAGCCGCCGGAGGTGCGTGAGGTCCTGCTGAGCACAAGCATCCTTGAGCATGTCAGGGCCGACGCCGCCGTCGAACTGACCGGCGATGAGCACGCCGCGGGAATCATGTCGTCCCTGGTGCGCACGAACGGGTTCGTTCAGCCCCTGGGCTCCGGCTGGTACCGCTACCACACGCTGTTCGCGCAGATGCTGCGCCTGAAGCTGCGGTTCGAGCACCCGGAGCGAGTGGCCGTCCTCCATGAGCGGGCAGCCCGGTGGTACCAGCGCAACGGCCGGCTCGCCGACGCGGTGCGGCATGCGGCCCAGGCCGGCGACTGGCCGCTCGCCGCCGGCATGGTTGTTGACGAGCTGGCGATCGGCCTGCTCGCCGAAGGGCGCGAAGGTGATTGCCTGGCGGCCGGGTTCGCGGGCATGCCGGCTGACTGGCCGTGGACCGAGCCGGCGCCCTACCTGGCTGTCGCGGCCCTCGCGCTGGCCGCCGGCCAGCACGAATCGTGCGCGGCCGCCCTCGGTGCGGCCGACGGCCTGCTGGACCGCCTGCCGGCTGAGCGGGAGCCCGCCGGCCGGCTGGCCGCTGCCGTCGTCCGCCTCACCGCAGCCCAGCGCGGCGGGGACCTGGCGGCGGCTGCGGGTGCGGCCGACGCCGCCGAGCTGGTGCTGGGCCAGGTCCCCGGTGAGAAGCTGGCCGGGCATCCGGAGCTCAGGAGGATCGTCTTGTCCGGCCGGGCCGCCGTCGAGCTGTGGGCCGGCCGTCATCAGGAGGCGGCTCGCCTGCTCGAGGCGGGGCTCGCCGATGGGGACATGCCCGGTCGTGAGCGAGGCGCCTGGGCAGCTCAGCTGGCGCTCGTTGAGGCGCTGCGCGGCAGGCTGTCCCGCGCCGCGGAGCTGGCCGGGCGCGCGGCCTCGGAGGCGGGGAAGGGCCAGCCTGCTGACCAGGAGCCGAATGCTGCGGCGCTCATCGCGCTCGCCTTGGTTCACCTGGAACGCAACGAGCTGCGAGAAACACGCAGCTTCTTCAAGCAGGCGGACGCGGCGCTCGGCGCATGCCCGGACAAGATGCTCGCCTCGGCGGCGTACCTGGTCGCGGCGGGCGGTGCCCTGGCCGAGGGACGCGCCGCAGTAGCCATGGAGATTGCCGCCAGAGCACGGTCCAGCGGGCCGCTCCCGGCATGGCTCGATCAGCAGCTCTGCCTCGTCGAATCACGGGCATGGACGGCGGCAGGAGACGTGAGCGCCGCGCTGGCCGCCGCCGACCGGGCCGGCCCGTGCCCTGGGGCTGTGGTCGCCCTCGCGCACGCCCGCGCGGCCGCCGGAGATGGCGCCGGCGCGGCGGCCCTGCTCGCCCCCGTGCTCACGGCCGACAGCAAGCTGCCTGACCTAGCCCGGCTGGAAGCTTTGCTGCTGGACGCCAGGCTCAGTTACGCCGGCGGTGACGAAGCACGCGGCCGCCGCTCCCTGGAGTCCGCACTGCGGCTCGCCGAACGCGAGCAGCTCGGCCTGCCGCTGGCAATGGAGCACGCCTGGCTGGGACCGGTGCTGCGGCGAGACGCTGAACTCGCCAGCACCCACCAGGGCCTGCTGACCCTGGCCCTGGGCCACCAGCAGCTTCCCGTGCCGGTCACGGCAGGGGCCGCGGCGTCCATGCTGGTGGTCGAGCCGCTCACTGAGCGCGAGCGGGAGGTGCTGGTGCACGTGTCAGGCATGCTGAACACGGCCGAGGTCGCCAGCGAGATGTACATCTCCGTCAATACGGTCAAGACGCACCTCAGGAG
>DASUBV010000069.1:0-8547 GCA_035763085.1 Streptosporangiaceae bacterium | reverse complement strand
GGGTGATCGCTGCGGGGCGGCCCGGAAGGCTAGCCCTGCGGGCCGTCCTTCCGGGCCGCCCTTCGCGATCGGGTTTGTGCTGACTGTCGTGTCGAGCTGAATCCCAGGGCGCGGGCAGGCTGGCACCGGCCGGTTAGCCGCCGAGGGACAGGGCGATGGCGGTGGTGATGTCGGGGGCCTCGCGGATGTTCATGGACGGCGGGCCGGCCGCGGGCAGGATCCCGGAGCCAGGCGGGACGATGGCCCGGCGGAAGCCCAGCCGCTGCGCTTCTGACAGCCGGCGCTGAACCCCCGCCACCCGGCGGATCTCGCCGGCCAGCCCGACCTCGCCGATGGCGACCAGGTCGCCCGGCACGCTCAGGTCGGCTCGCGCGCTGGCCAGGGCCAGGGCCAGGGCCAGGTCCACCGATGGCTCGGTCAGCCGGACGCCGCCCACCGTCGCGGCGTAGATGTCCTGCTTGCCGATGGACACGGTGGCCCGACGCTGCAGTACCGCCAGCACCATGCCCACCCGGGACGAGTCGAGCCCGGAGGTGACCCGGCGGGTCAGTTCCGGCGTTGTCGCCGGGCATACCAGCGTCTGGACCTCCGCCACGAGCGGCCGCCGGCCTTCCAGGGCCACCGTGACGCAGGTGCCCGGCACCGGATCGGCGCGCTGCGACAGGAACAGGCCGCTGGGGTCGGGCAGCCCGACCAGGCCGTACTCACCCAGCTCGAAGCAGCCGATCTCGTCGGTGGGCCCGAACCGGTTCTTCAGCGCCCGGACCATGCGCAGCTGGCCGCGGGCGTCCCCGTCGAAGCTCAGCACCACGTCGACCAGGTGCTCCAGGGTGCGCGGTCCCGCGACCGAGCCGTCCTTGGTCACGTGACCGACCAGGACGGTCGTCAGGGTCCGCTGCTTGGCCAGCGCGGTCAGCGCCGCGGTGATCTCGCGGACCTGGGTGACGCCGCCGGGCACGCCGTCGATCCCGGCCGCGCTGATGGTCTGCACCGAATCGACGATGAGCAGGGCCGGGCTGACCGTCTCGACGTGCGCGAGCAGCGCGGCGAAGTCGGTCTCCGCCGCCAGGAACAGGTTGTCGCTGATCGCGCCCACCCGGTCGGCGCGCTGCCGGACCTGAGCCGCCGACTCCTCGCCGGTCACGTACAGCACCGGGCCGTTCCCGGCGGCCATCGCGCCGGCCTCCAGCAGGAGCGTGGACTTGCCCACGCCCGGCTCGCCGGCCAGCAGCACGACCGCACCCGGCACCAGGCCCCCGCCCAGCACCCGGTCCAGCTCGTCCAGGCCGGTGGGCCGGGCCCGCGCCGAGGTAGCGTCGACCTGGCCGATCGGAACGGCCTTCCCGCGCGGCGTGCCGGCCTGCAGCGGGACCCGCGATGACCCGGCCGACGGCGGCGGCAGGCCGGGTGGCGGAGCCTGGACCAGGCTGCCCCAGGCCTGGCACTTCCCGCAGCGGCCCGCCCATTTGGGCGCCCGCCAGCCGCACTCCGAGCACTCATACGACGCGGCCGTGGCCAGCTTTCCCATGCCCCGAACCGTAGCCGCCGCCACCGACACTGACCCAGCACCCGCAACGAGCCGCATAAGCTGGCAGAGTCAGGTCCGGAGAGTCACAGGTCCGGAGGGTCATAAGTCCGGCAGCGAGATGGGTTGGGCAATGTCGGTGCAGTGGCAGGCGGGCAGGTGACGAGCAGCCAGGCAGACGGTGCTGCCGCCGGGCCCGCGCCCAGCGCCGGGGGACCGGCGGCCGGGGTAGCCCGGCCGAAGATCCAGATCGCGCTGTCGACGGCCTCGGTGTTCCCCGAGCGCGTCCCGGATGCCTTCGAGACGGCCGCGCGACTCGGCTACGACGCTCTGGAGGTCATGGTCACCGCTGACCCGGTCAGCCAGGACGCCGGCGTGCTGGCCCGGCTGTCGGACTACCACAGCATCCCGGTGGTCGCGGTGCATGCCCCGACCCTGCTGGTGACCCAGCGGGTATGGGGCCGCGACCCGTGGGGCAAGCTGCAGCGGTCCAGGGAAATGGCCGAGCAGCTCGGCGCGGGCGTGGTCGTCGTGCATCCGCCCTTCCGCTGGCAGCGGGAGTACGCGCGGGAGTTCGAGGGCGGGCTGGGGGAGCTGTCGCGCGACAGCGGGATCGCTTTCGCGGCCGAGAACCTGTACCCGCTCAGCCGCGGCGAGACCGAGGTCGCCGCGTACGCCCCGCACTGGAACCCGGCCGAGATGAACGTCCCGTTCGCCACCCTGGACGTCTCGCACGCGGCGGTGTCCGGGTCGGACGTGCTGGAGATGGCCCGCCAGCTGGGCCCGCGGATGACCCACGTGCACCTGGGCGACGGCACCAGGCCAGGCCTGCCCGACGAGCACCTGGTGCCGGGCCGCGGCACGCAGCCGTGCGCCGAGCTGCTCGGCATGCTGCGCACCGACGACTACCGGGGGATCGTCGTCCTGGAGGTCAACACGCACCGCGCCGCGGACGCGGCCCAGCGCAACGCCGACCTAGCCGAGTCGCTGGCCTTCGCCCGCCGCCACCTGGAAGGCAGCCCGCTGGACCGCGAGGCATCGCTCAGCCGCTAGCCGGAGCCTCCAGGATCAGCGTCACCGGGCCGTCGTTCACCAGGGCCACCTGCATGTCGGCCCCGAACACGCCGGTCGCCACCTCGGCACCGAGCTCACGCAGCGCCGCGGCGAAGGAGTCCACCAGCGGCTCGGCCACCGGTCCCGGCGCCGCCGCCTGCCAGGTCGGCCGCCGGCCCTTGGCCGTCTCCGCGTAGAGGGTGAACTGGCTGATGACCAGCAGCGGTGCCCCCGTATCGGCGCATGACTTCTCGCCGGCCAGGATGCGAAGATAAAAGATCTTGCGGGCCAGCGCCGCAGCCGCCTGCGGGGTATCGGAATGGGTGACGCCCACCAGCACCACCAGGCCAGGCCGGGGCAGGCTACCGACTACCGACCCCCCGACCGATACGCTCGCCTCGCTGGCCCGCTGTATTACTGCTCGCACGAGAAGGCATCCTCGCATGACTGCTGACAGCCCGCACCGGCCCGCTAAGGCCGGACCGGCCACCCTCATCACCGTCGCGCCGACCGGCGCGGAGTCGGAGAAGGCGGCCGTGCCCGCCCTGCCCGTCACCCTGGACGAGCTGGTCACCACGGCCAAAGAGTGCCAGGCCGCCGGGGCCGCCGTCATTCACGTGCACATCCGCGACGACGAGGCACGGCCGACGCTGGACCTCGGGCGGCTGACCGACACCGTGCAGGCGCTGCGCGAGAGCACCAGCCTCGTCGTCCAGCTGTCCACCGGCGGCGCGGTCACCGACAGCTTCGACCGGCGGCTGGCCGTCCTCGACGCCGCGCCCGATGCCTGCTCACTGACCTGCGGGACCGTCAACTTCGGCGACGACGTCTTCATGAACCCGTGGCCGTTCATCCGCGAGCTGTACGCGCTGACCAAGGAGCGCGGCGTGGTCCCGGAGTTCGAGCTGTTCGACCTCGGCCACATCGCCACGCTGCACCGGCTGCTCGCTGACCTGGGCGAGCCGGCCGGCGGGCACGTGCACTGCGACCTGGTTATGGGGGTGCCCGGCGGAATGCCCGGCGACACCGCCACGCTGGCCGCCGCCGTCGCCGCGCTGCCCGCCGGTGCCACCTGGTCGGCGACCGGCATCGGCCGCACCACGCTGCCGGTGATGCTGGCCGCGCTGTCGGCCGGCGGGCACCTGCGCGTCGGCATGGAAGACACCACCTCGTTCGCCCGCGGCCGCCCGGTTAGCTCGAACGCCGAGCTGGTCAGCCGGGCTGCGTCGGCGGCCGAGCTGGCTCAGCGGCCGGCCATGTCCCCGGCCGCGGCGCGCGACATGCTCGGCATCCCGGCCAAGGCGCCGGCCAAGTGACCGCCCAGGCGGACGTCGGCAGCCCGGTCCTGGCCGAGGTGATCCGATCCGGCTTCACCGAGTCCCGGCACCGCGGCATGGCGGTCGGCCTGCGCGCCGACGGCACGGTCGCGCTGTCGGCCGGGGCCGCCATCGCGCCGGTGTTCCCGCGCTCGTCCAATAAGCCCATGCAGGCGGCCGCGATGCTGCGCTGCGGCCTGGACCTGGACGGTGAGCTGCTCGCGCTGGCCGCGGCCAGCCACTCCGGCGAGGCGTTCCACGTCGCCGGCGCGCGGGAAATCCTGGCCAGGGCCGGGCTGACCGAGGATGACCTGCAGTGCCCGCCGGACCTGCCGCTGGATGAGGCCGAGCAGCGGCGGATGCTGCTGGCCGGGGCCGGCCCCGACCGGATTCACATGAACTGCTCCGGCAAGCACTCCGCCATGCTGGCCACCTGCGTCGCCGCGGGCTGGCCGACCGCGACCTACCGGGACCCGCAGCACCCCCTGCAGCAGGCCATCGCCGCCACCGTGGCGGAGCTGGCCGGCGAGCCGGTGGCGGCCGTCGGCGTCGATGGCTGCGGCGCGCCGCTGCTGGCCATCTCGGTGACCGGCCTGGCCCGCGCGTTCCGGGCCCTGGTGCTGGCCGAGCCGGGCACGCCCGAGCGCCGGGTAGCCGACGCATTCCGCGCCCATCCCGCCTGGACCTCCGGCACGACCCGGGCCGAGAACATCCTGATGACTGCCGTGCCGGGCCTGATGGTCAAGGCCGGGGCCGAGGGCGTCGAGGCGTTCGCGCTGGCCGACGGCCGGGCCGGCGGGCTCAAGCTGGAGGACGGCGCGCAGCGTGCCCGGGCGCCGGTCACGGTGGCCATCCTGCGCGAGCTCGGCGTGGCCGACGTACCCGGCGCTGACCTGGCCGCGCTGGACGGGCTGGCCACGGGCCCGGTCAACGGAGGCGGTCAGCCGGTGGGCGAGATCCGCGCCCGGCTCCCCGTTAATGATCTTGATGGAAGCGCAGTAACGGGCGCTCCGCCCGCCACCGATCGCGCAGCCGCGGCGAGCTGAGCGCTCGCTAGCCACAGCTAGCGCCCTGCTTGCAACTGCAAGCGGGGCGTGGGATACTGGCGCCATGAAGCCGGTCAACGTCAACACCATCGGCGCCTACATCCGGGAGCAGCGCGAGCAGGCCAGGATCTCGCTGCGCCAGCTGGCCCAGAACGCGGGGATCTCCAATCCGTACCTGAGCCAGGTCGAGCGCGGCCTGCGCCGCCCGAGCGCCGACATCCTGCAGCAGATTGCCAAGGGCCTGCGGATCTCGGCCGAGGCCCTGTACATCCAGGCGGGCTTCCTGGAGGACAAGCAGCCCAGCTCGATGGTGCGCGAGGCGGTGCTGACCGACCCGGACCTGACGGAGCGGCAGAAGCAGATGGTGATCGAGATCTACGAGTCCTTCCGCAAGGAAACCCGGCTGGCCGAGGGGAAGGACGACAGCCCGGATGAGCTGCCGCCCGACGAGGCCGCGCTGACATGGCCGGAGGACGTCGGCGAGGACGCTCTGGGCACCGCGCAGCCCCGGCAGGCCATCGAGGGGCACCAGGATGGCGATTCGAGTAGGTTGACGCCGTGAACATCATCAGCTTCGCCGGGTGGGGCCCGGTGAACTACTTCTTCTGGCTGCTCCTGCTGGCCGCCTTCGTCGTCGAGGCCTGGGCGTTCATCGACGCGGTGCGGCAGCAGAAGGCCGCCTTCCCGGCGGCGGGCAAGCAGACCAAGCCGCTGTGGCTGATCATCCTCGGAGTGGCCCTGGTCATCGGCCTCGGCGGCGCCATCGGCCGGCTGAACGTGTTCAGCTTCCTGCCCATCGCGGCGTTCGTCGCGGCGGCCATCTACCTGGCCGACGTGCGGCCCAAGGTGGGCCAGTTCAAGCGCGGGTCCTCCTCCTCCTCGTCACGCCAGGGACCGTACGGCCCCTGGTAGCCGTGCTGGCCTACGGGCCGACGGCGGCGGACGCGCGCTAGGCTCGGCCCGTGACTGAGGCACAGTGGCGCACGCACCGCCTTGAGCTGGACGACCAGACCCTGCGCGAGTGGGATGCCGTCGTCCTGGACTCCGGCCCGGACGGGATCGTGCTGGACCGGTCGGCGTTCTACCCCGGCGGCGGCGGCCAGCCGCCCGACCATGGCGTGCTGCTGTGGGGCGGCGTGCAGACCCGGATCGCCGGGGCCCGCAAGGGCGATGACCTGTACCTGATCCCGGCCGAGGACGACCCGGTGCCGCCGGCCGGCACGACGGTGCGGGGCGCGGTCGAGGACGACCGAAGGACCGCGCTGATGCGCACGCACTCCGGGCTGCACGTGCTGTGCGGGGTGGTGTTCCGCGATTACGGCGCGCTGGTGACGGGCGGGAACATGGAGCCGCTGGCCGCTCGCATGGACTTCGACCTGCCCGAGCTGCCCGAGGGGTTCAGGGACGCGGTGGAGGCCGCGTGCAACGCCGAGGTCGGCACCGACCGGCGGATTGACGTGCGGGTGCTGCCGCGCGCCGAGGCGTTCGAGCTGCCCGACATCATCCGCACGGCCACCAACCTGGTCCCGGCCGAGGTAGCCGAGGTGCGGATCGTCGACATCGTCGGCCTCGACCAGCAGGCGGACGGCGGCACGCACGTCGCCAGCACCAGCCAGATCGGCAAGATCCAGGTCGTCAAGATCGAGAACAAGGGACGCGGTTTCCGGCGGCTGCGGATCCGCATCGCGGACTGACCGTCACCGGCTAGCCCCGCACCGGGCCAGCCGGCCCTGCTCCCGCGCACGGCGGCCCGCTCGGCACCGGCCGCGCCTGCTGAAATGCCGGCGCCCTGGCGGACATGTGGCCAGTGTCGAAGGGAGCACTTCTTGCCCAGTCCGCTGATGCCCGCTCAGGACGAGCGGCAACGCCGCTTCGAGGCGGCGTACACGGCGCACCACGGCCCGATCCTCGGGTACCTGCTGCGCCGCACCGACAATCCCGATGATGCCGCCGACGCGCTGGCCGAGGTGTTCCTGATCGCCTGGCGGCGGCTGCCGGACCTGCCCGCCGAGCCGCAGGCGCGGCTGTGGCTGTACGGCGTGGCCCGGCGGGTACTGGCCAACCAGCGCCGCGGCGAGCGCCGCCGGTCGGCGCTTGCGGACCGGCTGCGCGCCGATCTGGTCGACGCCTACCGCCCGCCGGAGTACACCGGCGAGCTGGCCCGGATCGCCGCCGCCTTCGGCCGCCTGCCCGAGGCCGAGCGCGAGCTGCTCGCCCTGTCGGCCTGGGAAGGGCTCGGCTACGGCCAGATCGCCGAGGTCCTGGACTGCTCGCGCAACGCCGTGCGGATCCGGCTGCACCGGGCCCGCCGCCGCCTCGCCGCCGAGCTGGACCGCGGTCCGGCCCAGCCCGTTCCCCATCGTGCGCACGTTCCCAGTGGAGACTTCCGTTGAACCAGATCAGCAAGATCGCCCGCGTGAGCGACGCGGAGGCCGCGCACCTGGCACGACCGGACACCCTGGCCGACCTGGCCGCTCAGATCACCGCCACGGCGGCCAGCCCGGCGGGCCCGGCGGGCCCGGTGCGGCCGGCCGGCCGCCCGCGATCCCGGGCGCGGCGCGCCTGGCTGATCGGCGTCCCGCTGGCCGCCGGCGTTGCCGTGGCGGCGGTGGCCGTGACGTCGATGGTCAGTCCCGCGCACCGCGCCCCGGCCGGCCAGGCGGGGCACGCGCGCCCCGTGCCGGCCGGGCACGGTTCGGTGCCCGTCCGGGCGCAGGTGCTGTCGTTCGTCCGGCATGGCCAGTACATCGACGTCATCGTCCGCGACCCGGTCGCCGACCCGGCGCAGTACCGGGCCGAGTTCGCCAGGCACCACCTGAACATCACGCTGAAACTGCTGCCGGTCTCGCCGTCGATCGTGGGTACCGTCGTCTATTTCGGCGGGAACCACGCCAGCGCGATCACGCCCATCACCGCCACGGGGGCCTGCCACGAGGCCAGCGGCACCGATCAGTGCCCGGTGGGCGTCCGGGTGCCGGTCCACTTCCGCGGCCAGGCCGACCTGGTCTTCGGCCGCGCCGCCCGGCCGGGCGAGCACTATGAGTCCACGGCGTCGGCCTTCGCGCCGGGCGAGGTCATGCACGGCATGAACATCCACGGCAAGACGGTCGCCCGGGTGGAGGCGATGCTGCGCCGGCGGCACGCCACGGTCGCGCGCTTCAACGTCGCCGGGAACAGCGCGGCCAGCAACGTGACCTCGGTCCCCGGCCGCTGGTACGTCTACGACGCCGTGCCGTGGGCGCAGCATCAGGTCCTGCTGTTCGTCGGCCCGTCCCGGACGGAGCCCAAGGCGGGCGCCCCGGTCCCCGGCTCGTCGGCGCCGAGCCCGTCCCCGAGCAGCAAGTAGCGCCAGCGCCGCGGGCGGCCTGCTCCCGGCCTGTGTCTCGGCTCAGGGCACGGGGGAGGGCAGGCCGCCCGCGGCGCGCCAGCCCGCCCGGGACAGATGGCGCAGGACAAGGCCCGGCTGGGATCAGGGCGCGGACGGCCCAGCCAGACCGGGATGACTCAGAACGGGATGACCAGGACCGCGACCGGGATGGTCACGGCCAGCGCGGCTGCCGCGCCGACCAGGGCGAGCGCCGGGGCCGACAGGCCCGGTGCGGGGCGC
>DASUBV010000068.1:0-3989 GCA_035763085.1 Streptosporangiaceae bacterium | reverse complement strand
GGCAGCCCGGCCCGCTGGCGGACGGGCAGCTTGTCCCTGCGGTCCTTCAGCGCCTTGGCGCGGCTCTTGCCGAAGTCGCGGATCGTCTGCTTCTGCGCGACCGACGACCCTTCGCGGAGCCAGTCATGCCGTGCGCGCCATGCGGTGAGCATCTTGTCGAGCCCGGCCGGCCCGCACTCCCGCTTTTCCTTACACGCTTGCCGGGACTCGGCGACGCACTGGTTCCAGACCCACCGGCAGCGGCCCCACTCAGCCAGCAGCGCGCGCTCGGCGGCCGCCGAGACGCGGACCCTGTAGGTGTACCGGGCATGACCCATGCCCGCATCATGGCACCCGGCTACGACATTCAGCGGCGGCCAAGGCACGGCAGGCACGTTGTAGCCGCGCCCCGCGTGCACTTGGACTTCGTGACGAACTGCCGACGCGGCGTGCCCGGCGATGAGATACCGGCCTGCCGCGAGAACGCAATGCGGAAGGCTGCGGCAACTTCGCAGCCAGCCTGCGGGAGCTCAGCGGGGAGACCGGCCACGTGCACCTCCTCGCGCACTGCCCGCCGAAGGTGCCCGTGACCGCGCTGGCGAACTCCCTCAAGGGCGTGCCCGCACGGCGGCTCCGCCCGGAGTACCCCGGACGGGTGAACCAGGCCAGGACGAACGGGCACTTCCGGCCCCCGCCCTACCCCGCCGCATCCTGCGGAGGCACCCCGCTGAGCCTCATCCGGCACTACACCGAGCAGCAGCAGCGCCCGGCCTGACGGCCGGACGGACTCACCCCGCCCTGAAGGACGGGGTGAGTCCCGGATCTGGTCAGCCGACGGCTGGCTGGCCGAGCCAGTGCGTGAACCAGGAACGGGTGCGTTCCAGGACGTCGATCTGGTGGGCGCGCTCGGTGAAGACGTGGCCCTCGCGCGGGTAGAGGACGAGGTCGTGCTCGGCCCCGAAGTGGGTGAGCGCCCGGTGGAAGTACATCGCCTGGCCGACCGGGACGTTGGTGTCGTTCTCGCCGTGCAGGATCAGGACCGGGGCGGTGACGTTCGCCGCGTAGGAGACCGGGCTGAGCTCGTCGTGGCGGTGCGGGCCGGGTCCCTCCCAGCCGAAGCTGCCGCCGAAGACGGCTTCCGCCCGGCCCATTTCGCCGGCGCCGACCATCATGCCCCAGTCGGCTACGCCCGCGCCCATCACCGCGGCGCGGAAGCGGCTGGTCTGGGTGACGGCCCAGGCGGCCGCGAACCCGCCGTGGCTCCACCCGGCGATGCCGAGCCGGCCGGGGTCCGCGACGCCGGCCGCCACCAGGTCGTCGACGCCGGCCAGGATGTCGGACCACTCGCCGCGGCCCACAGCGCCGGCCACCATGTCGGCGAACGCCCGGCCGTGTCCCTGGCTGCCGCGCGGGTTGGGGTGGAACACCGCGAAGCCGGCGGCGGCCAGCCACTGGCCCCACGACCACCAGCCCACCATGAGCTGGTCGGCCCACCGTTCATAGGGACCGCCGTGGACCACTGTCACCAGGGAGAACGGGCCGTCCGTCCGGCTCCGGCCTGGCGGCAGGACCAGCACGCCGTCGCACTCCACCCCGTCAGGTGCCCGCCAGGACAGCCGCTCCTGGGCGCCCCAGGTGACGCCGCGCAGTTCCGGGCGGGTGTCGCTGACCCGGGCGAGGGCGCCCGGCGGGCCGGCGTGGACGTCAGGCGGAGTATAAGCAGTGCCCGTCAGGACCGCGATCACGGCCGCGCCGTCGCTGGCGCTGAGGCCGGCGGCACGGCCGGCCAGGCTCGCCGCCCGTTCGAACGACGGGACCGCCGGATTCAGCCGGTACAGGGCGGTGTCCAGTCCTTCCGCGAACAGCGCCGCCGGGGGGCCGCCCGCGACCTGGACGAGCTCGTCCGGGCAGGCGGTCATCCCGGCGGTCAGGTCGGCGGGCTCCCCGCCCGCCGGGACGGCGACGTCGAGCACGGCCGCGGCGCCGGCGGGCGGCACGGACGCCAGCCAGGCCACATGCCAGCCGTCGGCGCCCTGCCACCACGCGGGGCAGCGCGCCTCGAACCCCGCCGGGCCCAGGTCCGCCGCGGTGCCCGCGTCCGGGTCGGTGATGTGCAGCCTGCTGGTGAAGGCGCCTGGTTCGTCCTCCGGGCAGTCCCAGCTCACCACCGCCAGCGGTCCGCCGCCTGGCCGCTGCGCGACGTCGACGACGTGCCGCCCAGCCAGCCCGGCGGCCACTGTGAGTTCCCCGGAGGCCAGGTCGAGCAGGCGCAGCCGGTGCCAGAGCCAATGCTGGCGCACGGCCCGCTCGGACCAGACCACCACGTCGTCGCCCTCGGCCTGGCGGTGCTCGTCGTCCTTGGTTAGCTCGTCACCGGCCACGACGGCCACCAGCCGCCCGCCGGCGAGCGGAACCAGCCCGGAGATCTCACCGCCCCAGCGCAGGACGGGCTCGGCAACCCCGTTCGGCTCATCGGCGGTGACCCGGAGACGGCGAAGCTCCTCGCCGGCCACGTAGAACAGCCAGGCGGAGTCCGGTGACCAGCGCGGCAGCCGGGCGGGCACGCTGCCGTCGCTCAGCCGGGCCGGAACCGCGCTCCCGCCGACGCGCGCGAGCCACAACTCGCTGACCTGCTGCCCCCGCTCGCCCGGCCGGGAGGTGGTCCAGGCAACCCAGCGACCGTCAGGCGAGATCACCGGACTGGCCGCCTGGGCGCCGTCCACGATCAGGTCCGCGGTCAAGGCCGCCGCTTCCTCGCTTAGCTCACTCACCCGGACATTCTGCCCTGGGCGGCGGCCGACGCGCGGGCTTTCCCAGCCCCGTCGTGCTGCGGTGCTCCGCGCTGGGCAGTAAATTGCTGGCCCTGGCAGAGGTCCCGTGGCAGGCTTCGCGGGTGGCCAGTGACGTGGTGTGGTGGCCGGCGGGGCCTGGAGCCAGCCGCGGGAGCGTGGCTGCCCTGACCGTCTCGTATAACACCCGGGAGCTGACGGCGTTCCTGCTGTGGTCGCTGCGCACGATCGTGAGCTGGCCGGAGCTGGAGATCGTGGTCGTGGACAACGGCTCGCGGGACGGGTCGGCGCAGCTGCTGGCCGAGGCCGGGCGGGAAGGGGTCTGCACGCTGCTCGCCAATCACGGCAACCGCCATCACGGCCCCGGGCTCAACCAGGGAATCTCCTACCTGGCCTCCCGGCCCGGGCCACGGCCGGAGTGGATCTGGATCCTGGACTCCGACGTCGTCGCCGCGCGGCCGGACGCGCTGTCCGCGGCCGTCGCCGCGGCGCGGGCACACTCGGCAGCGCTGGTCGGCGAGCCGCAGCACGACCAGTGGCACACCGACGGGCGCTTCGGGATGTACTCGCTGCTGATGGACCCGGCCGTGACCTGGCAGAAGCAAGCCGGGCCGTTCGCCGACGGCGGCGACCCATCGCTCGGCCTGCTCGTTTCGGCCGCGCAGCTGGGCATCCCGATGGCGCCCTTCCCGTTCACCGCCGCGGGCCACGTCATCCACCGCGGACGCGGCAGCCTCGCCGCGGTCCACGCCGCCGGGGACCGCTCCCACCCCGACTACGAGTGGGCCGCCGACCACCACGCCCCGCACTTCGCCGAAGTCCCCGGCGCGGACCAGCGATACCACGCCCTGCTGGAGGAATTCCGTAAACAGACAGGCCGGCTGACCGGACCAACCCTGGCCGCAGCCTGCCACCGCGCACCAGGCCACCAGTAACACGCATCAACCACAGGCACAGCGCCCATAAAGCCCGCACCCGCCCGTAGTGAAAGATCGCTTGGCCAGGTGACACCTATCGGGGTGAATGCTTAGGGCAAAAGTGCGAGGCTTTGAGTAGCCGGATATTTCCGGAAATGAGGAGCACTCGGCTTTCGTCATTTAGGCGGCGAGGTCGAGCGCATCTTCCCAGGCCAGCCTGATGGCGTGGATTTCTGCGGGTTCTGGCTGGTCAGGGCGAAGTTGCTTAAATTTGGCGGCGATGATGACGCGGCGGAGCTTGGCG
>DASUBV010000067.1:0-11077 GCA_035763085.1 Streptosporangiaceae bacterium | reverse complement strand
GCTCGGTCGCGGGGTCCAGGACCGGCAGGACGCCCCGGCGGCCGGGCGACCACTCCCCGCCGACCAGCAGCCCGGTCGGCGCGTCCACACCCGCGATAGATGCCAGGTCGGCGCTCACGTTGTCCTCCCAGTAACCCTGCGGCCGCCCGGCGGGCTGCGCATTCCCTGACATTACATCGGGGCCTGGCCGGCCCGGCCAGTGCGCCTGGCGCCGTGCCGCGCGGCAGATACGCCACAGCGGCATCCCGGGGTGGCGTTATTCCCGGATAGCCGGCATCACCGCAGGCAGGAAGCGGCCGCCGCCGGAGTCTCGGCGGCGCTGCGCCGCGCCCAGCACGGCCGCAAGGCGGCCCGCGCAGGCGGGCTGGCGGGCCCGCTGCCCGGCCGTGGCAGCGGGCTAGGCGGAGGGCTTGTCCCCGGAGCTGCCGGAGCCCTTGCCGGAGTTACCGTCCTTGCCGGAGTCGCCGGGGCCCTTGCCGGACTCGCCGCCCTTGCCGGCCCCGCCCGCGTTACCGCCCGGGCCTGCTGAGGCACCCGAGGAGGCCGCGCCGCCGGAGGCGCCGGACTTGCCGCCCTTCGCCGGCCTGGCCTCGGCCAGCAGGGCCTCCAGGCGCGCGCCGGTCAGGCGGCGGAAGGTGCGGTGGGACCGGGACCGGTCCAGGACGGCCACCTCGAACTGGGCGCCGGAGATCTCCGCCGGCTCGGCGCCGTTGCCCTGGCCGTTGCCACCCTGGCCCGCGAGTGCCTCGACGGCGACCTGCATCGCGCCGGCCAGGCTCATGCCGTCGGAGTAGCGTTCCCGCACGACCGCGGCCACCTGGTCGGCCTGGCCGCCCATGACCAGGAAGTTGTGCTCGTCGGTGACGGTCCCGTCGAAGGTGATCCGGTAGATCTGGTCCTGCCCCGCGCTCTCGCCCACCTCGGCGACGACGATCTCCACCTCCAGGGGCTTGTTGCTCTCGGTGAAGATCGTGCCCAGCACCTGGGCATACCAGTTGGCCAGCCCGCGGGCGGTGACGTCCTGGCGGTCGTACTGGTAGCCGGTCAGGTCCGCGTAGCGCACGCCCGCCTGCCGCAGCCGCTCGAACTCGTTGTAGCGGCCGGCCGCGGCGAACGCGATCCGGTCATAGAGCTCGCTGAACTTGTGCAGCGCGCGCGAGGGGTTGGGCGAGACGAACAGGATGCCGGCGTCGCACTCGATCACGACCCCGCTGCGGCCACGCGTGATTGCCTTGCGCGCGTAGTCCGCCTTGTCCTTCATCGCCTGCTCGGGCGATACGTAGAAGGGCATCGACACCGCTGGCACTGTCCTTACGTCGAGGTGGTGGTCAGTTCTGCTGGCCCTGGGTCCGGCGCGCTACCCGCCGGCGGGCGGCTCCTCCAGCGGCGCGGCCGGCCCGTCCGGGCGGCGCATCCGCCCGTCCACGACCGACTCGGCCAGGCTGGCGGCCTGATCGTCGGGCATCCGCTCGAAGCCGTCGGCGGTGACGGTGGCGATGATCGGGTAGATGCGCCGGGAGACGTCCGGGCCGCCGGTCGCCGAGTCGTCGTCGGCCGCGTCGTACAGCGCCTGCATGCAGGCCAGCGCCGTGTCAGCGGGGGACATGCCATCCCGGTAGAGCTTCTTCAGCGCGCCGCGGGCGAACACCGAGCCCGACCCGATGGAGTGGAACCGGTGCTCCTCGTACCGGCCGCCTGCCACGTCGTAGCCGAAGATCCGGCCGGCCTCGAGGTCCTCGTCGAACCCGGCGAACAGCGGCACCGCGACCAGGCCCTGCATGGCGCCCATCAGGTTGCCCCGGACCAGGCCGGCCAGCCGGTTGGCCTTGCCCTCCAGCGACAGCGTGCGGCCCTCGAGCTTCTCGTAATGCTCCAGCTCAACCTGGAACAGCCGGATCAGGTCGATGCCGATGCCGGCCACGCCGGACATGCCGATGCAGGAGAACTCGTCGCTGCGGTACACCTTCTCGATGTCGCGCTGAGCGATCATGCTGCCCGCGGTGGCCCGCCGGTCGCCGGCCATGACCACGCCGCCCTCGCACAGCGCCGCGACGATCGTGGTGCCGTGCGGCAGCTCCGGCGCGCCCGCGGGCATCCCGGCGCCGGCCGCGGCCGGCCGGCCCGGCAGCAGGCCAGGCGCGGCCATGGTCAGGAAATCCGAGAACGATGACGTTCCGGCGGTGAGGAAATGCGCCGACGGGGCGATGGCCGGCAGCCGCCGGCCGTCAAAGTCAGGGGCCACCCGCGAGTCCTTCCGGTTGAGAGCGCTGCCACGACCCTACTGCGCGCCCGCGCCGCTTCGGCGGCCAGAAGATCGGCTGTCAGTGAAATCGCAGCCGCGGCGCCCGCCGCCAGGGCGCCGCGCGGCTGCCGGCGGGCTTGTCGCCCGCCCGCCCGAAACGGTCACTGACCGCCTTTTTGCACGTATGAACGGACAAACTCCTCCGCGTTCTCCTCGAGGACCTCGTCAATCTCGTCGAGGATCGCGTCGACGTCGTCGGTCAGCTTGTCCTGCCGCTCCCGGACGTCCTCGCCAGCCTGCGCGTCGGTCTCCTGCTCTTCCTCGGTACGCCGGGACGTCTGCCGCTGGCCTCCGGTGTCCTTCGTCGCCATACTCAAACCTCCGTGGATCCGCGGTTACCGCCCACAGTCTCAACGCTATCCTCGCCCTCGCGTGCCCCGGTCAATCCTGCCGGGCGGGATCGGTATCGTTCCGCGATTTGCGGCCCTGACCCGCCGCAGCCGCGCCAGCTGACCCCGCTGGCGGCCCGCAGCGGCCCGGACTAGTCCCTGCCGGTCAGCGCGGAGACCAGGTCACCGGCCGTGCGGCAGCGGTCCAGCAGCTCGCCCACGTGCGCCCTGGTGCCGCGCAGCGGCTCCAGGGTCGGCACCCGCTGCAGCGACTCCCGGCCGGGGATGTCGAAGATCACCGAGTCCCAGGAGGCGGCCGCCACGGACTCGGGGTACTGGCGCAGGCACCGGCCCCGGAAGAACGCCCGGGTGTCCTCAGGAGGCTCCAGCATGGCCCGCTCAATCGCGTCCTCATCCACCAGGCGGGCCACCCGGCCGCGGGCCGCCAGCCGGTTGTACAGGCCGCGCTCGGGGCGCACGTCGGAGTACTGCAGGTCGACCAGCTGCAGCCGGGGGTGGTTCCAGGACAACCCGTCCCTGGACCGGTAGCCCTCCAGGATCTCCAGCTTGGTCACCCAGTCGATCTCGCGCGCGGCCTGCATCGGGTCATCGGCCAGCCGGGTGAGCAGGTTCTCCCAGCGGTCCAGGACGTCGGCGGTGGCCTCGTCCACGTCGGCGCCGTACTTGTCCTCGGTGTACTTGCGGGCCAGCTCCAGGTACTCCATCTGCAGCTGCACGGCCGTCATCCGGCGGCCGTCGCGCAGCATCACCAGGTGCTTGCAGGACGGGTCGTGCGAGATCGCGCGCAGCTCGGCGACCGGTGATTCCACCGACAGGTCGCCGGCCAGGAACCGGTCCTCGATCATCGCCAGCACCAGCGCGGTCGTGCCCAGCTTGAGGTAGGTGGAGACCTCGCTCATGTTGGCGTCGCCGATGATGACGTGCAGCCGCCGGTACTTCTCCGGGTCGGCGTGCGGCTCATCGCGGGTGTTGATGATCGGCCGCTTCAGCGTGGTCTCCAGGCCAACCTCGACCTCGAAGAAGTCGGCCCGCTGGCTGATCTGGAAGCCCTCCTCCCGGCCGTCGGCGCCGCGGCCGACCCGGCCGGCCCCGCACACGACCTGGCGGGAGACGAAGAACGGGGTCAGGTGCCGGACGATGTCCGCGAACGGAGTCGCCCGGTTCATCAGGTAGTTCTCGTGGCAGCCGTAAGAGGCGCCCTTGTTGTCGGTGTTGTTCTTGTAGAGCTGAATCGCCGGGCCGCCGGGCGTGGCCGCCGCCCGTGCCGCCGCCTCGGCCATGACCCGCTCGCCCGCCTTGTCCCACAACAGGGCATCCATCGGGTTCGTGCACTCCGGGGCCGAGTACTCCGGGTGCGCGTGGTCGACGTACAGCCGGGCCCCGTTGGTCAGGATGACGTTGGCCAGGCCCAGGTCCTCGTCGGTCAGCTGCGAGGAGTCCGCGGCCTCCCTGGCCAGGTCAAACCCCCGCGCATCGCGCAGCGGGTTCTCCTCCTCGAAGTCCCAGCGGGCCCGCCGGGCCCGCGCGGCGGTCGCCGCCTGGTAGGCGTTGACCACCTGCGAGGAGCTGACCATCGCGTTGGCCCCAGGCTGGCCGGGCACGGCAATGCCGTACTCGGTCTCGATCCCCATCACCCGGCGCACGCTCATGCTGAGAAGCCTAGTGCCGGTTTGGCGCGCTGCCGCACGCCGCCGCGCCCGCCGCGCCGTGTCTGGCGGCCCGCCGCGGCGGGCGGGCGCGCCCGGCTACAGGTACTGGCCAGTGTTCGCGACGGTGTCGATGGAACGGCCGGCCTCGGTCCCGTGCTTGCCGGAGACCAGCGTCCTGATGTAGACGATCCGCTCCCCCTTCTTGCCCGAGATCCGCGCCCAGTCGTCGGGGTTGGTGGTGTTGGGGAGATCCTCGTTCTCGCTGAACTCATCGACGCACGCGCTGAGCAGGTGCGAGACGCGCAGGCCCTTCTGGCCCGTCTCCAGGAACTCCTTGATCGCCATCTTCTTGGCCCGGTCGACGATGTTCTGGATCATCGCGCCGGAGTTGAAGTCCTTGAAGTACAGGACCTCCTTGTCGCCGTTGGCGTAGGTGACCTCCAGGAAGCGGTTCTCCTCGGTCTCGGAGTACATCCGCTCCACGACGCGCTGGATCATCTCGGCCACCGTCGCTTCGGCCGACCCGCCGTGCTCGGCCAGGTCGTCGGGGTGCAGCGGCAGCCCGGTCAGCACGTACTTGGAGAAGATGTCGCGCGCCGCCTCGGCGTCCGGCCGCTCGATCTTGATCTTCACGTCCAGGCGGCCGGGCCGCAGGATGGCCGGGTCGATCATGTCCTCGCGGTTGGAGGCGCCGATGACGATGACGTTCTCCAGCCCCTCCACGCCGTCGATCTCGCTGAGCAGCTGCGGGACGATCGTGTTCTCCACGTCGCTGGACACGCCCGACCCGCGGGTGCGGAAGATCGAGTCCATCTCGTCGAAGAACACGATCACCGGCATGCCCTCGCTGGCCTTCTCCCTGGCCCGCTGGAAGACCAGCCGGATGTGCCGCTCGGTCTCGCCGACGTACTTGTTGAGCAGCTCGGGGCCCTTGATGTTGAGGAAGAAGCTGCGCCGCTCGCGGGCCGGGCCGTCGGGGCCGTCGGCGGTGCTCTCGCCGGTGCGGGCCGCGACCTGCTTGGCCAGCGAGTTGGCCACGGCCTTGGCGATCAGCGTCTTGCCGCAGCCGGGCGGGCCGTACAGCAGCACGCCCTTGGGCGGCCGCAGCTGGTGCTCCTTGAACAAGTCGGCATGCAGGTAGGGCAGCTCGATCGCGTCGCGGATCTGCTCGATCTGCGGCGCCAGGCCGCCGATCTCGACATAGGAGATGTCCGGGACTTCCTCGAGGATCAGCTCCTCGACCTCGGCCTTGGGGATGCGCTCGTACACATAGCCCGAGCGCGGCTCCAGCAGCAGCGAGTCACCCGCGCGCAGCGTCGACTCGCGCAGCGGCTCGGCCAGCCGGGCCACCCGCTCCTCGTCGGCATGCGAGATGACCAGCGCCCGGTCGCCGCCGTCCAGGATCTCCTTGAGCATGACGACCTCGCCGATCGTCTCGTAGCCCTGGGCGATCACGACGTTGAGGGCCTCGTTGAGCACGACTTCCTGGCCGGGCCGCAGCTCGTCCAGGTCGATGCCCGGGCTGACGCTGACGCGCATCTTGCGGCCGCCGGTGAAGACGTCCGCGGCGCCGTCGTCGGCCGCCTCCAGGAAGATGCCGAACCCGCTCGGCGGCTGGGCGAGCCGGTCCACCTCCTCCTTCAGGGCCACGATCTGGTCCCGCGCGTCCCGCAGCGTCCCGGTCAGCCGCTCGTTCTGGCCGGTAACCGCCGCCAGGCTCGCCTCTGCCTCGCGCAGGCGCTCCTCGAGCAGCCTGGCCTGGCGCGGCGAATCTGCCAGCCTGCCGCGCAGTGCCGAGACCTCCTCCTCCAGGAAGGAGATCTTCGTGGTCAGGACCTTGACCTCGTCGTCATACCGCCCGGAGCGGGCGCTGTCGTCACGAGAGGCCATGCCCCTCACCCCCTCCCGAGAGCCGACTTACCTAGACCCTACCTATCAAGGGTCGTTCCGTAACCTTGCACCGGCCCCGACTCTGCCGCTCTGGAGTTACGATCCGGGAACGGTGCCGCCGCGTTACCGGACCTGCTCCACCTGCTCTACATCTCACCGCCGCCGGGTTCGGCCAGCTCAGCCGCTGCCTCGGCGCCCTTGGACGGCCGCCGGCGGCGGGGCGGGGCTGACACGCCGTCAGCCAGCCGCCGGGCGGTGACCAAAAATCCCGTGTGTCCCACCATCCGGTGCTCGGGGCGGACCGCCAGGCCGTCCACGTGCCAGCCGCGCTGCAGGGTCTCCCCCGCGGCGGGCTCGGCAAAGCTGCCCTGCTCGCGCAGCGCGGTCACCGTCCGGGCCAGCTGGGTCGTGGTGGCGACGTAGCAGCACAGCACGCCGCCGGGCACCAGGGCGTCCGCCGCCGTCTGCGCGTGCTCCCAGGGCGCGAGCATGTCCAGGATGACCCGGTCGGCGTCGCGGATCTGGCCGGCGGGCAGGTCACCGGTCGTCAGCCGCCAGGCCGGATGGGGGCCGCCGAAATAGCCCTCGACATTGGCGCGGGCAATCTCGGCAAAGTCCGGCCGCCGTTCAAATGACAGCAGCAGCCCTTCCTCGCCGACCGCGCGCAGCAGCCAGCACGACAGCGCGCCGGAGCCCGCCCCCGCCTCCACGACGGTGGCGCCGGGGAAGATGTCGGCCGCGGCCAGGATCTGCGCCGCGTCCTTGGGGTAGACCACCGCGGCGCCGCGCGCCATCGACACCGTGTAGTCCGACAGCAGCGGCCGCAGCGCGATGTAGGGCGTGCCGCCCGAGGAGGTGACCAGGCTGCCCTCCGGCTGGCCGATCAGGTCGTCGTGCGCGACCCCGCCGCGGTGAGTGTGGAACGTCCGCCCGGCGGTCAGGATCAGCCGGTGCTGCCGGCCCTTGGGGTCGGTCAGCTGGACCTGATCGCCGGCCGCGAACGGCCCGCGAGGCTGCTTCATCACGGCGACAGGCTAGTTGATCGGCGGGACAGTCTCAGGCACCGGCGAACGCATGGTCGAGGTCGGCGGTGGCCAGCACCCCGTACACCTGGCCGGACGGCTCGATCAGCAGGTACTCGGTGGCCGGGCGGCGGCGCACCGCCTCGATGAGGTCCATCCCGGACAGGTCAGCCGACAGCACCATGCCGGGGTCCAGCGTGCGCGCCAGCGTCCCCACCTCGATCCACGGCCGGCGCTGCTGCGGCGTGGCGATGACCGCCTCCTCGTTGACGATCGCGATCGGCGTGGCCTGGTGGTCCACGACCACCAGGGCCCGCGCCTGTGCCTCGTCAGCCCGCCGGATCGCCTCCGACAGCGGCAGGCTGGGCGGGATCGGGATCGCGCGCCGGGCCAGGGTCCTGGCCTGCAGGCCGGGCAGCCGCTCGCGCACCCTGGCCGCCTTGATGGCCTGCCCGGACTGCAGCCACATGAAGGCCGCGATGAACGCCAGCCACAGGAAGTACGAGCTGCCGACCAGCGAGCCGAGCTGCCCGCCGGTCATGGCGAACGGCACGACGATCAGCGCGACCGCCAGCACCCGCCCGGCCCAGGCAGCGGCGATGGTCGCCGTGGCCCCCTTGCCGGTGATCTTCCAGATGCCCGCCCGGAAGATCCGCCCGCCGTCCAGCGGCAGGCCGGGCAGCAGGTTGAAGATGCCGACCAGCAGGTTGGCCCGGAACAGCTGGTCAATCAGCACATTGGGCATGCCGTCGGTGATCACCCGGGTCAGCCCCAGGGCGACGCCGGCCAGCGCCAGTGAGATGGCCGGGCCGGCCACCGAGACCAGGAACTCCTGGGATGGCGTCGGCGGCTCCTTCTCGATCTCCGAGAATCCGCCCAGCGGGTAGAGCAGGACGCGGCGGACCGGGAGCTTGAACCCGCGGGCCACCGCGCAGTGCGCCAGCTCGTGGATCAGCACCGAGACATACAGCAGCACCACGAACGCGGCCGATACTCCGTAGCGCACCGACGTCGGGCTCACGTCACGGTCCAGTGAGTTGGCGTACAGGTACACCAGCAGCGCCGCGACGAAGAACCAGTACGGCGAGATGTAGACCGGGATGCCGAAGACCCTGGCGATGACGAGCCCGAGCCGCGGATCGCGCCGGGACTGACCGGCAGGTGCCTGCCCGGGCTGCTGCTGGCCGGGGCCCGGCTCCGTGCCGTCCCCGTCGGTGATACCTGCCACGCCCTGATGCTACGCGGTATGCGGCCATTCTCAGCTCGCACCTCGCGGGGAATTGGCGCCCGGCTGGCTGGCCGCCTGGCCGGCCCGGCGTGCGCCGGCCGGAGCGGAACACCGCGCGGACACGCCGGGCTTACCAGCCATTCAGCGCGGGATGTCAGCCCGCTGTCCTAGGCTCCGGTGCATGAGCAAGCAAGCGCCCGCAGCCGCGGCCACTGCGGCGCATGACATCACCGCTGACGGCCCGGGCGATCAGGCCAGCCCGGCGGAGAGCCCGGCCCTGGCCGAGACCCCGGCCCTGGCGGCCGAGGCCGTCACGATCACCGCGGCGGTGCCGGCGGCGGCTGTCCCGGCCGTCGAGACCGCCGCACCCGGGGCCGGGGCGGGCAGCCCGGACGCCGAGGTCGCCAGGCACCGCAGCCTGTCCCCCTCGCGGGCGGCCGATTTCCTGACTTGTCCGCTGCTGTACCGGTTCCGGGTGATCGACCGGCTGCCCGAGCCGCCGAGCGCGGCCGCGGCGCGCGGCACCCTGGTGCACGCGGTCCTCGAGCGCCTGTTCGACTCACCGCCCCGGGAGCGGACGCCGGCTGTCGCGCGGAGCCTGATCATGCCGCAGTGGGAGCGGCTGGTGGCCGAGGAGCCGGAGCTCGCCACGCTGTTCACCGACGACGCCGAGCGCTCCGTCTGGCTGGACGAGGCGGGCGTCATGCTGGACCGCTACTTCACCCTGGAGGACCCGACCCGGCTGGAGCCCGCGCACCGGGAGATGTCCGTGCAGACGCTGCTGGACACCGGCCTGACGCTGCGCGGCTACATCGACCGGCTGGACGTGGCGCCGACCGGCGAGGTCCGCGTCGTGGACTACAAGACCGGCACCGCCCCCCGCGAGGAGTACGAGGCGCGGGCGCTGTTCCAGATGAAGTTCTACGCGCTGGTGCTGTGGCGCACGACGGGCACCATCCCGCGCCAGCTGCAGCTCATCTACCTGGGCAACGGCGAGATCATGCGGTGGGCGCCGGATGAGTCCGACCTGCTCGCGACCGAGCGCAAGATCAACGCGCTGTGGCAGGCCATCGAGCGGGCCCGCTCCACCGGGGACTGGCGGCCGCGGCAGAGCCGGCTGTGCGACTGGTGCGCGCACCAGGCCCGGTGCCCGGTCTTCGGGGGCACCCCGCCGCCACTGCCCGCCGAGCCCGAGCCCGGGCCCGCCGGGGCGCTGACGGCCCCCCGCCCGCGCGAGGGGCTGGACTAGCTCCGGCCCGGGTCTTCCCGCTCGCCTGCGGAGTGCCCTGGCGGCTCCTCCCGGACGCTCCCCTGGCCCGCCGGCGCCGCCCTGGACTCGCCCGGCCCGGCGAGCAGGTGAGGCTCGCCGGCCGGCCCGGCGCCCTGGCCCGTGAGCCTGACAGGCCCGCCGCCGCCCGGCCAGGCAGGCGACGGGTAGCCGCCCGGACCGCACAATTTCGAGATAGTACTTGACACGTTCGCGACATTACTTGAAGATGCGAGCGGAGCCCCCCGCGCGGGGCGTGGCCCGGCCAGCGGGCACCGTGCCGCAGCGCGGCCTGGCGAGCCGGGCAGCGCCCTGCAACGCGGTCCGGCCAGCCGGCACCCGCCCGCACGCGGGGCCGGCCAGGCAGGCGCCGTGCGGGTGCGTGGTCAGCCACCGGGCGCCGATGCTCCGCCGCCCGGCCACCACCCGCACGGCTCCGCGCCCCGGCCGCCGCAGCCGCGGCGCCGCCGCAGAAGGGATGACACAGATGGCCATGATGATCGAGGCAGCCGGGCTGGCCCGGAGCTTCACGAGCCGGCGCCAGACCGTGGAAGCGGTCCGCGGCGTCGACATCAGCGTCCCCGAGGGCGAGATCGTCGGCTTCCTGGGCCCGAACGGAGCGGGGAAGACCACCACGCTGCGGATGCTCACCACCTTGCTGCGCCCCACCGCCGGCACGGCGACCGTGGCCGGGGCCGACTTGCTGCGCGATCCGGTCGGGGTCCGGCGCCGGATCGGCTACGTGGCCCAGGCGATCGGCATCACGGCCGGCGGCTCAGACCCGAACTGCCTGGTCAGCGAGGAACTGAGCATCCAGGCCGAGCTGTACCGCATCCCGCGCCGCGAGGCTGCCGAGCGGATCAGGCTGCTGCTGGAGCAGCTGGAGCTGTCCGGGCTCGAGAGGCGCCGGTGCAAGACGCTGTCCGGCGGGCAGCGGCGGCGGCTGGACATCACGCTGGGCCTGGTGCACTCCCCCGGCTCATCTTCCTCGACGAGCCGACCACCGGGCTGGACCCGCAGAGCCGCAGCAACCTGGCCACATCCGCGCGCTGCGCGAGCAGTTCGGCACCACCATCTTCCTGACCACGCACTACCTGGAGGAGGCGGACGCGCTATGCGACCGGGTCATGATCATCGACCACGGGAAGATCATCGCGACGGGCGCGCCGGACGAGCTCAAGCGCCGCGTCTCGGGCGATGTGGTGACCCTGAGGGTCGGCGAGCAGGCGACGGCGGCCCGCGATGTGCTGTCCGGCCACCCCGAGGTCCGCGACATCACCGTCGATGACCGGCTCATCCGGCTCAGCGTCACCCGCGGCGAGGAGGCGCTGCCCGGCCTGCCGCGCCTGCTGGACGGGGCCGGCCTCGG
>DASUBV010000066.1:0-11355 GCA_035763085.1 Streptosporangiaceae bacterium | reverse complement strand
CCCCGCACGCCGACACGTGCGCCAGCTTGCCACGGCGGCTCACCGTGATCAGCCAGCCGGGCAGCCGCCCGTCCTCGACGTAGCGCTCGAAATGCCGGTCGATCCGCCGCAGCCGGACCGGGTCCAGCCCGACCTCGGCCGGGTCTACCTCTGCCTTCAGCCCGGTCATTCCCGTGCCGCCTCCCTCGCGTCCATGCCGCCGGTTACGTCCTGATCCTTTCCGGCCGGCCCGCTCAGGTCCAGAGGGAGATGCCGTGCTGGCCTGCTCGGCTGCGGGGCGCCTGAAAGGCACCGCCTTCCCTCCTCGCAAGCTCGTCAGTCCAGGCGGCGCCGGCGCCCCGCAGCCGAGCTGTGCTGGCCTGCTCGGCTGCAGCTGCTAGCCGGGCGGCGGCAGGCCGGTGCGGCGCCGCACCTCGTACATCAGGACGGCGGCGGCCACCGCGAGGTTTAGCGAGTCGGCCGTCCCCGTCATCGGGATACTCACCGCCAGGCCGCCGGCCTGGCGGACCTGGTCCACCAGATCCGGTGGCAGGCCGTCGCCCTCGCTGCCCAGCAGGATCGCCAGCGGCAGCGGGAACTCGGTCGCCCAGAAAGACGTGCTGGCCTGCGCGGCGGCCGCCGCGACCGTGACCTCCTGCGCGGCAGCCCAGCCCAGCAGGTCGGCAGCGGTGGCGGCCAGGGCCACCGGGACGTCGAAGATGGCGCCCATGCTGGCCTTGACCGCGGCCGGGTCGTACGGGTCGGTCGCCGGTCCGGACAAGATCACGCCCGCGGCGCCCGCGGCGCTGGCCGTGCGGATGATGGTGCCCAGGTTGCCGGGGTTGCCGGCCTCGTGCGCAGCGATGAACAGCGACCCCGGCGCTGCCGTCAGGGCGGTGAGCGGCAGCGGGCGGGCCCGGACGATAGCCGCCAGGCCGGTGGGACCGTCCCGCCCGGCGATCCGGGCGAACAGGTCCGCGCTGACCCGGGCCACCCGGACGCCGCGGCTCTCCTGCTCGGCCACCATGGCCGCCGCGGCCGCCGGGCGCAGCAGGTCCGGGGCCACGATGAGGACCTCGATATCGGCGGCGGCCTCGACCGCCTGCCAGACCGGCTGGATGCCCTCGGTCACGAACGCGCCCTCGCGGCGCCGGTGCTTGCGGTCGGCCAGCAGCCGGACCCGCTTGATCAGCGGGTTCGCCGCGCTGCTGATCACCGCATCGCTCATGTCGCTCCCGGTCGCCGGCCTGTCCCGCCACACCTTACGCATCAGCTCCCGGCGCACCCGGATAACCCAGGTGGCCGCCCCCTGGAACCTCCAGTAACGGGGGCCCGCCCCCCGGGCCCCCGGATGCCCGGATAACCCAGAGGGCCACCCCCTGGAACCCCCAGTAACCGGGGGCCCGCCCCCGGGCCCCCGGGCCCCCGGATAATGACAGCCCGCCGGAGCCGACCGGCGCGGATCGTACAGTGTGCCTATGAGTCTTGTCGGAGAGTACGTTCCCAGCCCGGCGAAGTGGGTCCGCGACCAGGTCGAGGAGTACGAGGCATCGGGCGGCGCGAAGGCCAACACACTGCGCGACACCGGCCTGCCGGTCATCATCGTGACCAGCCGCGGCAATAAGAGCGGCAAGGTGCGCAAGACGCCACTGATGCGCGTCGAGCACGACGGCGAGTACCTGCTGGTCGCCTCGCAGGGCGGTGCGCCCACCCACCCGGTCTGGTACTACAACCTGATGGCCGACCCGGATGCGGTCACCATCCAGGACGGCCCGGAGCCGTTTGACGTGCACGTCCGCGAGCTCGCGGGCGAGGAGCGGGCCACCTGGTGGCAGCGCGCCGTGGCGGCGTTCCCGCCCTACGCCGATTACCAGGTCAAGACCGAGCGGCTGATCCCCGTCTTCCTGGCCACCAAGCGCTGACCGCTACGGCGGCGCGAACTCCGCCGACCCGCGGATGATCAGGCGCGGCTCAGCTGTCGCGCTCGGGCACGTAGTGCCGGGTGCCGTCCGCCGGGTCGAGCCAGACCCGCATGATCACCCGGGACGTGGGGTCACGGAACCGCTCCCGGGTGGGCACCCAGCCCGCGCCCGGCGTCTGCGCGTGCGCGTGACCGCGGCGCCCGCGGCGCTGCGGGCGGCCTGGCGGCACCAGGGACGGCAGGTCGCTCAGCACGGCCGCTACCTCATCGGCGAACTCCGCCGACAGCACGGCACCTACCCGGCGGTCCAGCTCGCCGGAGTCCAGGCGGCCATGCGCATAGTGCTCGCGCAGCAGGCTGATCACGTGCTCCCGGTCGGCTTCGCGAGCCGGGAACCGCGGCGCGCCGGTCATGAACGGCCCGCCGCTAGCCCGCAGGGCGCACGATGACGGCCGTGCCGTAGGCCACGATTTCTGTGAGCTGCTGGCCCAGCTCGGAGGAATCGAACCGCATCGCCACAATCGCGTTGGCGCCCAGCAGCCGCGCATTCTCGATCATGCGGTCGACCGCGTGCCGGCGGCTGTCTTCCAGCAGCTCGGTGTACTGGGTGACTTCGCCGCGCCGCAGCGCCGAGAAGCCGGCGCCGACAGACTTGGCCAGCCCCATGCTGCGCACCACCAGGCCGAAAGCCACGCCAAGGTCGCGCTCAATGGTCACGCCCGGCAAACCCAGGCCGGTGGTGACGGGAAAATCAGTCGCGGAAGCTTCGCTCATCGGGTCATCCTACGAGCAGCCGGGCCGGCATCAAGGGCCCCGGCCCGGCGCCATGCCTGGTGCCGGCGGCTAGCTCGCCCACGACGGCGGGCGCCTGGCGAGGAACGCGGCCATGCCCTCGGCCGCGTCCGCGGAGGCGAACAGCCGGGCCGACTGTGCCACCAGTTCGTCGCCGAACTCGTCGAACCGGGCCCGGATGCTGGCGGTCAGCAGCGGCTTGGTCTCGGCCAGGCCCTGCGGCGCGGCAGCGCGCAGCGCGTCCAGCACCGTTGTGGTCCCGGCGTCGATGTCGTCCACGGCGTCGGTGATCAGGCCCATCGCCGCGGCCGCCGCCGGGCCGAACGTCTCCCCGGTCAGGTAGTAGCGGCCGGCCGCTCGCGGAGTCAGCCGCGGCAGCGTGGTGAGGGAGATGATCGCCGGCGCCAGGGCTAGCTTGACCTCGGAGAACGCGAAGGTCGAGGCCGGGCCGGCCACCGCGATGTCGCAGGCGCCGACCAGCCCCAGCCCGCCCGCCCGCACGTGCCCGTCGATGCTGGCCACGACCGGCTTGGGCAGCTCGATGATCTGCCGCAGCAGTCCCATCAGCCGGGCCGTCCCGCTGGCCATCCCGTGCTCGCGGGCCTCAGCCAGGTCGGCGCCGGCGCAGAACGTCGAGCCGGTGTGGGTGAGCTCCACCGCGCGGACGGCCGGGTCGGCCGCCGCGCTGGCGAGAGCCTGCCCGAACTGGGTCATCAGGGCGGCCGACAGGGCGTTGCGATTGCGCGGTGAGTCCAGCGCGATGCGGGCGATCCCGCGGTCGGCCGAGTACTGCACCAGCGGGTCGGTCATGTGAGCTCCTCCGGGTGAAACCGCGGCCTGCGGGCCCGCGGCGGGCCCGCAGGCCAGTATGCCGGGCGCGGTCGAGCACGCCGCTGGGCCGGCCACGGCACTGCTATGTCGTGGCCTGGCCGACCACGGAATCCGGAGGCGCCACTCGGGCGTCAGCGGGCAGGCGAGCGCCGGCCGCCGGGCACGGGTGCGCGGTCAGCCGGCCAGGCCCATCGCGTCGAGGGCGAACGCGTGCACCTCGGCCTCATAGCGCAGGTGGCCGAACCGGCCCGACGGACCGGTGTGCGCGCCGGCCCCGAGCTCGACCCGGAACAGGATCCGCGAGCCCGCGGTGTCGGTCTCGCGCAGCCGCGCCACCCACTTGGCCGGCTCGTGCACCAGCACCCGCGGATCATGCACCGCCCCGGTGACCAGCAGGTCGGGCCGCGGCCCGCCGGGGGGGTTGTCGTAGGGCGAGTAGGAGCGCAGGCAGGCGAAGTCGCCGGGGTCGCGAGGGTCGCCCCACTCATCCCACTCGTTGATGGTCAGCGGGATGCCGGGGTCGAGCATGGTGGTCACGCAGTCCACGAACGGGACCTCGGCGATGACCGCCTTCCACCGGCCGGGCGCGCGCGAGTAGACGGCACCCTGCAGCAGGCCGCCGGCCGACAGGCCGCGGGAAACGATCCGGGTGCCGTCGACCAGCGCGGGCGACCCGGCCACGTCACCGGCCAGCCAGTCGGCCACGGCGATGAAGTCGCTGAACGTCGTGGGCTTGGCCCGCAGCCGGCCCTGCTGCCACCAGGCCCGCCCGTTCTCGCCGCCGCCGCGGATGTGCGCGATGGCGTAGACGACGCCGCGATCCAGCAGCGACGGCAGGCTGACGTCGAAAGCCGGGTCCTCGCACGACTCATATGCGCCATAGCCGTACAGCAGGCACGGAGCACTCCCGTCCAGCGGCGTGCCTTCCCGGAAGGCCAGCGTCACCGGGATGGCCGCGCCGTCCGGCGCCACGGCCAGCCGGCGCTCGGTCCGGTAACTGGCCGGGTCATAGCCGGGAACCTCGCGGCGCTTGAGCAGCGTGCGCTGGCCGGTGGCCAGGTCGAGCTCGGACCAGGCCGGCGGCTCGACCAGGGATTCCTCCATGATGATCACCGAGCCGGCGTGATACTCCTCGGCGTGCTCGACCGCGATCGAGCCGGCCGGCATGGCCGGCCAGATCTCCCGGACGCTGCCGCCGTGGTGGTCGGTGATGGCCAGCAGCGGTGACCCGTTACGGCGCAGCGTCAGCAGCAGGTGACTGGCCAGCACGTCGCAGGCGACCAGCCTGGTGCCCTCGTCGTGCGGCGCGACGGTGGCGCACGGCACCGGCTCAGCCGCGCCGCCTGGCGCGGGCGCCCGCAGCAGCGTGAACTCCGGCGCCCCGTCGTCGGTCACGATGTACAGCCAGCCCGGCCCGCCCGCCGGGTCGGCGGCGTGGTCCACGCGGTACTCCACGCCGCGCCGCCGCGGCCAGACCACCACCGGGCCGGCGTCCGGCTCAGCCGCCGGGATCAGCGCCACCTCGGTGGTGTCGCGCGATGCTGAGGTGATCACGATCTGCTCGCCGCTGCGGGAGGTGCGCAAGGTCAGCTCGAACCGGGCGTCCGGCTCCTCCAGGACCAGCACGTCGGCGGCGGGATCGGTGCCCAGGCGGTGCCGCCAGACCTGACAGGGCCGATTCAGCTGGTCCGGAACCAGGTAGAACAGCTGCCGCGAGTCCGCGCTCCAGGCGCTGCCGGGGTAGCTGCGCTCGATGACCTCCGGCAGGTCCGCGCCGGTGGCCAGGTCCCGGATCCGCAGCGCGTAGATCTCCGCGCCGGTGACGTCAGCGGACCAGGCCAGCAAGGCGGAGTCGGGGCTCGGCTCGCGGACGCCGACGTCCAGGAAGCCCGTCTGCGCCGCGATGATGTTCTCGTCTAGCAGGACAAGATCGGAACTTTCTCCGGACTGTGACCTAAGAAACTGAAGATTCTCTCTTCCCTCTAGTGTCCGAGTACGGTACACAAATCCTTTAAGGTTCCATCCGACCGAATCTTCGGACCGGTCGGCGGTCCGCCCGGTCGCCTCCTGGTACAACTCACCCGCGAGGCCCGCCAGGCGCTGGCTGTGCGCGTTGTAATAGGCGCGCTCCGCGACAAGGTAGTCGCGCAGGGCCGGCGCGGCGTGGTCCCGCATCCAGGCGTAGTTGTCCACGTCAATGACGCCGTGCAGGTCCCGCGCTGACGGTACGCGCGGTGCCTGCGGGGGCCCGGGCGGATCCAGGCGGGCATCGGCAGGGGGCTGGGGCAGCATGGCTGGACCCTACCGGCGTGCGGCAGATGGGACCAGAGTCGATAAATAGGCCGTTTACGCTGCTTCATCCGCTTTCCAGAAAACTGCATATCGTGCACCGTGCTGCAACCTGGCACACCCGCGGGCCGACCGCCGGCCGGACCGCCTGAACTGCGGGAGACTCCCTTGGCTCGTTCGCATGGCCCCGCCGGCCGCCCTGCCGCCCCGTCGGCTACACCTGCACGCCGCCCGGCCCGGCGCCGGCTCGCCGCGGCCGGGGCCGCGCTCGCGCTGTGCCTACCCGCGTCACTGGCCCTCGCCGTGCCCGCCGCCGCGGCCCCGGCCAGCAGCTCGCCCAGCGCCTCCAGCTCGGCCAGCCCCGCCCCGACGCACTACCCCAAGTCGACGTTCGTGGTCGGTGACGCCGCCGACGCCGTGGACACCCTGAACCCGTTCGTCGGGGTCACCTCGCAGGACTACGAGGTGTACGGGCTGATCTACGACAACCTGATGGACTACGGCCAGCTGGACTACTCCCCCGCGCCCCGGCTGGCCACCTCCTGGTCGCACTCGGCCAACGGGCTGGTGTGGACTTATCACATCCGGCAGGGCGTCAAGTGGTCCGACGGGGTGCCGCTGACCGCCGCCGATGTCGCCTACACCTTCAACCGGGACATCCACGGCGCAGCCGAGCGGGCCGGCAGCCTCGCCTACGTCCAGAACATCACCAAGGTCCAGCAGACCGGCAAGTACACGGTGGTGATGACGGTCAGCAAGCCCACGCCGGGCATGGCCAAGCTGATCCTCCCGATCCTGCCCGAGCACATCTGGAAGCACGTCTCGGAGAAGCAGGTCACCACCTTCTCTAACAGCCACCCGGTCGGCTCCGGCCCGTTCATCGTGACCAAGTTCGCCTCCAACCAGTCGATTGCGCTGAAGGCCAACCCGAACTACTGGGGCGGCAAGCCGGGCATCTCCAACCTGGTGTTCCAGTACTACGCCAACCCCAGCGCCGAGGCGTTCGCGCTCAAGAACGGCAGCATCGCCTTCGCCGAGGACCTGCCCAATCAGCTGTTCAAGTCGCTGCGGGGCGCGCCCGGCGTGACCCTCAACAACGCGCCGTCCGGCAACTTCGACGAGCTGGCCTTCAACAACGGCGCCGCCACGGTCAGCGGCCGCAAGATCGGGAACGGCAACCCGGCCCTGCTGGATGTCAACGTCCGGCACGCGATCAGCTACTCGCTCGACCTGCCCAAGCTGGTCAGCCGGGTGCTGCTGGGCTACGGAGCGCCGGGCACCTCGATCATCCCGCCCATCTACAAGCAGTTCCACTACAGCCCGCCACCGTCGCAGCAGTACACCTATGACCCGGCCAAGGCCAAGCAGCTCCTGACCGCCGACGGCTGGAAGACCGGGGCGGGCGGGTTCCGCTACAAGAACGGCAAGGAACTGAGCCTGCGGCTGTTCATCCGCAGCCAGTCCCCCACCGAGACGCAGGCCGCGCCGTACCTCAAGAGCTGGCTGAACGCCATCGGCATCAAGGTCGCCACCAGCTTCATGTCCGATGACCAGCTGACCCAGGTCATCGGTGACGGCGACTACGACATGTTCGTCTGGGGCTGGGGCGTCGAGCCCAACCCGGACTTCCAGCTGTCGGTCTTCACCTGCGACCAGCGCTCGATCGGCACCCCCGGCCACATCACGCCGGGCTGGTCGGACAGCTTCTACTGCAACAAGTCCTACGACCAGATGTACAGCCAGCAGAAGAGCCTGGACGGCGCCGCCCGCGCCAGGGTCGTCCAGGCGATGGAGAAGCAGCTGTACGTCAACGACCCGTACTCGCTCCTGTACTACTACAACGACACCCAGGCCTACCGCAGCGACCTGTTCACCGGCTACGCGCCGCAGCCCGACACCCACAACGGCCTGATGCTCTACCAGGAGGTGTCCTGGTGGAGCTACCGGTGCCTGCGGCCGGCCGGGACGAGCCCGTCACTGACCGACCACAACATCGGCTGCGAGCACATCACCGGGCTGGGCAGCACCACGACGGCCGCGGCCGCCAGTTCCGGGCCCGGCGCGGGCGTGATCGGCGGCATCGTTGCCGCCGTGGTGGTCCTGGCCGGGGCTGGCCTGCTGCTCGCCCGGCGCCGCCGGGTGGCCACGTCCGACGACCGGGAATAACGAACGTGGCCGACCTCACTCACGCCGCATTCGCCGCGGCGGCTCAGCCGGATGCCGAGGGCCGGCGCCGGGCCGGGTCCGCCGGCCTGGCCCGGACGCTGGCTATCAAGATCGGCAGCGCCGCGGCGACCTTGTTCTTCGTGCTGGCCTGCAACTTCTTCCTGTTCCGGGTGCTGCCGGCGAACCCGGCCAAGAACCTGACCAGGAACAACGCGCTGACCGCCGCGCAGCTGCACGACATCAACAAGACCTTCGGCCTGGGCCTGCCCCTGCCCCAGCAGTTCTGGAACTACCTGGTGCAGACCGCGCACGGGAACCTGGGCCGGTCGTTCGTGAACCAGGAGCCGGTCTCCCACCTCATCGCCTCCCGGCTGTGGGCCACGGTCCTGCTGGTCGGCACCTCGACGGTGCTGTCCACCATCATCGGAGTCTGGATCGGCATCCGGGGCGGCTGGAACCGGGGCAGCACCTTCGACCGGACCTCGACGGCGGTGTGCAACATCCTGTACGCGATGCCGGACTTCTGGCTCGGCATGGTCTTCCTGATCGCCTTCGCCTCCAAGATCGCGCTGTTCCCCGACGCGGGGATGCACAACCCGGCCGGGGCCGGCTCCGGGCTGGCCAGCCTGGGCGACCTGCTGTGGCACCTGACGCTGCCGTGCCTGGTGCTCACGCTGGTCTACCTGGCCGAGTACTCGCTGGTCATGCGGTCCTCGCTGATCGACGAGCTCGGCGCGGACTACCTGCAGACGGCGCGGGCCAAGGGCCTGCGCGACTCGATGGTCCGGCGACGACATGCCGTGCCCAACGCACTGCTGCCGTCGATCACGCTGATCATGCTCAACCTGGGCTTCGTGATCTCGGGAGCGATCACCACCGAGACGGTGTTCTCCTGGCCGGGCCTCGGGCAGCTGTCCTACCAGGCGCTGAACGCGCCTGACTACCCGGTCCTGGAAGGCACGTTCCTGCTGTTCTCAGCCGCCGTCATCGCCGCCAACCTGGTCGGCGACCTGCTGCTGACGGCCTTCGACCCGAGGGTGCGGACAACATGAGTGCCGGGGCGGCTGTGCCGCCGACGCCAGCCGCGCCATCGGCCGCGCCGCCCTCGGCGCGGCAGATCGCGCGGGCCCGGCGGCGCCGGGCGCTGGCCGCGTTCTGGCGGGAGTACCGCAAGGACCGCGGCGGGATGACCGGCCTGATCATCCTGGTCGTGCTGATCATCGTGGCGCTGGCCGCACCGCTGCTGGCCAGCTCGAAGGGCCTGTCGGCGGCCTACTCGACCTACCCGCCGAACGCCGGGCCCGGCTGGCATTACCCGCTGGGCACCGATGCCGATGGCCGCTCGGTGCTGACCCTGCTGATCTGGGGCTCGCGCATCTCGCTGCTGATCGGCTTCACCGCGACGCTGCTGTCCATGGTCATCGGGGCGCTGATCGGCATTGTGTCCGGCCACTTCGGCAAGATCATCGACAACGTGCTGATGCGGGTCACCGACTGGTTCCTGGTCGTGCCGTTCCTGCCGCTGGCCATCGTCCTGGCCAAGACGCTGGGCCCGTCCCTGGGCGTGATCATCTTCGTGATCGGCGTGACGTCCTGGCCGGGCACGGCCCGGATCATCCGGGCTCAGGCGCTGGCCGTGGAGACCCGCCCCTACCTGGAGCGGGCCCGTGCGCTGGGCGCCGGGCACTGGCACCAGATGGTCAAGCACGTGCTGCCCAACGTGATGCCACTGCTGCTGGCCAACACGATCCTCACAGTGGCCGGCACGATCCTGGCTGAGACCACGCTGTCGTTCCTGGGCCTGGGCGACCCGCTGCGGCCGTCCTGGGGCCAGATGCTGAACGAGGCGTTCTTCACCGGCGGCGGCTCGAGCGGCAACCAGCTCTGGCTGATCGCGCCGGGTATCGCGATCATCATCGTGGTCATGGGCTTCACGCTGGTCGGCCACGCGCTCGAGGCCGTCTTCGACCCCAAGCTCCGGGGGCGCTGATGGCTGCGTCTACTTCCTCCCTGCGGGAGCGCTGATGGCTGCGTCTACTTTCTCCCTGCGGGAGCGCTGATGGCTGTGTCTACTTCCTCCCTGCGGGAGCGCTGATGGCTCCGCTGCTCGAACTGCGCGACCTGTCGGTCACCTACACGACCGGCGCCGGCGACGTGCCCGCCGTGCGGGGCGTCAGCCTGGCCATCGACGCCGGCCAGACCCTGGGCATCGCCGGCGAGTCCGGCTGCGGTAAATCCAGCCTCGCCTCGGCCGTGCTGCGCCTGCTGCCTGCCTCGGCCAAGGTGGGCGGCCAGGTGATGTTCTCCGGCGAGGACATCCTGACCATGCGCTGGGGCCGGCTGCGTGCCGTCCGCTGGGCCGGGGCCTCGATCGTCTTCCAGGGCGCGATGCACTCGCTCAACCCGGTGCGCAGCATCGGCGCCCAGATCGCCGAGCCGATCCTGCTGCACGAGCCGGGCGTGACGTCGGCCGCGGCGTCCAGCCGGGTGTCGACACTGCTGGAGCAGGTGGGCCTGCCGGCCTGGCGAGCCTCGGGCTACCCGCACGAGCTGTCTGGCGGCCAGAAGCAGCGCGTCATGATCGCCATGGCGCTGGCCTGCTCGCCGGACCTGATCGTGGCCGACGAGCCGACCACCGCGCTGGACGTGATGATCCAGGCGCAGGTGCTGAACCTGATCACCGGACTGGCCGCCGACCGCGGCATCGGCATGATCATGATCAGCCACGACCTGTCGGTGCTGCAGGCCACCTGCCAGCGGCTGGCCGTGATGTACGCGGGCCAGGTGGTGGAGGAAGGCCCGGCGCATCAGGTCTTCACCGACGCACGCCACCCCTATGCCGAGGCGCTGGCCTGGGCGTTCCCGGTGATCGGCGACCCCCGGTCGCGGCGTGCGCCGCGCGGGCTGGGCGGGGACTGCCCCGATCCGGCCGACCTTCCCACGGGCTGCGCGTTTCATCCGCGGTGCGCCGTGGCGCAGCCGGAATGCGCGTCGCTGCAGACGCTGCTGTGGCCGGCCGGGCCGGACCGGTCGGCTGCCTGTATCCGGGTCCGGCCAACGGAGGCACCAGCATGACCAGCCCCGCAACCGAGCCCACCCCCGCCGCCACGGGAGCCGGGACAGGCCCGGCCGACACGGTCGCGCCCGAGCCCGCCGCAGCCGCTGAGACTGCCGCAGCCGCCGCTGAGACTGCCCCGGCCGCCGCCGGCGCCGATCCGGCCGCCACCCGCGCCACTGAGCCCGCTCCGCCCGCTGCCGAGGCTGCGGCCGCGCCGGGCCGATCCGGTGCCGTGCTGTCGGCGGCCGGAGTGGCCGTGCGGTTCGCCGGGCGGCGCCGCGGCACGGGCGCCGCCCGGGCCGTGGACGGGGTGAACCTC
>DASUBV010000065.1:0-31640 GCA_035763085.1 Streptosporangiaceae bacterium | reverse complement strand
AGCCTCCGGCGGCGGCCAGGTCGTGGTCGGCGTCGGCTGCCGCCTTCGCCACCGCGGCTGACGTCTGCGCGAGCGTGCCCGGGCCGAGCCAGATCGGGCCCATGTCACGCTGCATGTCGGTCAGCGCCTGGTTCATGCCGGGGGTGTTCGGCCAGGGGGTCAGGTTGCCCTTGGACTCGCTCAGGAAGCCGTCCATGGTGACACCCTTGGCCGCCCAGTGCTTGGCGAACAGCGGGTCCAGGCTGGGGATGGCGGGCCAGATGTAGCCGCCCTCGCCCATGATCTTCTGCGAGGGCTCAGAGCCGAGCCACTGCTCGAGCTTCCAGGCCGCCGCGAAGTTGGGGGTGTGCGGGTTGACGGCGTCGATGAGGCCGTTGAACACGCTCCAGGTGCCGTTGGGGCCGGCCGGCAGCGGGATGACGCCCATCTTGAACTTGGTCCCCACCTCGGCCGCGGTGCCGGTGGTCTCCCAGTCGCCGCCGATCTGCATGGCGATCTTGCCCGCGGCGAACAGGGCGTTGTTCTGGCTGGACGGGTTGGTGGCGTTGGAGCCGAGCTCCGAGCCCGGGACCATGACGTGGTACTTGTACATCAGGTCGCGGATGAACTGGAAGACCTGATCGGCCTTGGGGGTGTTGAACGAGACCGAGGAGGCGAAGGGCTTGGGGATGGTGAAGACGCCGTTCTCGGCCAGGAAGTTGCCCCAGCCGGTCTGCATCCCGTTGTCCATCTCGGCGCCGTAGGTGGCCACATCGCTGGAGTTGAACTTCGGCGACAGGGCGTTGTTGCCGTTCTTGTCGATCGTGGCCAGCTGCAGGGTGTGCAGGAACGACCCGCCGTTGGTCGGGCTCCACGACCAGTTCGTCGGCACCGGGATGTGGTGCTTGGCGAAGAAGTCCTTGTTGTAGTAGACGGCGATGGTGTCCCAGTCCTTGGGCAGGCCGTAGATGGCGCCCTGGTAGGTGTGCAGCGACACCAGCGACGGGATGTACTGCGACATGTCGATGTGCGCCTTCTTGATGTCCGGCGCGAGGTTGACCATCAGGCCGTCCTTGATCCAGGTGGACAGCCACGGCGTGTTGACCCAGAAGACGTCGGGGCCGGACCCGGAGGTGAACTCGGCCTGCAGCTTCTCCTGGTAGTTCGGGTACGGGACCTGGACCACGCTGACGGTGATGTTGGGATTGGCCTTCTCGAAGACCGCGATCGACTTCTTGTAGCCGACCTCTTCGTTGGTGTCCCACAGCGCGTAGGTCAGGTGCACTTTCCCGTTAGACGAGGACGTGCCGCCGGACCCACCAGAGGAACAGCCTGCACTCACGCCGGCCACCATCAGGCCCGCCAGCCACACGGACAGCAATCTTCTCGGTCTCATAATCCATCCTTCGCGCGTTACTGAGGTTCGGAGATAAGCCCGTGCTCCTTTCCCGTGCTGCATCGAGCCAGGGCCAGCGCGGCTGGCTAGCGAATCTGGGTAATCGAGATCGACCGGATGATGTGCCGCTGGAAGACGCCGAAGATGATGGCCAGCGGCAGCAGGGTGATGACCGATGCGGCCAGTGAGTAGTTCCACTGGGAGTTCATGTTCGACTGGAAGTTAGCCAGGCCGATGGTGAGCACGTAGTGGCTCGGCGAGTTGGTCACGATCAGCGGCCACAGGAAGTTGTTCCAGCCGAACACGAAGGCGATCAGCGTCGCCGTCACGATGACCGGCTTGGACAGCGGCACGACGATCCGGGCCAGGATGCGCCATTCGGAGCAGCCGTCGACGCGGGCCGCGTCGATCACCTCCTGCGGGATGTTCCGGAAGAACTGCCGCATCAGGAAAATGGTGTACGGCGCGCCGAGCACGTAGGGCAGGAAGATCGCCCAGTAGGTGTTGAGCAGGTGAGCCTCGCGCATCATCGCGTACAGCGGGATGATCGTGACCGCGTTGGGCACCATCAGCGTCATCAGGTAGAGCCAGAAGATCTTGTCCCGGCCGGGGAAGCTCAGCCGGGCAAAGGCGTAGGCGCCCATGATGGAGAAGGCCACCTGGCCCGCGGTCAGCACGCAGGTCACCAGCGCGGTGTTGCCCAGGTAGCGCAGGAAGTTGCCGCTGACGAAGTCGTAGCGGAAGTTGGACAGGAACAGCGAGTGCGGCGGGATCCAGGCCGGCTCGCTGAAGATGTGGCTGATCGGCTTGAACGCGGCGAACACGGTCAGGATGTAGGGGACCATGAACACCAGGGCCATCACGGTCAGGATCAGGTAGAGCAGGCCGATCCGCACCGCCCGGCCACTGGCCGACAGGCCGCTGGAGGCCTCCCCGGCCCGCCGCGTCGCCGTCCGGCTTTCCACCGCCGCGCTCATGCTGAGTCTCCCGCTCGGCTCCGGGGCGCCCGAAGGCACCGCCTTCCCTCGTCGCTGCGCTCCTCAGGCCAGGCGGCGCCGCGCCCCTCCGCCGCGCTCATGCTGAGTACTCGTAGGTCGTCCGGTTCCTGAAGAACAGGAACTGCCCGATGCTGAAGATCAGGATCACGCCGAACAAGAGCACCGACATGGCGGCGGCCTCCCCGAGCCGGAAGTCTGTGAACGCGACCTGGTAAATCTTCAGATTGAGCACCTCGGTGGAGTTGCCGGGGCCGCCCTGAGTGAGCACGTACAAGGTGTCGAAGACCTGGAACGACCCGATGACGCCGGTGACCAGGACGAACAGCATCGTGGAGTTGAGCAGCGGCAGGCTGATCCGGAAGAACTGGCGGATCGGGCCGGCTCCGTCGATCTCGGCCGCCTCATACAGGGCCTTCGGGATGGCCTGCAGGCCGGCCAGGAAGAACAGCATGTTGTAGCCGACGTACTGCCAGATGTTGACGAACGCCACCACGGGCATCGCCCACGCCGGCGAGGACAGCCACTGCGGGCCGGTGATGCCGATGTTGGAGAGCAGGGCGTTGACCGCGCCGAGCTTGGGGTCGAAAACCCAGTACCAGATCACCGCGGTGGCCACGGGCGTGGACAGGTACGGGGCGACGTACAGGATCCGGTAGATGCCCATGCCGCGGCGCTTGCTGTTGAGCATCACCGCCAGGGCCAGCGCCACGACGGTCTGCAGCGGGATGTTCAGCAGCACGTAGTAGAACGTGCGGCCGAGGGAGTGGGCCGCGTCGTCGAAGCGGAAAATGTTGAGGTAGTTGGTGAACCCGGCCAGCGTCGCCGGGCTGAGCAGGTTCCAGTTCAGGAAGCTGATCACGAACAGCACGATGACCGGGATGACCAGGAACACCGCCACGCCGATGAAGCTCGGCGTGATGAACGGCAGGGCACCCAGGAAAGCCCGGAATCCCGACTTGCCGACGTGACTGCCGCTGGTCTCCCCGATGAGGCCGCCTTGTTTCCTGCGCTTCCCGGCCGGAGACCGGCCGGTCAGGGCGGCGGGGGCTTCCAGTCTGGTCACGGGCGCCCCCATGAGGTCGTCGGCTCGGCCAGGCAGGAGCGACCGCGCCGTCTCTGGCCGGGCCGGTGCTCTGCGCACCGCAGCTGCCGCACGACCAGAGGCTGCACTGCCGCCGTACTGCTGGTGCCGGTAAACGTATTCCTATCATGACAGGATGTCAAGATGTCAGGATGTTAGCTGAATGTCGTCACAGACCGTGACGAAAAGCACGCACAGTGACCAGCTCGCGGACACCCGGACACCCGCGAGTGGCCGGCGGCGGCCTGTTAGCAACAGGGAACGGCCCTCGGCGCACACGGCGAATCCAACAAATTCGGACACGCTTACGAACAGTAGATATCCGGCGTCACGGGCATGTCAAGACGTCACTGCTGCCCGCTTTGTCGCGCATCCTGCCGCTTGACGGAGACCTTGCGCCTTCGCCTGCGCCCTCTTGACGCCCGCAGACAGTGGGAGGTTAATGAGGGCGGTTCTGTCGTTTTGTGTTCGAGTTCGGGTGATCGCGTTGCTTCTGGCTCGAACGCGGGCAGCTGAGGAGCAGGCATGAGGAAGCTGATCTCCGGGCTCGGCGCCGTGACGCTGGCGGTGCCGCTGGCCGCCATCGCGGTCGTCACGGCCGCGCCGGCGGCGACCGCGGAGGCCAACGGCGTGGGCCAGACGCCCGCCCTGGGGTGGAGCAGCTGGAGTTTCATCCGGCACGATCCGACCGCGGCGAACATCGAGGCCCAGGCGCTGGCGATGAAGACCAGCGGCCTGGCCAAGGCGGGCTTTGACTACGTCAACGTGGACGACTTCTGGTACCAGTGCCCCGGCCGCCAGGGCCCGAACGTGGACCACAACGGGCTGTGGGTGACCGACTCCTCGAAGTTCCCGCCCAGCGGCTCGGAGAACGGCATTCAGGTGGTCGCCGACTACGTGCACTCGCTCGGGCTGAAGTTCGGCCTGTACGTGACGCCCGGCATCTCCGACCAGGCGGTGGCGCAGAACACCCCGATCGCGGGCACCTCCTACACCGCCGGCCAGATCGCCGACGGCGCCAGCGAGCACAACTACAACTGCGGCGGGATGCAGGGCATCGACTACAGCAAGCCCGGCGCGCAGGCGTTCATCAACTCGTGGGCCGATGAGCTCGCCTCCTGGGGCGTGGACTACGTCAAGCTCGACGGGGTCGGCGCCGGCGACATCGGCGACGTGCAGGCCTGGTCGACGGGGCTGCAGCAGACCGGGCGGCCGATTCACCTGGAGCTGTCCAACAGCCTGGCCATCGCCGACGCGTCCACCTGGGCGCAGTACTCCAACGGCTGGCGGACCGGCGGCGACATCGAGTGCTACGGCTGCGAGAGCAACGGCAGCAGCTACCCGCTCACCGACTGGGCCAACATCGCGTCCCGGTTCAGCCAGGTTGCGCAGTGGCAGCCCTACGGCGGGCCGGGCGCGTTCAACGACTACGACTCGCTCGAGATCGGCAACGGCAGTAACGACGGGCTCACCCCCGACGAGCGGCAGACCCAGATGAGCCTGTGGTCGCTGGCCGCCTCCCCGCTGATCCTCGGCACCGACCTGACCAGCCTGGACCCGACGGACCTGACGTACCTGACCAACCGCGCGGTCCTGTCGGTCGACCAGGACTCGATCGACGCCAGCCGGATCTCCGCCGCGCCCACCTCTCAGGTGTTCGCCAAGACCGAGAACAGCGGCGACGTCGTCGTCGGCCTGTTCAATACCGGCAGCCGGCCGCAGGTGGTGTCCACCACGGCCGCTGCGATCGGGCTGCCGTCCGCCAGCGCCTACCGGCTGAACAACCTGTGGACGCATGACGTGACGGAGAGCGGGCCGGCGATTTCCGCCACGGTGGCAGCACACGGGGTGGCCTTGTTCCGGATTGCTCCGGCGCAGCAGCCCGCCGCATTCCCGCCGGCCACGACGCTGTCAGTCACCGGGCCTGCCACCATGATCGGCGGCCAGCCGGCCACGGTCACGGAGACCCTGGCCGACAACGGCGTCGACGCGGTCCGGGACGTGCGGCTGGCCCTGTCGGCACCGCCGGGCTGGACCGTCACGGCCACCTCCGCGACGACATTCGCGTCGGTAGCGGGCGGCCAGACGGCCCAGGCCACGTTCGCGGTGACCGCGCCGGCGCCGACGTCGCTATTCCAGCCCGGCACGCTCAGCGCCACGGCCAGCTACCAGTGGGTGGCCGTGGTTCCGCAGCAGGACTCGGTGAGCATGCCGGTCACGGTGAGCCCGCCGGTGCAGGCGCCGTACCAGACCTACTCCTCAGCCACCGACGCCCCGGCCCAGTTCGCGCAGTCAGGCCAGCAGTTCGGCATCTCCGGCGCGGGCGCGGACCTGTACAGCGGCACCGATGCCTACAGCACGATCTACCTGCCGGGCGCCGCGGGCAGCACCGCCACCGTCGAGACCAGGCTGGACTCGGTGTCGGCCCTGACCGGTTACGGCAAGGCGGGCATCATCGTCCGCAATGACATGACCGGGTCCGGGACGTCACCGGAGGGAGTGATCTTGTTCGCCTCCCCGTCCGGCGGCATCCAGATGGAGTGGGACTCCAACGGCGGCAACAACATCAACTCGGTCAAGCCGGCGAACGGCACCATCCCCGAGAGCACGCCCGTGTGGCTGGAACTGGTCCGTGACGGGTCCAGCTACACCGGCTACTACTCCTATGACGGGTCGGACTGGCTGACCGTCGGCAGCGCGACCGTGCCGGGCCAGAACGCGACCCAGGATGCCGGGCTGTTCGTGACCTCGCACGCGACGGGGTCGCCGGCCCAGGCCGTCTTCGACGGCCTGACCACCAGCGGCAGCGCGGCCACGCCGGCCGGCGCCACCTCCTATGAGGCCGAGGCGCCCGCTAACACGCTGGCCGGCGGGGCGGTCGTGCAGAACTGCACGACCTGCTCAGGCGGCAGCAAGGTCGGCTACGTCGGCGAGGGCGGCACGCTGACCTTCACCGGCGTGACCGCGCCCAGCGCCGGCACCTACCACGTGACGATCGCCTACTGCGACGGCTCTGGCCGGCCGGCCCAGGTCAGCGTGAACGGCGGCACCCCGCAGGACCTGCAGTTCACCTCGACGGGCAGCTTCTCCACCGTGGGCACGATGACGGTGGCGCTGCCGCTGGCGGCCGGGACCAACACCATCGAGTTCGGCGACCCGGGCGCCTACGCGCCGGACTTCGACCGGCTCATCGTGGCGGACTCCCCCCAGTAGGGCCGGGCGGGGCACCGCGCACCGGCGCCGGGCCGCGCACCGCGCACCGGCGCCGGGCCCGGCAGAGCGCGCAGGCGCCGGGCGGGACTGTCAGCGGTCCCGCCCGGAGTTGCCTGTTCCGCTTGCTCATGATCGCGGATCAGCAAGAACGCTCCTATCATGACAGGATGTCAAGATGGTAGGATGCTCGGAGGTTAGGCTGTCCGGCCTGGTCAGGCGGCGGACGGGATGGCCGCGTCATGGGGCTGGCCAGGCGAGATGATCGGGAGCCAGATGAGCAGCAGCAGCACCGGCGACGCGCCGGGAACCCGGCGGCCGCGCAGCGGGAGCCTCCGGCGGCCCGACCTATAATCCTGTCATGACTGATCTTGCGGGGATTGACGTCCGCTCCTTTGAGCCGTACTACCAGCAGCTCAAGCGGATTCTGGTCAAGGACATAGAGACCAGCCGCGGCGAGGGGGACTTGCTGCCGTCGGAGTCGGAGCTGTGCAAGCTGTACTCCGTCAGCCGGACGGTGGTGCGCCAGGCACTGGGCGAGCTCGAGGACGAGGGCCTGGTGCACAAGGTTAAGGGCAAGGGCACCTACGTCACCGGGCGGGCTCTCAACACCAGCTTCGTGCAGCACTCGCTGGGCTTTTACGAGTCGATGCAGCGGGCCGGGCATGGCGTGCGCTCGCAGACAATCGACCTGCACACCGAGCCGTCCGGGGTGAGCCTGGCCAAGCTGGTCGAGATCGGCGTGGGCGAGGACGTGATCCGCTTCGACCGGGTCCGCAGCGTCGACAGCCGGCCCGTGCAGGTCGTGCGCACAGTGCTGCCAGCCCGGCTGTTTCCCGGCCTGGCCGAGATAGACATGACCGACCGCTCGCTGTACCAGGTGCTGGACGAGTCCTACGGCGTCCGGCCGGCCACCGGGCACCGCGCGATCGACGCGACCACGCTGAGCGCCGAGGACGCCCGGCACCTGGGCGCCCCGGCGGGCCAGCCGGCGCTGCGGATCGAGAGCGTGACGCGCTCGGCCGAGGGCGTGCTGTTCGAGTACTACGTAGCCGTGTACCGGGGCGACAGCTTCAAGTTCGAGCTTGAGGTGTCCTCGCCCTGACCCTTCCCCACCCGCGCCGAGCAGACGAGGAGCCATGAGCGAGCAGGCGGCACACCGGACCCGTTATGCCATTGTCGGGACAGGAAGCAGGGCGACGATGTACGTCGACGCCATCTGCGGGACGCATGCGGAGCATGGCGACCTGGCCGCCTTGTGCGATACCAGCCTGATCCGGGTGGCCTACCACAATCGGCGGCTGGCCAGCCGGTTCGGCCGCGGCGAGGTGCCGGCGTACGCCGCCGCCGACTTCGGCCGGATGCTGGACGAGCAGCGTCCCGACGTGGTCATCGTCACCACGGTGGACGCTTACCACCACCGTTACATCATCGCGGCGCTGGAGCACGGCTGCGATGTGGTGTCGGAGAAGCCGATGACCACCGACGAGGCCAGGGTGGCGGAGATCCTGGCCGCCATCGAGCGCACCGGGCGGCGGCTGACGGTGACCTTCAACTACCGCTACTCCCCCGCCTTCACCCGGCTGCGCGAGCTGATCGCCGGCGACGCGATCGGCACGCCGCGGCTGGTGGACTTCGCCTGGATGCTGGACACCAGTCACGGCGCCGACTACTTCCGCCGCTGGCACCGGGAGAAGGATCAGTCCGGCGGGCTGCTGGTGCACAAGGCCAGCCACCACTTCGACCTGATCAACTGGTGGATCGGCGACTGGCCGCAGACGGTGTTCGCGATGGGGTCGCTGGCCTTCTACGGCCGCCAGGCCGCCGCGGACCGGGGTGAGAGCTACTCCTATGACCGGTACGCCGGGCAGGACGGCGACGATCCGTTCGCCCTGGACCTGGGCCGCAGCGACATGCTGCGCGGGCTGTACTCCGACGCCGAGGCGGAGTCGGGCTACCTGCGCGACCGCAACGTGTTCGGCGACAACATCTCCATCGAGGACACCATGGCGGTGACCGCGCGCTACCGCGGCGGCGCGCTGCTCAGCTACTCGCTGGTGGCCTACTCACCGTGGGAGGGCCTGCGGGTGGCCATCACCGGGGACAAGGGCCGGGTCGAGCTGTACGAGCGGCACGGCGCCCATGTCATCGAGCAGACCCCGACCGGCCAGTCCGCCGGGAACGGAGCCGGGCCCGGCGAGGCGGACGGGGCGGGAAACGGCCCGGCCCGCAGCATCCGGCTGTTCCCGATGTTCCGGTCCGGCATCGACATCGACATCCCCGCCAGCGGGCCGCATGCGGGCGACGCGGTGATGCTGGAGCAGATCCTGGCCCCCGACCCGCCCGCCGATCCCTACGGCCGGGCGGCGTCCCACCTCGACGGCGCGGCCTCGGTCCTGCTCGGCGCGGCGGCCAACCGGTCCATCGCCACCGGCGGGCCGGTCACCATCGAGCTGCTTGGCGCCGTCGCGCCGCAGGCCCCGCGGTGACTCACGCTCCCGGATAGCCCCGGCCGACCCCGGGACCTCCTGCAAGCCGACGTTCTGTGAGGTGGTGCCCGTGGCAGCGAGCCGGCCGTTCCGGGTCATCCTGGACTTCGACACCGGTGCGCTGACGCCGTTCACGGGCTCGTTCGCCCGGCGGCTGAGCGAGATGGCGGACGCGTGGGCCGACCAGGGCGAGGTGGCGCGGCTGCTGGCGGCCGGCCAGGATCCGGTCATCTACACCGGCTACGACGCTGACGTGCCGCATGACGCCGGCCACCTGCCCTTCCGGACCACGATCATCAGCCCCGGAACGGTCGGCGGCGAGTACTTCATGACCAAGGGCCACCACCACTGCCGCGACACCGCGGAGGTTTACGTGGGCATGTCCGGCACCGGGCTGATGATCATGGAGACCCGCGGCGGCGAGTTCGCCTCGGCGGCGCTGGAACCGTGCGCGAGTGTCTACGTCCCGCCGGGCTGGGCACACCGGACCGTGAACACCGGCGGGGTGCCGCTGGTGTTCCTGGCCGCGTATCCGGGCGACGCCGGTCACGACTACGCGGCCATCGAGCGATCGGGGTTCTCCCGCCGGGTGTTCCGCGGGCCGAGCGGGCCGGAGCTCCGCGGGACGGCCGGGCGGGAACCCGGCGGCACGAGCCGACCGGAGCCCGGCGGCACAAGCGGCCCGGCGCCCGGCGGCACCAGCGGACTGGAGCCCCGGCCGTGACGCCTCGCCGGGCCAGCATGGTCATCGGGGCGGCCACGGTGACCGGCGGCAGCCCGGCGGATGAGATCGCCGTGGTCAACCCGGCCGACCAGCAGGTGATCGGCTACGCGCCGGCCGCCGGAAAGCAGCTCGTCGATGACGCGGTGCAGGCTGCCGGGCGGGCGTTCGGGAACTGGTCGGCGCTGCCGGCCGCGCGCCGCGCCGGGCACCTGTCGGCGATCGCGCGCTGGATCCGGGCGCATGCCGCGGAACTGGCCCGGACGCTGACCCTGGAGCAGGGCAAGCCGCTGAGCGAGTCGGCCAGCGAGGTCAGCGCGGCCGCAGTGGCCTTCGACTACTACGCGGCCGAGGCGGTGCGGGTCTACGGCCAGACCGTGCCGACCGACTCGCCCACCCTGCGCAGCCTGGTCATCCGCCAGCCCTACGGGGTGACGGCGGCGATCACGACGTGGAACTACCCGCTCGGCCTGATGGCCTGGAAGCTCGCCCCGGCGCTGGCGGCCGGGTGCACCGTGGTGGCCAAGCCGTCGGAGCTGACGCCGCTGGCCACCCTCGACCTGATCCGCGGCGCCGCCGAGTGCGGGCTGCCGGCCGGCGTGGTCAACTCGGTGAGCGGGACCGGCGCCAGGACAGGCAGTTACCTGGCCGGCCACCCGGGCGTCGCCAAGATCAGCTTCACGGGCGGCACCAGCACCGGGCGGCACCTGCTGGAACTGGCCGCGCGCGACATCAAGAGCGTCACGCTGGAGCTGGGCGGGCACTCCCCGATGATCGTGGCGGCGGACGCCCCGCTGAGCCTGGCCGTCCCCGACGCCGTCAAGCGGTCTTTCCGCAACGCCGGGCAGCTGTGCAACTCGGTCAACCGCATCTTCGCCGTCCGCTCGGTCGCCGGCGAGTTCACCGAGCGGCTCGCCGCCGCGGCGGCGAAGCTGATGGTGGGCCCGGGCCTGGCCGACCCCGAGCCCGATGTCGGGCCGCTGACCAGCGCTGCCGCGCGGGACCGGGTGGAGCGGCACGTGGCCGACGCCCGGCAGGCCGGCGCGGAGGTGATCACCGGCGGCGCGCGGCCGGCGGACGAGCGGACCGGCGCCGGGTTCTTCTACCTGCCGACCGTCATCCGCGGCGGCGATGACCTGCTGATGCTCCGCGAGGAGACGTTCGGGCCGGTCGCCCCGGTCGTGGTAGTGGACGACCTGGACGAGGCCGTCAGCCGGGCCAACGCGCTCGATTTCGGCCTTGTCTGCTACCTGTACACCCGCGACCTGCGGACCAGCTTCGCCGCGGCCGAGCGACTGGAGTTCGGCACCGTCAGCGTCAACAGCGTCGGCGGCGGGGACGTGCATTACCCCTACGCCGGCTGGAAGCGCAGCGGGCTGGGGGTTGAGCTGGGCCGCCAGGGGCTGGAAGAGTACCTCCGGGTCAAGAACATCCGGATCGAGATCGGCTACCCCTGATGGCCGCCGAGTACGTGGTCGCGATCGACATCGGCACGCAGTCCACCCGCGCCGCGCTGGTCGATGCCCGCGGCCGGATCGCCGATGTCGCCAGCGCGCCCGTCGACCTGTTCGCGCCCCGGCCGGGCTGGGCGGAGCAGGACCCGGAGCAGTGGTGGCAGACCACCGTGGCCAGCCTCGCCGCGATCATGGCCCGCCATCCGGCGGCGCAGGTCGCGGCCGTGGCGGTGGGCGCGCAGATGCACAGCCTGGTGGCGGTGGACGCGGCCGGCCACCCGCTGACCGCCCGCGCGGCGATCTGGAGCGACAAGCGCTGCCTGGACCAGGTGCGGGAGTTCAGCGCGCGGGCGGACTGCGAGCCGCTTAGCCGGCTGGCCGGGAACCGGCCGCTGCCGGCCTGGGCCGGGTTCAAGATGGCCTGGCTGCGCGCCAGCGTCCCGGACACCTACGCCCGCGCCGCCAGCCTGCTGGTGGCCAAGGACTTCGTGAACCTGCGGCTGTGCGGCACGGTGGCCACCGACCCGTCGGAAGCCTCGGGGACCTTCCTGTGCGACGCGGGCACCGGCCAGTGGTCGCCGCCGCTGCTGGAGGCGCTGGGCATCAGCCGGGCCAAGCTGCCCGGCATCGCCGCCTCGTCGGCCGTCATCGGCACCATCCGCCCCGCGGTGGCACAGCGCACCGGACTGGCCGCCGGCGTGCCCGTGGTGGCCGGCAGCGGCGACATGATGTGCCAGCTGCTGGGGGCCGGGATCACGGTGCCCGGCCGGGTCGGCCTGGTCGCCGGAACGGCCTCGATCGTCGCCGCGGCCGCCGGGGCAGCCTCGCCGGACCCGCGGGTGATGAACCTGCGCTCGGCCAGCGGGAGCTGGATTCACTTCGGGATCAGCGATGCCGCGGGCAAGTCGCTGCGCTGGTTCGCCGATCAGCTGGCCGGCCCGCCGGGCGCGGCCGCCTTCGAGGAGCTGACTCGGCAGGCGGCGCAGGTCAGCGCGGGCAGCGACGGGCTGCTGTTCTTCCCCTACCTGCTGGGCGAGCGGACGCTGGGCAGCCCGCTGTCGCGCGGCTCGTTCATCGGCGCCACGCTGGGCCACGGCCGGGCGCACTTCGCCCGCGCCGTGCTGGAGGGCATCACCTTCGAGGATCGCCGGGCGCTGGAGGCGATCGGCCCGCCGGAAGCGACAGGAGCGGCCGAGCCGGCGGGACCGACCAGGCCGGCAGGCACAGCCGGGCCGGCGCAGGCAACGGGACCGGCGGCGGTCCGGTGCTGCGGCGGCGGGGCACGCAGCGCGCTGTGGAACCAGATCCGGGCCGGCATCTTCGGCCGCCCGGTGCAGACACTGAACTGCGCCGAGGGCGGCATCCTGGGCGCCGCCCTGCTGGCCGGCGTCGGGGCCGGCTGGTATCCCGATGCCGCCGCAGGCGCCGACCAGCTCATCCGGGCCGCATGTACCTGGGAGCCGGACCCGGCCGAGACTGCGGTCTACCAGTCGGCGTTCGGGGACTTCTGCGCGGCACATGACGCGCTCCAGGAGCTGTGGCGGCGCTGGGCCGGCGGCGATGGCTGTCATGATAGGGCGTTAAGATGGCAGGCGACCTGAAGCGGACCTGGAGGATGCAGCATGCGTGAACGCCCCCTCGGCAAGACCGGCCTGTCAGTATCGGAGATCGGCTACGGCGCCTGGGGCATCGGCGGGTCGAGCTGGATCGGCGCACGGGAAGACGAGTCGGTCCGGGCCCTGCACCGGGCGATCGAGCTCGGCGTGAACTTCATCGACACCGCGCGGGGCTACGGCGAGAGCGAGCGCATCGTCGGCCGGGTCGTGCGGGACCACCCCGGCCAGACCCTGTACGTCGCGACCAAGGTGCCGCCCAGGAACCGGGTCTGGCCGGCGCCCGCGGGCGTGGACCCGGCGGAGGCCTTCCCCGGTGACCACATCCGGGCCAGCCTCGAGACCAGCCTGCGCGCCTCCGGCCTGGAGGCGTTCGACGTGCTGCAGTTCCACGTCTGGAGCGATGAGTGGCTGGGCCGCGGTGACTGGCTGGCCACGATCGAGGACCTGAAGCAGGAGGGCAAGATCCGCTTCTTCGGGGTCTCGGTCAACGACTACCAGACCGACAATGTCATCGGCCTGGTCAGCAGCGGCCACGTGGACACCGTCCAGGCCATCTACAACGTCTTCCACCAGGCGCCCGAGGAGCGGCTGCTGCCTGCCTGCGCCGATAACGGCGTCGGCGTCATCGTCCGGGTCCCGCTGGACGAGGGCGCGCTCACTGGCCAGATCGACGCCAGCTCCACGTTCCCGGACGGCGACTTCCGCAACAACTACTTCCGCGGCAACCGCAGGGCCGAGGTGGGGCGGCGCATCGACGCGCTGACCGCCGACCTGGGCATCAGCAAGGACCAGGTGGCCGGGGTCGCGCTGCGCTACGTGCTGGGTCACCCGGCGGTCTCCACTATCGCCGTGGGGATGCGCAGCATCCGCAACGTGCAGCGCAACGCCGCGCTCAGCGACGGGCAGGACCTGCCAGCCGCCCAGCGCGACGTGCTGGCCAGGCACCGCTGGGAGAGGAACTTCTACCAGGCCTGACGCCGGATCGCGCAGGCCAGCCGGGCGGCGGGGCGACCCGGGAAGATGGCCGGGTGACTTCGCCGCGCCTGGAGTGGGCGGCTGCAGGCGCGGCGGCCGCGTACACGGCCGCCCGGCTGGCGGCCGCCGACCGCTGTCCCCCGCTGGAGCGGCTGAGCGTGCCGCTGGTGTCGCTGACCCCGCAGGCCAGTGCCGGGGCGGGCCTGCTTGCCCTGCTGCTGCGGCGGCGCGGCCCGGCTGTCACGGCCGCCGCCTGCGGGGCAGCGCTCGCGGCGCTGGCGGTGCCGCGAGCCATCCCCCGGCGCCGCCCGGCGGCGGGCGGGCCGCTGCTGCGCCTGCTGACGGCCAACCTGCATCAGGGCGACGCGGCCGGGCCGGGGCTGGTCGCCCTGGCGCGCCGGCTGCGGGCCGACGTCCTGCTCGTCCAGGAGCTCACCGACGACGGCGAGGCGCGGCTGCGGGACGCGGGGCTGAGCGGGCTGCTGCCGCACGAGCTGAGCGACATCTACGGCTACCGCTACCGCGGCAGCGCGATCTACGCCCGGTACCCGCTGGATCCCGGGCTGCCGATGGGCCCGAGCTACGCCTCCCAGCCGTCGGCCCGGCTGACCCTGCCGTCGGGCCAGCAGGTGCAGCTGGTCTGCGTGCACCCGCATCCGCCCTACCCGCCGTGGTTCGCGGCCGCGGTGCCGCGCTGGCGGGGCGAGCTGGCGGCGCTGCCCGCTCCGGGCACGACGCCGGTGATCCTGGCCGGGGACTTCAACGCGACCGCGGATCACGCGCAGTTCCGCACGCTGCTGCGGCTGGGCTACCGGGACGCGGCCAGCCAGGTCGGCCGCGGGCTGACCCCCACCTGGGGCCCGCGGCTGGGGCGCCGGCCAGACTTCCTGGCCTTCGACCACGTGCTGACCGACCCGCGATGCGCGGTGCTGCGGATCTCGGTGCACGCGCTGGCCCGCAGCGACCATCGCGCGCTGTTCGCCGAGCTCCGCCTTCCGGCGGACGGCCCGGGTCGCGGCAGCTAGCGCCGCGAGCTCACCGGGCGGCGGCGGCGACGCGCTGCCGGGCCGCGGTCCAGTCCAGCGGCAGGTCAGCGCGAGTGGCCGCCGACTCGACGAACCGGGAGGTACCCAGCCGCCCGCCCATGTCCGCCAGCATCTCGGCATGAGCGCCGGCATGCACGAACCGCTGCATCGCCTCCCGGTCCTGCCACGCCGACAGTGTCCAGAAGGTCTTGGTCAGCGGGTGCGCGTCCAGGGTGAAGCCAGCGCACCCGGGATCGCGGACCAGCTGAGCGCGGATCCTGACCGTCCAGAACAGGAACCTGGGCACATCGCGATAGTGCCGCAGCGGCAGCGTGGAGGTCAGCACGTGCAGCGGCTGATCCTCCCGGTACCGCCCGCTGGTCCAGGGCATTGCAGGCACGCGATCACATCCTTCGGGCCGTGGCACTCCCGGCCCCGGGCAGGGACCGGCAGACCGCTACCAGCAGTTCTTGTCCCTCCTGAGGGAGCCTAGCCCCGGGCCACGAACCCGCCGTCCGCGATAAGAGCCTGCGACCTGGTCAGATATCACCCGTCACGATCGGGGCTGCCGCCCCATGGTGTAGAACTCGGCGTTCGGCCGCAGCGCGGTCAGGCTGGCCAGCCGGTTGGACATCGCGAACAGGGCCGTGATGGCGCCGACGTCCCAGATCTCGTCCTCGGTCAGCCCGGCCGCCCGGGCCCGGGCCAGGTCCGCCTCGCCGAAGCGCTCCGGCTCGCGGGTCAGCGCGAGGGCCAGGTCCGCGATCGCCCGGCCGCGCTCGTCGAGCTCAACCTGCCACGGGCTGGCGGCGACCCGGTCGGCCAGCTGCGGGTCCTTGGACCGGATCCGCAGGATGGCGCCGTGCGCGACCACGCAGTACGTGCAGTGGTTGGCCCCCGAGGTGGCCACGACCACCAGCTCACGCTCGGCCTTGCTGAGGCCCTCCCCGGTATCCATCAGCGCGTCGTGGTAGTCCAGGAACGCGCGCAGCTCGGCGGGCCGGTGGCCGAGGGCCCGGAAGATGTTGGGCACGAACCCCGATTTCTCGCTGATCGCGGCGACCCGCTCGCGCAGGTCGGCGGGCAGGTCGGCCAGCTCTGTCAGGGCGAACCGGCTGTCGGCCATAGCATCCCTACCTTTCTCAGTAGCCCGTGCTCTTCCCGGCCCGCCTGACCTTGCGGCTCAGGCGAACCATCAGGCATGTCATCACGTATTACATATGTCAAGCCGACGTGCCGGTATCTATCCATACGCCCCGCTCACGAGCGATACTCGCGGTAACGGCGGGATCGGCAGGGTGCTGGACTGACCGCCCGAGGTGGGGAGCGAACCGATGAGCAGGTCCGGTCGGGCCGCCGGGCGGGCGAAGGCTCTGTTCGTCGGGGCGCTGACGGCTGCTGGCCTGGCCGCATGCGGCGCGCCCCAGTTTTCTTATGCTACGGACTCCTCCGCGCACGCGTACTTCAAGGTTCCCTTCGGCTGGAGCAAGATCAGCGGCGACGCGCTGGCCAAGGCGATCAACGGCGGGAAGACCACCGCGGTGCCCAGCAGCGTCTGGACGGTCGGGTACGACGCCAGCACCTCGCCGGCCGCGGCCAACGTGCTGAGCCCGCACGTCAGCCAGCCGTTCGCGTACGCGCTCGTCGAGCCGGTGAACTCGGCCACGAGCAACGCGATGTCCTACAACACGCTGCGCGACTTCTTCCTGCCCGTCACCTCGGCGGCCCGGCAGGCGGCCACCCAGGGCGGGTTCGGCCTGACCGGCTTCAAGCTGCTGCGCAATGACGTGGTCACCCCCGGCCAGGGTGTGCACGGGGTGCGCGTCACCTACAGCTACACCTACCCCGACGGCAGTACCGACACCTTTGACCAGGTCGCCCTGACCAACAACGATGCCACCGAGGTCTACGTGCTCATGGTGCACTGCCTGGATTCCTGCTACCAGCAATACCAGGGCAAGATCAACACCGTCATGTCGTCATTCACGGTCAGGAACCCGTGATGGCCACACCGCCGATGCGCAACTCCGCAGACCGGCCGCCGGCGGGCGGCACCGCGGGCCTGCCACCGCCCGGCAGCCGGCCTCGCGACGACGACCGGCCGACCCGCAAGCCGCTGCCGGCCTGGGACCGGATCAAGTTCCTGCTGCTGCTGGCCCTGCTGTGGTTCGTCCTGGTGTGGTCATCGATGGCGGGCAACCCGCTGGTCAGCTTCGACGACGCGGTCCGGACCGAGGTCCGGACCGGCGCCTGGGTATTCGCGCTGTTCGGCCTGGAGTTCATCCGCCAGTTGCACTTCCTGATCAGCGAGCACTGGAGCGGCTATCACCGGTTCTGGGTCCGCGGGATCTTCGGCGGGGTCGAGCGGGTCACCCGCCGCCGCCTGTCGGACTGGACCAGGTTCCGGCTCTGGCGCCTGCTGACCTGGGTGTTCTGGATCGCCGTGCTCGCGGTGATCGCCGGCAAGCTGCTGAAGTCCAGCCCGGTGCTGGCCCTGCTGCAGGCGCCGGCGCTGGTGTGGCACGCCCTGCCGTTCGTGCTGCAGATCATGGCCGGGGTGTTCTTCGTCGTCATCCAGTTCGTCGCGCTGTTCTGGTTCATGTCCCGCGGCGGGGTGGACGTCTACTACCCCGACGACATCAAGACCCGGTTCACCGACGTCTGGGGCCAGGATCACGTCCTGGAGCGGGTCAAGGAGAACATCCTGTTCCTGGAGGACCCGGGCCTGATCGAGTCGCGCGGCGGCTACGTGCCCGGCGGCATCCTGCTGTGGGGCCCGCCGGGAACCGGCAAGACGCTGATGGCCGAGGCGGTGGCCGGGGAGACCGGCAAGCCCTACGTGTTCGTCGACCCCGGCGCGTTCATCAACATGTTCATGGGCGTCGGGATCCTGAAGGTCAAGTCGCTGTTCCGCAAGCTGCGCCGGCTCGCGCTGCGGTACGGCGGGGTGATCGTCTTTTTCGACGAGGCCGACTCGCTGGGCCGGCGCGGCGCGCTGGCCCAGGGCGGCCCGCCGGGCCAGCGCGGGACCGCGGTCGCGCCGCTGCAGCCGGGCTGCCACGGCTTCTCCTATCTCTCCCGCGACATCCAGTGGCGGCTGCTGCGGAACAGCGCCGCGCATGCCGCCGAGACCGAGGAGCCCGACACCCGGCGCAGCAAGCAGATCATGGGCATGGGCGGCGGTGGCGGCGGCGGGATGGGCACACTGGAGGCGCTGCTCACCGAGATCTCCGGCCTGAAGAAGCCGCGCGGCCTGGTCAACCGGTACGTCCGGCGGGCGCTGGGCATGCGGCCCAAGCCGCCGCCCAAGTACCGGATCCTGGTCATGATGGCGACCAACCTGCCCGAGGCCCTGGACGAGGCGCTGCTGCGGCCCGGCCGTATCGACCGGATCTACAAGGTCGGCTACCCGTCCAAGGCCGGGCGGGTGCGCACCTACCAGGGCTACCTGAGCAAGGTCCGGCATGAGCTGACCGGTGAGCAGGTCGACAAGCTGGCCACCATCACCCCGTACGCGACCGGCGCCACTATCAAGGACCTGGTCAACGAGGCCCTGATCACCGCGATCCGGGCTGGCCGCGACGTCATCACCTGGCCGGACGTCATCCGGGCCAAGCAGCTCAAGGAACTCGGCCCGCCCGAGGACGTGGAGTACATCGAGCGCGAGCGCCACGCTGTGGCCGTGCACGAGGCCTGCCATGCGCTGATCGCCTACCGCAGCCGCCAGCACATGGAGATCGACATCGCGACCATCGAGAAGGGCAGCGACTACCTCGGCATGGTGGCCAGCATCCCGCCCGAGGACCAGTTCACCCGGTGGCGCAGCGAGTACGAGACCGACATCCTGGTATCGCTCGCCTCGCTGGCCGGGGAGCGGATGTTCTTCGACAACGACAGCTCCTCGGGGGTGTCCGGCGACCTGGAGTCCGCGACCGCCGTGGCCTCGTTCATGGAGGGCTTCTGGGGCATGGGGACGACAGTGTCGTCGTACTCCACGGCCAAGCGGCTGGAGGTCGGGTCGCCCGGCGGCGGCGCGGCCGGCCGGCGCAAGAAGGGCCAGGACCCCGAGGCCGACCTGCGGCGGGCGCTGGCCGACCGGATCGAGGACAAGCTCGGCGACCTGCTGCAGCGGGTGGAGACGCTGCTCACCGAGAACCGCGCCCACGTGCTGAGCCTGGCGCATGCCCTGGAGACCTTCAAGACCCTCAGCGGCGAGGACGTGGTGGCGGTCATCGAGCGGACGCAGGGACCGCTAGTGGACGGCCGCCAGTACGGCCAGCCGGGCTTCACCGCCGAGCTGGAGGACTACCATCGTGCCGCCATGACTGCCCACCGCGAGCACAGCGAGTTGCGCCTGGTCATGCCCGCCCTGCCCCCGGCCGCCCGGGTACCCGAGGCCGTCATCGCCACGCCGGCGAACGCGCCGGAACCGGGCAGCGGGCCCGTGCGCGGATCGTGAGCGGTGCGCGCCAGGTACCGGGTCCGGATGGCGGTCAACCTCGTCAACGGCTCCACCCTGGCCGGGATCCTGGTGGCCGCCGCGGGGCGGGCCAGCCTGGCCCGCGGCCGCGACGGCCTGCTGATCGGGGTCCGGTACCGGCTGCCCGTGCCGGTCGCGCCCGCCTTCACCATGGGCAACGTGATCCTGACCCGCGCCGAGCGCGCCGCGCTGCCGGGCTGCGGCGCCCTGCTGGCGCACGAGGCCCGGCACGCGACCCAGTACGCCTGGTGCGCGGGCCTGGCCATGCTGCCGCTCTACTTCGCCGCGGCCGCCGGGTCGTGGGTGCTGACGGGCGACTTCGGCTCGCGGAACATCTTCGAGACCCGCGCCGGGCTGGCCGGCGGCGGGTACTCCAGCAAGCCGCTGCGGCCGGCCCTCGCCCGGTGGCTGCCGCGCTAGCCCGGCCGGGCGGCGCCGCGTGCTGAGGTTCCACCGGCTGGAGGTGGTGCGGCGGCTGCCGCATCCCGGCCGCGGCTTCACCCAGGGCCTGATCGTGACCGGCGACACCGTCTGGGAGAGCACCGGCCTGTACGGCGAGTCGGCGCTGCTGCAGTACCGGCTCGGCGACCCGCGGCCCGCCGCGGCCGCGCCGCTGCCGCCCGAGCTGTTCGGGGAGAGCATCTGCCGGGCCGGGACGGAGCTGTGGCAGCTCACCTACCAGGAGAAAGTCGCGCTGCGCTGGGACCCGCAGAGCCTGACCCCGCTGGGCACCGTGCCCTACAACCGGGAGGGCTGGGGCATCTGCGCCGCCGGCGGCCAGCTGGTGACCAGCGACGGCACCAGCGAGCTCATCCTCCGCGACCCCCGGTCGCTGCAGCCGCACGGCCTGATCGCGGTCCGCTGCGCGGGCCGCCGGGTCACCCTGCTCAACGACCTGGCGTGGGCGGCCGGGCGGATCTGGGCCAACATCGCCGGCCGGGCCTGCCTGGCCGGGATCGACCCGGACACCGGCGAGGTCACCGACATCGTCGACGCACGGGCCATCCGGGAGCGCCACCGCGATCCGCAGGCCATTCTCAATGGCATCACGGCGCTGCCGGGCGCCGGCGAGTTCCTGCTGACCGGGAAGTACTGGCGCCGCCTGTACCACGTCCGGCTGGCGCCGGGCCGCCACCAGCACCCCGAGTGGCTGCTGGGCTGACCGCGCCGGCCGCGCCCGGCCCGGCGCGGGCCGCTAGCGTGGCCAGGTCCGCTGCCGCTCAGGCAGCCCGCACCCACCGGCCGGAGGCGGCGTGTGCGAACCCGGGTCAGCGCTGGTCACCGCGGCGGCCGCGGCCGAGCGCTTCCTGCTGGCCGGCGTCCTGGCCGTCGCGGTGGCCAGCGTCGCTGCCCCGGCACCCGGGCGCGCCATGTCCGGCAGTAACGGGATTGACATCGCGCTGGCCGTGCTCGTCTTCGCGACCGGGGTATCGCTGCGGCGCAGTGACCTGGCCGCCGCGCGGTCGGCCGGACGGCGGATCGCCCTCGTGCTGGCCGTCAGCACCGTGGCCCTGCCGGCCCTGGCCTGGGCGGCCAGCCAGCTGATCGGCGACCCCGTGCTGCGCCCGGGGATGCTGGCGGCCGGGGTCGCCCCGGCCGAGGTAGCCACCGTGGCGCTGTGCGTCATCGCCGGCGGTGAGGCCGCGGTGTGCGCGGCGCTGCTGGCCGGGTCCACGCTCATCACCGTGCTGACCGCCGGGCCGATCCTGTCGCTGCTGGGCGCGCAGGCCAGCGTGCCCGCCGCCGAGCTGCTCGGCCACCTGGCGCTGATCGTCGCGCTGCCGCTGGCGGCCGGGGTCGCGCTGCGCGCCGCCTGGTCGCCGGGCCCGGCCGCTGACGCCGTCATCCGGCTGATCACCGTGGCCGCGCTGCTGGTGCTGCTGTGGCAGGTGGCCAGCCAGATCCGCCTGGACGCCGCCTACGCCCGCGCGATCGCCGCGCTGGCCTGCTACCTGGCGGGCTCAGTAGTTCTGGGACGGCTGCTCGCCATCGGCACGCAGCCTGCCCGGGCGACGTCGGTGCTGCTGCCGGCGGCCCTGCGGGACTTCGCGATCGCAGCCGGGATCGCCGCCGCGGCGTTCGGGCCGGCCGCCGCGGCGCCGCTCGGTGCCTACGGCGTCCTGGTCTTGCTGGCCGGCTCGGCGGTGCCGGCCATCACCCGGCGGCGGGCGCGACGCCAGTAAGCCCTCCCCCGGCCCGGCCAGGCGCCGGCATGGCCGGGCTCCGGCCTGGCCGCGGGCATTGCCCGCCCCGTCCGCATCTGGTCTAATGACGCCGATGGCGACTGCGGGTGATCACGGCAGATGAGTGAGGGTGCCGCGGCAGCGCAGCCGGCCAGCCCGCCGGGCACGGCCATCTCCCGTTTCGTGCTGGGCTGCGGCAACTTCGGCGGAGTCGGCTCGGCACCTGAGTTCTTCGGCCAGGGACTGACGCACGACCAGGCGCTGGCGCTCATGGATGCCGCCTGGGAGCTCGGCATCACCGCGTTTGACACCGCTGACGCCTACGGCGGCGGACGCAGCGAGAGCGCCATCGGCGCCTGGATCCGGTCCCGCGGCCTCCGCCCGCGCCTGACCACCAAGACCTACAACCCCGTGCACGCGGGCGCCGACTCCGGGCTGCAGCCCGAGCGGATCACCCGCCAGCTGCGCGCCAGCCTGGACCGGCTCGGGGCCGACCGGGTGGACCTCTACCTGGCACACGAGTTCGACCCGGACGTGCCGGCGGCCGAGACTGTGGCCGCTTTCGCGGCAGCGGCGGACGAGGGCCTCATCGGCGACTACGGCGTGAGCAACTTCAGCGCCGCGCAGCTCGCCGGCTGGCTGGCGGCCGGCGCCCCGCGGGCGGTGCAGAACTCCTACTCCCTGCTGACCCGCCGCGACAGCCAGGACCTGCTGCCGCTCTGCGCCCGGCGCCAGGTCGCCTACCAGGCCTTCAGCCCGCTGGCCGGCGGCTGGCTCACCGGCAAGTACCGGCAGTCCGAGCCGTTCCCGGCGGGCTCGCGGATGACCCAGCGACCCGGGCCCTACCAGGAATTCCTGCAGGACAAGACCTTCGCCGCCCTGGCCCGGCTGGACACGGTGGCGCACGCGGCCGGCCTGTCGATGGCCGGCCTCGCGCTGGCCTGGCTGCTGGCTGATGACCGGGTGACCCAGATCGTGATCGGCCCCGGCCGCCCCGAGCACCTGGCGCCGGTCCGCGAGGCTCTCGCCCGCCCGCTGACCAGGCAGGAACTGGACGCGATCGGAAGCGCGGTGGCCTGATGCGAGTCCTCATGCTGAATCACGGCGACGTGCTGGCCGCGCTCTCGCCCGCTGCCTGCGCGGCGGCGATGGCGGACGTGCTGGCCGAGCACGCCCGCAGCGGCGGCTACCAGCCGCTCCGGTCGGTCATGACCGCGCCGCAGGCGGCCGGGTTCATGGGGCTGATGCCCGCCTGGCGCGGGCCGCAGCCAGGCGGTGACGCGGCATTCGGGCTGAAGGCGGTCTGCATCATCCCGGCCAATCCCGGGCGCGGCCTGGACGCGCATCAGGGGCTGGTCACCCTGTTCGACGGCCAGACCGGGAGGCCGACGGCGATCCTGAACGCGGCCGCGGTCACCGAGGTCCGGACGGCGGCGGTCAGCGCCGTCGCGACCCGCGCGCTGGCCGGGCCGCGACCGCGGGTCCTGGCCATCCTGGGCGCCGGCACGCAGGCCCGCGCGCACCTGCGGGCGCTGGCGCTCGACGGCCAGTTCGAGCAGGTGCGGCTCTACTCCCCGCGGCCGGACCGCGCCCGCGAGCTGGCCGGCACCGCCGCGGGCCGCGGCCCCGCGGCGCTGGTGGCCGGCAGCGCGCAGGAAGCGCTCGACGGAGCGGACGTCGTCGTCACCGCGACCAGCTCCCGCGAGCCGGTGCTGCGCCGCGAGTGGCTGGCGCCGGGGGCCCACGTCAACGCCGTCGGCGCGAGCACCCCGGCCGCGCGCGAGCTGGACACGGCCACGGTGGCCGCCAGCGCTCTGTTCTGTGATAGCCGGGAGTCGCTGCGTCAGGAGGCCGGCGAGTTCGCGCTGGCGATCCGCGAGGGCCTGATCGCCGGCGAGGAGCACGTCCGGGCCGAGCTGGGCGAGGTGCTCGCGGGAACAGCGCCGGGCCGGCGCGACGCGGCCGAGCTGACGGTGTTCCGCTCGCTCGGCCTGGCCATCGAGGATCTCGCCGCCGCGCAGGCCGCGGTGGCGGCGGCGCGGGCCAGCGGCCTGGGAGCGGAGGTCGACCTGTGATTGAGCTGGCGGCGATCAGGGCGGCGCGGGACCGGATCTCGGGGGCCGCGGTGCGCACCCCGCTGGTGCGGCTGCATGTCTCCGGTGCCCCGGCCGAGATCTACCTCAAGCTGGAGAACCTGCAGCCCGTCAGCTCCTTCAAGATCCGCGGCGCGACCAACGCCATCAGGCTCGCGCCGGCGGCCGAGCGGGCCGCCGGCCTGGTCACCGCCAGCGCCGGGAACATGGCCCAGGGCGTCGCGTGGGCTGCGCGCGAGCTGGGCCTGCCCGCCACGATCGCCGTGCCCGAGCACGCGCCCGAGGCGAAGCTGGCCGCAATCGAGCGGCTCGGCGGCCGGGTGCTGAAGCTGCCCTACAGCCAGTGGTGGCAGGTGATCATCGACAGCCGGATCGACGGTGTCGAGGGACTGTTCGTGCATCCGGTCCAGGACCCGGGCGTGATGGCCGGCAACGGCACCATCGGGCTGGAGATCCTGGAGGACCTGCCCGACCCGGACGCCATCGTGATCCCCTACGGGGGCGGCGGGCTGACGGCCGGGATCGCCAGCGCGGTCCGGGCGCTGCGACCGGCCACGAAGATCATCACCGCCGAGCCCGCGGGCGGTGCCGCCCTGTCGGCCGCGCTCGCGGCCGGGCAACCGGTGGACGTGGACTACCAGGCCTCATTCGTGGACGGCTCCGGCAGCCGGCGCGTCCTGGACAGCATGTGGCCGCTGGTCTCCGGGCTCGTGGACCAGGCGCTGGCAGTCCCGGTCGATGAGGTGGCCGCGGCCGTGCGACTGCTGGCCGAGCGGGTCCGGGTGATCGCCGAGGGGGCGGGCGCCCTAGCGCCGGCGGCCGCGCTGTCCGGCCGGGCGGGCAGCGGCAAGGTCGTGTGCATCGTCTCGGGCGGCAACATCAACCTGAGCAAGGTCGCCGAGATCCTGACCGGGAGCACGGACGCCTAGCGGCCCGGTATTTCGGTCACCAGAAATCACACCAGCCAGCCGTGTCACACAATTACACCTCTTGCACCGACGTGCCGGCAATGATTTGATCGGCGTACAAATTCGACGGGGCCCTGGGGGTGTGGTGAGCTACCGGAATTTCCGCGGCACCCGCTTACTGACCTGGCCCTGCCTGCGGGAAGCCGCACGATCTCGCGCGCTTTAGCCGGACCGCTCACGCTCCGGCCGCACCGCCGCAGGCTGGCCGGGGTAATCCGCTCTGCGCGCCACGATGACGAGCCAGTTCGGCTGCACGGCACCAATGGATCCCGGAGAACGGAGGCGTTCATGAAGGGACGCGTAATCGTCGCCGCGACAGCGCTCGGCGCGATGGCCCTGGCAGGCTGCGGGAAGAGCAGCGGCACCGCCAGTTCTGGCCCGGTGAAGAACTGCGCCGCGACGATCGGATTCGAGGGCCCGATCACCGGCCAGGTGGCCGTGCTCGGAACCGAGCAGCTGCACTTCGCGCAGCTCGCGGTGTCGATGGACAACAAGGCCAACAAGACGACGATCAAGATTGCCCAGGGCGACACTCAGCTGCAGCCCTCGCAGGCCACCACGGTGACGCAGCAGTTCACCTCGAACTCCAAGATCGTGGCTGTCGTCGGCCCGGCCGGCAGCCAGGAGGTCCAGGCCGTCGGACCGCTGTTCGCCCGCGCCGGGATGGCATTCATCAGCGGCTCGGCGACGGCCGAGGCGCTGACGGCCGGCAAGTACCCCACGTTCCTGCGGGTGGTCTCCAAGGACAGCGTCCAGGGACCCCAGGATGCCCGCTACATCGTCAGCCAGCTGCATCCGAAGTCACTGATGATCATCGATGATCAGGAGTCGTACTCGACCGGCCTGGTCGCGGCGATGACCCCGGTATTCAAGGCAGCCGGGATCAAGGTCGACCACGAGTCGGTCCCGCAGACCCAGACCGACTTCTCCTCGCTGGTCAGCAAGGTCACGGCGGGCACGTCGGTGGTGGTCCTGCCCTGGCAGGTGGCAGGCAACGCCCAGCAGTTCGGGCGGAACCTGGCCCAGCAGCGCAAGAGCGCGGTGATCTTCGGCACCGACGGCCTGTTCTCGCCGGGCACGTTCACCATCAGCGGCTCTTATGTCTCCTCCTTCGGCCCGGACATCACGGCGATTCCCGCCGACGCGGCGCTCGCTCAGGCCGCCAAGAGCAAGTTCGGCACCTTCGGCACCTTCGGCCCGCCGGTGTTCGCGGCCACGCACGTGATTGACGAGGCGATCGCCTCGGTCTGCAAGGCCGGGCAGACGCCGAGCCGGAGCAACGTGCTGGCGGCGGTCCGCAAGACGAACGAGCCGACGTCGATCCTCGGCCAGCCGATCAAGTTCGACTCCCACGGGGACCTGGTCAACGGCAAGTTCTTCCTGTTCAAGATCGACTCGAAGGGTGACTACAAGCTGATCCCCAGCAGCTGACCGCCGGGCGGCCAGCTGCGTACTGCGATTGCTCCGTACTCAGGTCGCCGCCTGGCGCGCGCCCCGCCAGGGCTGGCGCGCGCCGGGCGGCATGGCGGGCAGGACTCATAGCGCATGGACTTCTTTGTCCAGGAACTGGTGAACGGGATTACCACCGGCGCCCTGTACGCGCTGGTCGCGCTCGGCTTCTCGATGGTGTACGGGGTGCTGAAGCTGCTCAACTTCGCGCACGGCGACCTGTACATGATCGGCGCCTTCACCGGCTACTTCGTGATCCAGTGGTTCGGCGGCCCGAGCGCGCTGACCATCCCGGTGCCGGCGCTGGTGCTGATCATGCTCGTCCTGGCGGCGGGCCTGGCGGGCGGGCTGGGCCTCGCGATCGAGCGCTTCGCCTACCGCCCGCTGCGCGACGCGCCCCGGATCGCGCCGCTGATCACCGCGATCGGCATCTCGTTCTTCCTGGAGAACTCCGCGCTGCTGCTGTTCGGCGGCCAGACCCGGGTGTACAACACCCCGGATTTCATCTCGCTGTCGAGCGGCATCAGCATCGGCCCGGTCACCATCAGCTCCGTGCAGATCATGGTGCTCGTGCTGGGCGCCGTGCTGATGGCCGGCCTGCAGATGCTGGTCAACCGGACCAGCCTCGGCCGGCGGATGCGGGCGGTGGCAGCCGACCGGGAGGCTGCGGAGATGCTGGGCATCAACGTGAACGCAACCATCGCGGTCACGTTCTTCATCGGCTCCGCGCTCGCCGGGGTGGCCGGCGTGATGGCCGGGCTCATGTTCAATCAGGTGACTAACCTGATCGGCTTTCTCGTCGGCCTCAAGGCGTTCACCGCCGCCGTCGTCGGCGGGATCGGGTCCATCCCCGGAGCGATGCTCGGCGGCCTGCTGATCGGGCTGGCCGAGTCGTTCATCACCGGCTACATCTCCTCGACCTACACCAACCTGATCGTGTTCGGGATTCTCATCGCCGTCATGCTGGCCCGGCCCAGCGGGCTGCTCGGCCGGGCACAGCTGCAGAAGGTGTGAGGCTGGCATGAGCGTAGATCCCCCGTCTGCCGCCGGTGCCGGCCCAGAGGTCGGAGCCGATGAGTGGGTCGCCCGGCAGGCCCGGCGGCACGAGCAGCTGCCCGGCCTGCTCGGCCAGGCGCAGCGCCTGGCCGGCCGGGTCGGCTGGTGGCCCCGGCTGGCGGCCGCCGCGCTTGCCGCCGCCGCGCTTCCCGCACTGGGGCTGGGCGGATTCCAGCTGCAGGTCGGGATCAACGCCCTGCTGCTGGCGCTGCTGGCGCTGGGCCTGAATGTCACCGTGGGCTGGGCCGGGCTGCTCGACCTGGGCTACGTCGCTTTCTTCGGCTTCGGCGCGTACGGCTTCGCGCTGCTGTCCTCGGGACAGCTCGGGGCGGCCGGGATCCACCTGCCGGCCTACCTGTCACTGCCCATCGTGATGGCCGGCGCGGCCATCCTCGGGCTGCTGGTCGGGCTGCCCTCCCGGCGGCTGATCGGTGACTACCTGGCCATCGTCACGCTGTTCTTCGGCGAGGCGTTCCTGGAGTTCACCACCAACGTGGCCCCCCGAACGCTGGGCGGGCCGAACGGGATTGTCGGCATCGACCCGATCCAGGCCTTCGGCGTCCAGCTGACCAGCAATGCCGGCTACTTCTACCTCCTGCTGATCCTGCTGGTGGCGACCATGGCCGCGCTGCGGCTGCTCGACAACTCGCGCACTGGCCGGGCCTGGCGGGCGGTGCGCGAGGATCCCCTGGCGGCCGCGGCGATGACGATCCCGGTCAGCCGGGTCAAGCTGATGGCATTCGCCTTCGGCGCGGTGATCGCCGCCCTGGCCGGGACGGTGTTCGCTGCGCAGCAGATCAGCGTGTTCCCGCCCGATTTCAACACCGCCTACCTGATCCTGATTTACGCCGGCCTGATCCTCGGCGGCGCCGGCAGCATCGCCGGGGCGGTGCTGGGCGGGCTGGTCGTGGTCATCATCCTCGACGGGTTCCTGCGCAGCCCGACCGAGGCGGGATACATCTTCTACGGGCTGATCCTGGTGGCCCTGGTGGTCAAGCTGCGGCCGTGGCGGAAGCTGGCCGCGGTGGCCGCCGCCACGATCGCGCTGGGCTTTGCCGCGCACGCCGTCGCCGGGGCCATTTCCGCCCGGGCCGTCGCCGGCGGCCCGCAGTCGACCGGGTGGATCGCCACCGCGGTACGCGACTGGGTGATCGTCCCGGCCAGCCCGAAGACGGCCGGCAACATCGCCTTCGTGGTCCTGGTCTGCCTGCTGATCGCGCTGGTGCAGGCCCGCGGGCGCTGGCGGACGGCCCTGCTGCCGCCCGCGATCTACCTCGCGGCGTGCGTGTGGGAGGCCCGGCTCGTGGCCGAGCCGTCGATCACCCGGCAGATCCTGATCGGCGTGGTGCTGATCGTGATGATGAACGCCCGGCCGCAGGGCCTGCTCGGCTCGCGCCGCGTCGAGGTGCCGGCGTGACCGCGGACGGCGCGCGGCCGGACGCCGGCGGCCAGCCGGTGCCGGGCACCCCGGCGCACCCGGTGCTGTCCCTGGACCGGGTCTGCCTGTCGTTCGGCGGCCTGCGGGCGCTGGACGAGCTGGACCTGCAGGTCGGCGGCCGGGAAGTGGTCAGCATCATCGGCCCGAACGGCGCCGGCAAGTCGACCGTCTTCAACGTGATCACCGGCATCTACGAGCCGGGCGGCGGGGATGTCCGCTTCGCCGGGCGGTCCATCGCTGGCCACCTGCCGCACGCCATCGCCCGGCTCGGAATCGCGCGGACCTTCCAGAGCCTGCGGCTGTTCCTGAACATGTCGGTCATCGAGAATGTCATGGCCGCCACCTATGGCGGGACGAAGGCCATGCCATGGGAGTCCATCCTGCGGCTGCCCCGGGCCCGGCGCGAGGAGCGCGCGGTCCGCGAGCAGGCGGAGGAGATCTTGTCGTTCTTCGGCCAGCGCCTGGCCGGCTACCGCCGGGACCAGCCCGCCTACTCCCTGTCTTATGCCAACCGGCGGCGGCTGGAGATCGCCCGCGCGCTGGCCACCCGGCCCCGGCTGCTGCTCCTGGACGAGCCGGCCGCCGGGATGAATCCCGCCGAGACGCACGAGATCACCGAGCTGATCGGGCGGCTGCGGGACGAGCGGGACCTGGCGATCCTGGTCATTGAGCACGACATGCACGTGGTCGCGGGGTGCTCGGACCGGGTGATCGCGCTCGACCACGGCGTCAAGATCGCCGAGGGCGGCTTCGACGATGTCGCCGCTCACCCGGCCGTGGTGGAGGCCTACCTGGGCCGCGATCCCGAGGCCCTGGCGGAGGGCGAATGACCGAGGTCTTGCTGCACCTGGACAACGTCACGACCTACTACGGCCAGATGCGGATCCTGGATAACATCTCGCTGCAGGTCCGCACGGGCGAGCTCGTCTGCCTGCTCGGCGGGAATGCCTCGGGCAAGTCAACGACGCTGAAGACCATCCTGGGGATCGTCCGGCCGCGGGCCGGCCGCGTGCTGCTGGCCGGGGAGGACGTCTCCCAGTGGCCGGTGCCGCGGCGGATCGCACGCGGGGTCGCCATCGTGCCGGAGAATCGCCGCCTGTTCGGCCAGCTGACTGTCCGCGAGAACCTCGAGCTCGGCGCCGTGCTGCGCCGCGGTGAGAAGCTCGACGCGGACTTCGACCGCGTCCATGCGCTCTTCCCCCGCCTGCTGGAGCGGCGCGGCCAGCTCGCCGGCACCCTGTCGGGAGGCGAGCAGCAGATGGTGGCGATGGGCCGGGCCCTGATGTCCCGGCCGCGCCTGCTGCTGATGGACGAGCCGTCGATGGGCCTGTCCCCGGCCCTGGTGCAGCAGAACTTCCAGATCATCAGGGAAATCCACCAGTCGGGCGTCGCGGTGCTGATGGTGGAGCAGAACGCGGCCATGGCGCTGTCGATCGCCGACCGCGGCTACGTGCTGTCCACCGGCGAGATCGTCCTGGCGGGTGCCGCGGCTGGCCTGCTGCGCAGCGATGATCTCAAGCGGGCTTATCTCGGCCGCTGAGCGCGCTTGCGGGCGACGGCGGCCCACATGCGCTCTCAGCCGCGACGCTAGAAGGAACTGTGATGAGCGACAGCACCCGGATTTAACCGGCCGCTTGCTGTCAGTCGGTCAGGAGCGCCCGGACATCTCGGTCAGGAAATCGTCGAGGATCTCCAGATAGGCATCGATGTCGGCTGGCTGGTGACTGAATCCTGGATGCGGGCCTGACGAGGAAATCGCATCCCACACACCGCGATTAGCAAAATAGACCCGCCGGGTGTCGGTAAACAGCGGATCCAGGCTGGCGTGCGCCTCGCGCGCGGTGCGCGGCAGCTGCGGGAACAGGCAGTAGCCGGTGCGGGCGCCGAACCGGTGCGCGCACCAGTCGAGCCCGCGCTGCCGGGCGGCCGACTCGATCCCGTCCGCCAGGCGCTCGCCCAGGGCGACGATCCGGTCGTAGTCGGCGGGCCGCATCAGCTCGGTCAGCACGACCTCCGCGCACGCCAGCGACAGCGCGTTCGCGGCCAGGGTGGCGCCGAGGGCCAGGCCCACCACCGTCCCGGTCTCGTCGGCGACATGAGAATCGACCAGGGCAGCCAGCTCGCCGGTCATGCCATAGACCCCGACGGGGATGCCGCCGCTGATGCCCTTGCCGCCGGTGACCAGGTCCGGGGCGACGCCGAAGCGGGCGACTGCGCCCCCGTAGTAATCGAACTGGGTGTGCGTCTCGTCCATGATCAGGAGGGTGCCGTTGCGGGTGCAGGCATCGCGCAGGCCCGTCAGGAAGCCCGTCTCGGGAAGGACTGTGCCGCAGTTGGTCAGCACGCCCTCCACCAGGACGGCGGCGGTCCGTCCCCGGCTCAGCACCCACTCGGCCGCGTCCAGGTCGTTGAAGTCGACCACGGCCAGGTCGGCCGGGGCGGCCGGGCCCAGGCCCAGTTCCTCTGGCTCCGCCTCGGTGCCGGCGCCGGACCACAGCGTGTCCTCGAGCTGGCCGTGGTACTTCCCGTCGAACAGCAGGACGCCGTGGCGGCCGGTGGCGAACCGCGCGATCCGCAGCGCCTCGGTGTTAGCGGCCGACGCGGACAAGGTGAACTGCCAGTGCTGCAGCCCGAAGCGCAGCCGCAGCTGCTCGCATACTGCCAGCACCGGCTCGGCGGGCAGGAACAGCTGTACGCCGCGCGCGGCCTGCGCGGCGATGACCTCGGTCAGCCGCGGGTGGGCGTAGCCGAGCACGGCCGACATGTCGCAGACGTTGAAGTCGAGGTAGCTGTTGCCGTCGATATCGGTGAACCGCGGCCCGCTGCCGCCCGCCACCCACAGCGGCGGGGTCCGGTAGTAGCCCGCCATCCACGGCATGGGCACGCCCGCCGGCATGCTCTCGCGCGCCCGCGACCCCAGGGCCAGCGACGCCGGGACACGCGCCCGGAAGGCCGCGTCCTCGCGTTCCCGGATGATCCGCAGGCGCTCGCGCTGCTGCTCGGTCAGGCCAGCCGCGTGATCCACCCCC
>DASUBV010000064.1:0-2254 GCA_035763085.1 Streptosporangiaceae bacterium | reverse complement strand
GAGCAGCAGAAGCCGTCCGGGCCGGAGGCGCAGCTGCCCGCCTGGGAGGAAACGGCGCCCGACGAGCAGATCCTGGAGCTGCTTCCGCGGGTCGCCGCGGTGGGCGCGCAGACCGAGGCCAGGCTCCAGCGGCTGGTCACCATCTTGCGCGAGCGGAAGGTGACCTGGGCGCGCATCGGCGCCGCCCTCCAGATCACCAGGCAGTCCGCCTGGGAGCGGTTCTCCGGCGAGGAGTAGCCTCACAGAGCCGGGAGCCCGGATACAGTGCGGCCATGACATCGTTTGGCGAGTCATTCGAGGATGCCAGGCCGGAAATCGCAGACGTCGGCAGGCTCGCACGCAAGCTGGCGCACCGGACGGTTCGCATGGCGCGCACCGAGGATCAGCCGCTGCGCCGGGTGCTGCTCGATCACCTCTCACCACTAACCGGGCCGACCTGCTTGAACCCGCGCTGGCGGCCCGGCCGGGGCGGGTCGACCTGGCCGCCGAGCTGCCGCTGCCGGACGCGGACGCCCGGCGTGCGCTGCTGCGCCTGTACCAGGGCAGCCTGGTACTTGACGACGCCGGGCTCGATGAAGTGGTCGAGCGCACCGGCGGGGCGACCGCGCCGTTCTTGCGCGAGCTGCTGCGCAAGGCGGCGCTGCTCGCCGCCGAGGCAGACCTGGCCGCCGCGGACGGCGCGATCCGGGTCACCGGCGCGCAGCTGACCGCAGCGCTGGACCAACTGCTCGACAGCCGGTCCCAGCTGACCCGTGTGCTACTCGGCGGTCAACAGGGCACTTAGGCGCATTTCCGCGGCAGGCCAGCGCTGGGACGCTGTCGTCAGGCACCTTCGCCGTGCGCTCAGCCGGGCTTGCGGGCGACCGCGCCGTACGCGTTTACTTCCTCAGGCCCGGGCCGCTGCCCTCGCTCGTTACCCGGTCGGAAGCCCCAGCCGCCGGTAGCGCTGGTAACGAACACCCGGTCTGTCCGCGGGGTCCGCGCGCAGCAACTCGGTGAGGGCGTGCCCGATGGCCTGCCCGGCCCGGCGCAGGAACGGTCCGGTCTCGTCGGCGGCGTCGGGGTGTTCGGACACTATCTGGTCGGCGATGCCGGCTCGCAGCAGGTCCAGGGAGCGGACTTTCTGCCGGTCCGCCAGTTCGGCGGCCCGGCCGGTGGTGCGGTACAGAATCACCGAGGCGCCTTCCGGGGGGAGCGGTGACAGCCAGGCGTGCTGGGCGCAGATGACCCGGTCGGCCGGCAGCAGCGCCAGGGCCGCCCCGCCGCCGCCTTGTCCCAGCAGCAGGCACAGGGTCGGGGAGGGCAGGGTGACCAGGTCGGTCAGGCAGCGGGCGATCTCACCGGCCAGCCCACTCTCCTCCGCCTCGGGCGAAAGGGCCGCCCCGGCGGTGTCGATCACGGTCACCAGTGGCAGCGCCAACTCGGCCGCAAGACGCATCCCCCGCCGGGCGGCCCGCAGCGCGGCCGGGCCCAGCGGCTGTCCTTCCAGTTGCCGGCGTCGGTCCTGGCCGACCACGACACAAGGTGCCCCGCCGAAGCGGGCCAGGGCGATCACCAGGCCCGGGTCACGCTCGCCCTGCCCGGTGCCGTGCAGCGGGGTTACGTCGGCTGCCGCCACCGCCAGCAGCTCGCGTACCCCGGGACGGCCCGGGCGGCGGGAACGCTGGATGGACTCCCACGCCGGCACATCAGCCGCTGCCATGGTGGGCAGACCGGGAACGGCAGGGGGCTGCTCTCGCGGCGCCATCAGCACCCGCAGCGCCCGCGCCGCCACTCCCGCAAGCTGTTCCGGGGGGACGACGCCGTCCAGCAGGCCGTGTTCGAAGAGGTTTTCCGCCCGCTGCACCCCTTCAGGAAACCGCACTCCCGACAGCGCTTCATACACGCGCGGCCCAAGGAAACCGATCAGCGCCCCTGGCTGCGCTACGGTGATGTGTCCCAGCGATCCCCAGGAGGCGAACACTCCCCCGGTGGTCGGATGCCGCAAGTAGACGAGATAGGGCAAACCGGCGGCCCGGTGCCGGGCAACGGCCGCGGCAATCTTCACCATCTGCAAGAACGCGATGGTCCCCTCCTGCATCCGGGTCCCTCCCGATGCGGGCGAGGCCATCAGTGGCAGCTGCTCGGCGGTGGCACGCTCCACGCACCTCACCAGCCGCTCGGCTGCCGCCACGCCGATCGAGCCGGCCAGGAAACCGAACTCGCACGCCGCCACCGCGACCCGGCGGCCCCCGATCGAGCCCTCCCCCGTCAC
>DASUBV010000063.1:0-12138 GCA_035763085.1 Streptosporangiaceae bacterium | reverse complement strand
CGCCGCCCTGGCCGCGCCGAGGCGCTCCCGGCGATAGTCGAGGAGCGCGCTGGCCAGCCACGGCCGCTGCAAGTTCAGGAACGGGAAGACGAACATCTCATCCCAGAAGACGTGGCCGCGGTAGGCCTCGCCGTGCCAGCCGCGGGCCGGTACCCCCGCATCCAGGATGGCCGAGTGCGGCGAGACGGTCTGGAGCAGGTGGAATACGTGCAGGTGCAGAACGGACTCCACCCACTTATTGACGCTGTCAATCTCGACGTCGAACCGGTTCCACAGCGTCTCCCATGCCGCTGCATGCCGTGCCTCAAGCCCGCCGAACCCGGGCGCTGTCTGCGCGGCCAGGCGCGCCGACAGCAGGCTCTCGGAGATAGCCCGGTCCCGTGAGGTAAACAGCGCCGCGACCTTCTCCACGGTGACCGGGTGGTGCTGCTCCAGCTCGAGCATCAGCGCGTGCGCCACGAATCCGGGCTCGGTGACGAGCCGGCGGCCCGGGGTCACCGGCCCGCCGCCGGCAACGGCCCTGGTGCGGGCGGCCAGCGCAACCCGGACATGCGACTGGCTTGTCTCGGCCTGCAGCTCGATGGTCTCGTGACCGGCCTCAGCGGCGTGCAGCACGGACAGGTGCCGCCCGTTCAGATCGCGGTAGCGCCTGACCCCGCAGTTGACTACCCGCCCGTCCAGCCCCGACCAGACCTCGAGCGTCCCCGTCCAGTTCTCGGCTGTGAACTCTGTTTCCAGCGCCGCGAGGTGCGGGTCTTTCATGCTGACCAGGCGTCGCTGGACCATGCTGGTCACGCGCCCGGCGGCATCCTTCCAGCGCATCTTCCTGATGAGAACGCCCCGCCGGAGGTCCAGCTCCAGCTGGTGGTCCAGGACCCCCTCGTCCTGCACGTCGAACCATGCCCCGCCTGCGGCGCGGAATGACAGCGGCAGCCAGTTCGGCACGTTGACAAGATCTTCGTTCTCGATCATCCGGCCAGCCACGGGCGTCTGCAGCCGGTTGTACAGGCCCGCCACATAGGTGCCCGGGTAGTGGATCTCGTCGGCTCGCGCCTCGGGCAGGGCTCCGCGAGTGACGACGTAGCCGTTGCCAAGCGCGCACAGGGTCTCGCGTAGCCCCTGGTTCTCAGGCTCGAAGCCCTGATAGACCAGGCTCCAGGCACTCGGCGGGTGCTCCTGCTGCCGTCGCTGCAGCTCTGCGGCGGAGCTGCGCCGCTCAAGCCGGCCTTCGGCGAGAGCCGCGATCGAAATGTCATCGAGGGCCGTGACCACCAGATGAGCGCCCGCCCGGCTGAGCTGCTCGCCGCCGCCGCGGCGGGCGACGCCGATCGCGCTCATCCCCGCTGCCCTGGCCGCCTGGATCCTGACCGCCTCGTCCGCCACCACAAAGCACTGGCCGGGGGAGACGCCGAGCTCGTCAGCCGCGGTGCTGAGGATGTCCGCGTCTGGCTTGCCGGCACCGGCGTTCTGACCTGAGATGTCAGCGTCGAAGAGGCCGAGCAGCGTCATTCCCGCGTGCAGGAACGGGTAGTGCAGCCGTTGCTCGGCGGCAAAGGTATCCAGCCGGATCTGCTGCAGGAATAGCTTCGCGTCCTGCGAGGGCGCGGCCGCTGCGACCGGGATTCCCGCGCTCTTGACAGCCAGGATGAAGCGCAGCGCATCAGGGAAGGCGCTGAACCGGCGCGGGGTATCGCTGGTCGGGGCCCGGACATCGCGCCATTTGCCCCCCGTCAGGCCGGGGAGCGCCTCTTGCCAGGCCTGCGCATGGGGCGAGTCGATGAGCACGCCTTCGACATCGAAGATCGCAACCTGGAAGGCCCCGGGCACCGTCATGTCGTCATCCTTCCCGGCCCCGGGCCAGAGCTCGCCGCGGCCGGACTGATGGCGCGCGATCGCGGTCAGGCACCGGGCGTTACAGCCAGCCGCGTCGCCGGAAGGCGAGGTAGAGCACGATGGACGTGGCGAGCATCAGGGCAATGGCCAGCGGGTAGCCCGCCAGCCAGTGCAGTTCGGGCATGTGCCGGAAGTTCATCCCGTAGATCGTCCCGACCAGGGTCGGGGCGAAGAGGATAGCGGCCCAGGCGGAGATCCGCTTGACCTCCTCGTTCTGCGCGAGGCTGGCCTCGGTGAGGCTGCGCATCTCATCGTTCTGCCGCTGGCCGACCAGCGTGGTCTGCACGGTGAGCGCATTCTGCAGCAGGGCCCGGAAGGAGTCGGCGCGCTCGACAATGCGGATGGCGTGGTCGTGCACGTCACGCAGGCTGCGCTGGAGTTCCAGGTCCACCTGGTACTTCTCGAAGCCTCCTTCCAGGGCGGAGAGCATCCCCAGCAGCGGGCCGGCGGCCCGCTGGAACTCGATGACCTCGCGGGACAGCTCATAGATCCGGCGGGATACCGCGGGGTCGCCCTGGAAGAGCTGGTTCTCGATCTCGTCGATGTCGTTCTGCAGGCCGGCCACCACGGGGGCGTACTCGTCGACGACCTGGTCCAGGATGGCGTAGAGCACCGCCTCGGGCCCGAGGCGGAGCAGCCCGGGCGCCTGCTCCAGCCGGTCGCGGACCTGGCCGAGATCGGGGGCCTCGGCGTGCCGGATGGTGACCACGAAGTCTTTCCCGGTGAATACGTGCAGCTCGCCGAACTCGACGCGCTCCACCTCATCCAGGTACCGGGCCGGCCGCAGGACGGTGAACAAGGTAGTCCCGTACCGCTCCAGCTTGGCGCGCTGGTGCGCCGCGATCGCGTCCTCGACAGCAAGGGGGTGCAGGTCGAACTCCTCGGCCACGGACCGGATCTGCGCGGGGTCCGGGCGGTAGAGGCCGATCCAGGCCATGCCCTGCCGTTCCCGCATCAGCTCATAGGTCTCGTTGAGGCTGCGCGGGTCAGCGGTGCGCCGGCCATCGACGTAGACAGCGTTGTCGACCAGTGCCATGACTCCCCGATTCTCGCTGCCGGGGCAGGCTGGGCCCTGGCCCCAGGAGGTCACGGTACCGCCGCGGCGAGGCTTCCCTGAGCAGGCCGGCGTGCGTGTGCCTGCGGCTGGCGGCAGTGCCCGGCCGCTGCGGAAGGTGACGTATCTGTGACATTGGCGCAAATGGAACTATGCCGGCAAAAGGTGCGCTAGTTAACATCACCGAGCCATTTGCCCGCGGATCCAGACGGGCAACTACAGCCGCATAGGAGGCACTTAGTGGGACGACTACGACGACTCCGGCTCGCGACCGCGCTGGCCATCGCCGGCGCATCAGCTGCGGTGCTCGGCGCCAGCGCGCCCGCCGCTCTCGGTGCCACCGCGCCGGCCGGTCACGCCGCCGCCCCCCGCACCTGCACGGTTACCAGCCTGCGCGCCATGACCGCCCTGTGGACGGTCAGCTGCACCAAGACCACCACCGTCACCTTCGACGTCAGCGACGCCGCGATGAACAGCGCCTACCCGCCCCGGCCGGTGAGCTACAACGACACCATCCAGAAGACCGTGCCGGCGGGCAGCCCGTACCACGACGCGATCCTGCTCCCCCTGGGCTGGACCATTTACCACGCCTGCACGACGATCAGCGCGAATGGCGTCGTACTCGGGTCCGGGTGCTTCGACCGGTCAGCCACGCTGGCCGGGCCATGCGGCCTGTCGGTACTGGGCGGACTCAACCCGGCCTGGACATTCGGCTGCCCGGGCGGGCCGTCCGACATCACCGTCGATGTCTCCTACCACTACACGCGGCCGGGCAGCCCTGTGCTCCGCGCCGGCCACCGGGTATTCACCTACTCGCTGGCTCAGAACCAGACGGTCGCGAGTGGCTTCACGCCGCCGCCCAACGTCACCATCACCGATTCGGTGGTCACCGTGACGAGCTCCAGCGGCCACCAGCTCCTGGGCACCGCCAGCTTCACCCGCTGACGACGGCGGTCGCCGGCGGGGCTGTCCGGCGGCGACCCCGCCGCGCCAGCGCCGGGCAGCGCCCGGCTCCGGGCGGATCCGGGCGGCGCGCCGTGTCAGGCCCGTTTGGCGACGGTGAGCAGGACGGCCGCGTCCTGGACAGCCTGGAGGCTATGCGGAGCGTCGGGAACGATGAGGAAGTCACCCTCCCGGCCTTCCCAGGCCTGGTCGCCGGCGGTGAGCAGGACCCGCCCGCGCAGCACGTAGATGCTGGCCTCGCCGGGGTTGGCGTGCTCGGTCAGGGCAGCATCCTGCACCATGGCGATGACGGTCTGCCGGAGCGTTCGCTCGTGGCCGCCGACGACTGTCTGCGCGGTGCGGCCGCCGGCCGCCTCCGCGGCCCGTCCTAGCAGCTCTCTCGCCAGTGCTTCCAGGGACAGCTTCTGCACCGGGACCTTCCTTTCCTGTCCGGCGGGTTCGCACGTCCGGGCAGCTATCCTGCCCGGAAGACCAGCAGGGCACACCAGCAGCCCCCTGCTACCGGAATCCCGTGACCTGCGGCCAGAACCCGGCCGCCGCCGCCCGTGCCCGGAGCATCAGGTCGCTGTCCCCGGCGGTGGCTGAGCCGCGCGGCTGCGTTCCGGGCGTGCCTTTCCCGGCCGCCGGAACTGCGCGAGGAACGCGGCGGCGACCAGGGCCCAGGCGGCGACGGCGACCCACAGCATGACGCGGGCGAGAGGTTCCATGAAGGTCAGGTGCGCCGCTTTCCCGAGGGTTAGCGTGGCCACGCTGTACATGCCGAGGGGGAACACCACGCTCCACAGGGTCGGCTCGTAGGTGAGCGGCCAGTGACGGCGGATGTGCCGCCACAAGCCGAGGATGACCAGCAGCGGGATCCACCAGGTGCCGAATGCCCACAAGGTGAACGTGAACCCCTCGATGAAGCCGGCGGTCGCCCGCACGACGGGGAGGCTGGCCGGGAGGGCCAGGTCCCTGGTTCCGGCCAGCACGGAGATGGCGGTGGCCCCCATGAGAATCCAGTAGGGCGGGCCGAGCGTGGCCGGTGTCATCGGGACGGTCAGCCAGCGCAGCAGGATCAGCGCGACGATCATCAGGTACAGCATCAGCCCGACGCACCACAGCCCGGCTGCCACCGGCGCCAGCAGGCCCGCCTGGGATGGCCAGACCGGGACCAGGATCGCTGCCCCGATCGACAGCGACTGAGTGGCGACGACCCACAGCAGCCAGCTGCCGTTGACGCCGCCGAGAACCGAGTCACCTGCCCGGGCCAGCAGCAGGCTGGCCGGCACGCCGTAGGTCAGGACCAGCCACATGGCGGCGGCCAGGGCAGCCAGGATCGCGGTGGCCAGCGGGTGGCCGGCGAACGCGAACCTGACGCCGAGTACATCCAGGCCTGCGGTGATGGTGAAGAACCCGAACACCCTGTCCGGGGCCTTCAGGTCCGTGGCGATGGCCGTGCGGAAGAAAACCAGCCGGAGGATCAGCGCGACGGCGAGCACGGCGAGCCCGGCGCAGGCCGCTGCCAGCAGGGCCAGCGACAGCCACGACGGCCCGAGCAGGAACGCCCCGGTGGAGATGATGCCGGTGGCCATCACGAATGCGAAGTAGCCCGGGTGCAGGTCCCGGATGGCCGTGGCCGTCCTGCTGTCCGGGCGGGCCTGTCTGGCAGCGCTCATGCGCACGCCTTCGCGGTTCCCTGACGGCCGGGCTTAGTAGGGAACGCCGATCTTGCGCCACCGGCGCCCGCTGGTACCGGGCTCGGCCGGCTGGGCGGCCTTGCGGCTGCGGTAGACGATGAACGGCCGCCACAGGTACCACAGCGGGACGCTCCAGGCGTGCACCAGCCGGCTGAACGGCCACACCACCCAGATCAGCCACGCCGAAGCGGCATGGACCTGGTAGACAATGGGCGCGTTCGCGATGGCGGTGACGGCGGGGGAGCCGCTGAACAGGCCGCGGAACCACGGCGCGACGCTGACCCGGTAGTCATAACCATGACCGAGCAGGTTGACGAAGAGCGTGGGGACGATCCCGGTCACGATGATGACCAGCAGCAGGATCAGCGCCACGTAGTCAACACCGCTGGTGGTAGCCCGGACTCGGGGCACCAGCAGCCGGCGGCCGGCCAGGATGATCACCCCGGCGATGACCAGCACGGCCGCGACGATGCCGGCCGCGGCGGAAAACCACCGGTAGGCCGGCTCGGGGATGCCGATGGCGCGCGTCCAGCGCTCGGGGATCAGGATGCCGATGACGTGACCGCCGATGGCGGCGAACGTGCCGTAGTGGAACAGGGGAGAGCCCCACTTCAGCAGCCGGCGTTCCTGCAGCTGCGTGGACCGGCTGGTCCAGCCGAACTGGTCGTAGCGCCACCGCCAGATGTGCCCGACGACGAAGATGCCGAGCGCCAGGTACGGCAGCGCCACCCACAAGAAGATCTGCCCGGCACTGGCGTTGGTCATCGGGAGGCCTCCATGTACTCCGGCGGTGCGAACGGTTCCAGCCCTACCTGCTCGCCGGGCGGGCCGGACTCCCAGAACCGGCTCACCAGCACCTGGTCCCGGCGGCGCAGGCCCGGAAGCTGCGCGCAGACCGCATCGATGATCTCGGCATAGGGCGAGCCGGCCTCGCGCAGCGCGCGGAGCAGCAGCTCCAGGTCGGCGCGGTGCGCGCGCAGCAGCTTCTCGCCGCCCTGGTGCAGCGCCGCGAAGTCCAGCACTAGCGGCAGGTAGTCCGGCAGCTCGCTGCCGGATGGCTCCAGTCCCGCCGTCCGGTAGGCGGTCTTGACGGCCAGCATCGCCATGCCGCGCCGGCGCGTGTCGCCGTACCGGTAGTAGGTCAGGTACAGCGCGCAGCGGCGGCGCAGGTCAAAGGTGGCCACGTAATGCTCAGCCACCTCCGGCGGCGGGGTGGCCCGCAGCCAGGCCAGGAACCGGCCGTACGGGGCCGAGCAGGACCGCGGCAGCTCCGCGGCCGCGGCCTCCAGCACGTCCAGCCCCTCGAACAGCGCCATGGTGGGGTACTGCAGGAGAACCGACGCCAGCTTGTACGGGCTGCCGCTCATGACCCGTCCCGCGGGGAGATGTTGAGGTGCAGCCGCCCGTCGTCGTCGCGGAAGTCCGGCTCGCCGGGCGGGTGAAAGGAGTCCGGGCCGCCGGGCTGGGCGCAGAACAGCTGCTCGTGCTGGGCCATCAGCCGGCCGGCGTCCTCGGCATGCGCCGGCGGGATGACATAGCGCTCGTCGTACTTGGCGATGGCCAGCAGCCGGTACAGGTCGCGCAGGCTCTCCTTTGTCGTGCCCGCCGACTGCGCCAGCCCGTCCGGCACGGCCAGGCCGAGCTGCTCGGCGCGCATCAGGCTGCGGACGGCGGTCAGCGTGCGCAGCACCCGCTGCACCGGGCCGGGGTCGCCGGCGGTGAACAGGCTGGCCAGGTACTCGGCGGGAACCCGCAGCGCCTCGATAGCGGCGAACACCTGGTCGGGGTCGGCCTCGTCGTAGCCGGCCGCGTGCACCACGTCGGCGACCGGGGACAGCGGCGGGATGTACCAGACCATCGGCAGCGTCCGGTACTCCGGGTGCAGCGGCAGCGCCACCTGGTGCCGGGCAATCAGCGCGTAGGCCGGGGAGCGCCGCGCCGCGTCGATCCAGTCGGCCGGGATGCCCTGCCGGGCGGCCTCGGCCTGAACATCGGGGTCCTCGGGATCGAGGAACACCGACAGCTGAGCCCGGTACAGATCCTGCGGGTCCGGCGTGGCCGCGGCGGCCAGCACCGCGTCGGCGTCGTAGAGGACCAGGCCCAGGTACCGCAGCCGCCCGACGCAGGTCTCGGAGCAGATCGTCGGCTGGCCGGCCTCGATGCGGGGGAAGCACAGGGTGCACTTCTCGGCCTTGCCGGTCCGGTGGTTGAAGTACACCTTCTTGTAGGGACAGCCCGAGACGCAGAACCGCCAGCCGCGGCAGCGATCCTGGTCGACCAGGACGATGCCGTCCTCCTCGCGCTTGTACATCGCGCCGGAGGGGCAGGACGCGACGCACGACGGGTTCAGGCAGTGCTCGCAGATCCGCGGCAGGTAGAACATGAACACCTGCTCGAAGGCCAGCTTCACCCGGTCGGACAGCCCGGCCAGGTCCGGGTCGTCGGCGATGCCGGCCGGGCCGCCCGCCAGGTCGTCATCCCAGTTGCTGCCCCACGACACGTTCATGTCGCGGCCGGTGAGCGCGGAGACGGAGTGGACGCTCGGGGTCAGCTTGCCCGGCGGGGCGCTGATCAGCGTCTGGTAGTCGTAGGTCCACGGATCACCGTAGTCGTCAATCGTCGGCAGGTCCGGGTTGTAGAAGATGGACAGCAGCCGGCGCAGCCGGCTGCCCGACCGCAGCTGCAGCCGTCCCCGGCGGTCCAGGGTCCAGCCGCCCTTCCAGGTGTCCTGATCCTCATAGCGGCGGGGGTACCCGGTGCCGGGCTTGGTCTCCACGTTGTTGAAGTAGACGTACTCGGTGCCCGGCCGGTTAGTCCAGGTCTGCTTGCAGGTCACCGAGCAGGTGTGGCAGCCGATGCACTTATCCAGGTTCATCACCATGGTCATCTGGGCCATGACCCGCATCAGAACTCGACCTCCTGGGAGCGCCGCCGGATGACGGCGATCTCGTCGCGCTGGTTGCCGGTGGGGCCGTAATAGTTGAACGCGAACGACAGCTGCCCGTACCCGCCGATCAGGTGCGTCGGCTTGATCACCAGCCGGGTGAGCGAGTTGTCCGAGCCGCCGTGCCAGCCGGAGATCTCCGACTTCGGTGTCATCAGGTGCCGGTCCTTGGCGTGGTACATGTACACCGTGCCCTTCGGCATCCGGTGGCTGACCACCGCGCGGCAGGTGACGACGCCGTTGCGGTTCCACGCCTCGATCCAGTCGTTGTCCGACGCCCCGATCGCGGCCGCGTCCGCCGGGCTGATCCAGATCACCGGGCCGCCCCGGAACAGCCGCAGCATGTGCAGGTTGTCGGCGTACTCGGAGTGGATGGACCACTTCGAGTGCGGGGTCAGGTAGCGCACGGTGAGCTCGGGCTGCTGATCCCCGGCCAGGCCCTGGTCGCCGAAATGCCGCCGGTAGGCCAGCGGGGGCCGGTAGGCGGGCAGCGCCTCGCCGTACTCGGCGATCCAGTCGTGGTCCAGGAAGAAGTGCATCCGCCCGGTGAGCGTATGCCAGGGCTTCTTGCGCTCCACGTTGACGACAAACGGCGAGTAGCGGCGGCCGCCGGTCTCGCTGCCCGACCACTCGGGTGAGGTGATCACCGCGCGCGGCTGGACCTGCGTGTCGGCGAACGTGATCCGGTCGCCGGCCCGCTCGGCGGCCAGGTCGGCCAGCCGCACCCCGGTCCGCTTCTCGAGTTCCTGCCACGCCTGCAGCGCGATCTGGCCGTTGGTGGTGCCGGACAGCGCCAGGATCGCCTCGGCCAGATGGACGTCGCGGGTCAGCGCGGGCCGGCCGTCGGCGACGCCGCCGCGGACGGTGCCGTTCGCGCGCCGCAGGTAGTCCACCGCCTCGGCCGGTATCCAGGTGACGCCCTTGACCGAGCTGCCGAGGGTGTCGGTGAGCGGGCCGAGCGCGGCCATCTTCTGGGCGACTGCCGGGTAATCGCGCTCGACGGTCACCAGCCGCGGCATGGTGACGCCGGGAACCGGCGCGCCGTCGCCGGCCTTCCAGTCGCGGACCCGCCCGCCGGGCTGGGCCAGCTCGTCGGGGGTGTCATGCATCAGCGGCGCGGCCACCACGTCCGTGCGGGTGCCCAGGTGCCGCGCTGCCAGCCGGGAGAAGGCAGCGGCGATCGCGGTGAAGGCGTCGAAGTCGGTCCGCGTCTCCCAGGGCGGCGCGATGGCCGGGTTGAACGAGTGCACGAACGGGTGCATGTCGGTGGTCGAGATGTCGTGCTTCTCATACCAGGTCGCCGCGGGCAGCACCACGTCGGCGAACGTGCAGGTGCTGGTCATCCGGAAGTCGATCGCCGTGAGCAGGTCCAGCTTGCCGCGCGGTGTCTCCGGCCGCCACGTCACCTCGGCCGGGCGCAGGTGCTCCGGCGACTCGGCCGCGCGCACGGCGTCGTGCGTGCCGAGCAGGTGCCGCATGAAGTACTCCATGCCCTTCCCGGACGAGCCGAGCAGGTTAGCCCGCCACACGGTGAGCACCCGCGGCCAGTTGGCCGGGTCGTCCGGATCCTCGGCCGCGAACCGCAGGCGGCCGGCGCCCAGCTCTGCGGTGAGGTACTCCGGAACGGGGACACCCGCTTCCCGTGCCTCATCACACAGGTCCAGGGGGTTGCGGCCGAACGCCGGATGGGACGGGGTCCAGCCCAGCCGGGATGCCTGGGCCAGGCAGTCAGCGAACGTGCGGCCGCTGAACAGGCCGCGGCCGAGCGGGCTGGCTAGCTCGGCGGGGCCGAACGCCTCGTACCGCCACTGGCCGGTGTGCAGGTAGAAGAACGACGTGCCGGTCATGTGCCGGGGCGGCCGCTGCCAGTCCAGCGCGAACGCTACCTGCTGCCAGCCGGCCAGCGGGCGGACCTTCTCCTGGCCCACGTAGTGGGCCCAGCCGCCGCCGTTCACGCCCTGGCAGCCGCACAGCATGATCAGCGTGAAGAACGTCCGGTAGATCTCATCGGAGTGGTACCAGTGGTTGGTGCCGGCCCCCATGGCGATCATCGAGCGGCCGCGGGACAACTCGGCGTTGCGGGCGAACTCGCGCGCCACCCGGGCCGCGGCCGCGGCGGGCACGGAGGTGATCGGCTCCTGCCAGGCCGGCGTGCCGGGCGTCCGGGCATCGTCGTAGCCGTCTGGCCACTCGCCGGGCAGGCCCTCCCGGCCGACGGCGTACTGGGCCATCAGCAGGTCGAACACGGTGGTCACCAGGTGCCCGCCGGCCCGGATGGCCGGCACGCCGCGCCGGACGGCCGAGCCGCCCTCGGTCTCGCCGGCGTCGAAGCGCGGCAGGTCCACCGGGACGGCCTCGTCATGCCGGCCGTGCAGGGTGAGCACCGGGTCGGTGTCCCCGAGATCGAGGTTCCACCGCCCCAGGCCGGACGGGGTGAAGCGGTGCCCGAGTGATCCGTTCGGCACCGCCGGCTCGCCGGTTGCCGCGTCCAGCAGGACGGTCTTGTGCTCCGCCCCGTCGCCCTGCTCGCCCAGGTCGGCGGCGGTCAGGAACCGGTCCGGAACGTAGGCGTCGCCGCGCTGCCGGAGGGTCACCAGGAACGGCGCGTCGGTGTAGGTCCTGACATAGTCGGTGAAGTAGGGCACCTGCCGGTCCCGGAAGAACTCGGTCAGGATCACGTGGCCCATCGCCATGGCCAGCGCGCCGTCGGTGCCCGGCGCGGCCGGCAGCCAGTCGTCGGCGAACTTGGTGTGGTCGGAGTAGTCGGGGGAGACCACGACGACCTTCTGCCCGCGGTACCGGGCCTCGGTCATGAAATGCGCGTCGGGCGTCCGGGTGATCGGCAGGTTCGTGCCCCAGACGATCAGGTAGGAGGAGTTCCACCAGTCCGCTGACTCCGGCACGTCGGTCTGGTCGCCGAATACCTGCGGCGAGGCGATCGGCATGTCCGCGTACCAGTCGTAGAACGACAGGATCGTCCCGCCGATCAGGCTGAGGAACCGCGTTCCCGCCGAGTACGACACCTGGGACATGGCCGGGATCGGGGAGAAGCCCGCGACCCGGTCCGGGCCGTACTCGGAGATGGTGTGCACATGCGCGGCGGCGATCAGCTCGCTGACCTCGGCCCAGCTGGAGCGGGCGAAGCCGCCCTTGCCGCGGGCCTGCTTGTAGCGGCTGCTGCTGGCCGGGTCGCTGACGATCTGTGCCCAGGCATCCACCGGGTCGCCGCAGCGCTGCAGCGCGTCGCGCCACAGCTGCAGCAGCTCGCCCCGGACGTAGGGGTAGCGGACCCGGGAGGGGGAGTAGGTGTACCAGGAGAACGATGCGCCGCGCGGGCAGCCCCGCGGCTCGTACTCCGGCGAGTCCGGGCCCGTGGACGGGTAGTCGGTCTGCTGGGTTTCCCAGGTGATGATGCCGTCCTTGACATACACCTTCCACGAGCATGACCCGGTGCAGTTCACGCCGTGGGTGGATCGCACGACCTTGTCGTGGCGCCATCGTTCCCGGTAGAACTCCTCCGCGGCCCGGCCGCCGGCCCGGCGGACATCCCGGAAATCTGCGCTCGGCGTCCCGCCCGGCACGAAGAACTGCGCCTTGCGCAGCAG
>DASUBV010000062.1:0-37057 GCA_035763085.1 Streptosporangiaceae bacterium | reverse complement strand
GTGGTCGTGCCGGCGGGCCTGGACCTGGCGATCCGCTCGCGCGCCGGCGCCGAGGTCATCGTCGATGGCCAGCCCGAGGTACTGAGCCCGGCCGCGCTGGACGAGCTGGACGGCGTGGTGACCGGAGCCGCCGTGGCCGTCGCCGAGACCGGCACCATCGTGCTGGACGGCTCACCCGATCAGGGGCGGCGGGCCATCACGCTGGTGCCCGACTATCACCTGTGCATCGTCCGCGCCGATCAGGTGGTCGAGCTGGTACCCGAGGCGGTCGCCCGGCTGGCCGGGACCGCGGACCGCCCGCTGACCTGGATCAGCGGCCCGTCGGCGACCAGCGACATCGAGCTGGAGCGGGTCGAGGGCGTGCACGGCCCCCGCGCCCTCGTCGTCATCCTCGTCGAGCCGTGACCCGCCTGAGTCACCCAGCCCCGCCGCGCCACTTCTGACCAGCCTCGCCGCGTGAAGCCTGCTCAGGCCTTGGCGCTGCCCGCCCAGCTCAGTCTCGCCGCGTGCCCGCCCTGCTTAGCCGAGCCGGCCGCGCCGCGGCCTGGCGGGATTAACGTGCGGGATTGTGCCTGCAGGGACCAGCACAACCCCGCACGATAAGAAAACCCGCATGCTGCTCAGCGACTGGCGTGCTAGCTGAGAAAGGAGAGGCGGACGTTGCGGTGCGGGTTGTCGCGGTTGAGATCGACCAGGACGATCGACTGCCAGGTGCCCAGCGCGATCGAGCCGCCCACCACCGGCAGCGTCGCGAACGGCGCGATGAACGCCGGCATCACGTGGGTCCGGCCGTGGCCCGGCGAGCCGTGCGCGTGCCGCCACCGGTTGTCGGCCGGCAGCAGGTCGGCCAGCGTGGCCAGCAGGTCGGCGTCGCTGTAAGCGCCGATCTCCAGGATGGCCAGCCCGGCCGTGGCATGCGGCACGAATACGTGCAGCAGCCCGTCGCCGCCGCCGGCCACGTCGGTGACGAACTTCTGGCAGTGCGGGGTCAGGTTGAGCACGGTCTCGCTCGTGCCCGTGGCAACCTCAAGCAGCTCGGTCCGCATCGGTGCATCAGCTCCGCAGGTAGGAAGCGCCGTTCAGGTCGATGATGGTGCCGCTGGCCCACTCGGCCTCCGGCGAGGCCAGGAACAGCACCGCGGCGGCGACCTCGGCCGGGGTGGCCACCCGGTTGAACGGGCTCTGCCCGCGGATCCCGTCGCCGGCCGGGCCGGCCAGGTCCTCGGTCACCATGTCGGTCTCGACATACCCCGGCGCGATCCCGGTGACCGCGATGCCGTGCGGGGCCAGCGCCCGGGCCAGCGACTGGCCGAGCGCGTTCAGGCCGGCCTTGCTGGCGCCGTAGGCAGGCTGGCCCGGCTCGCCGCGGAACGCGCCGCGGGAGGAGATGTTGATGATCCGCCCGCCGCCGGCCGCCTGCATGTGCCGCACCGCGCACCAGCAGGCGTTGGCCGCGCCGAGCAGGTTGATCCCGATGTGCGCCTGCCAGGCGGCCTGCCATTCCTCGTAGGACACCTCAGTGATCGGGTGCGCCTCGAAGATCCCGGCGTTGTTCACCAGCACGTCCAGCCCGCCGAGCTCCCTGGCCGCCTGATCCACCATGGCCCGGACGGCAGCCGGATCGGACAGGTCGGCCTGCACCCGGATGTGTCCCGCACCCGGCAGGCCGGCCAGCACCTCGGCGGCCCGGTCGGCCGAGGCACCGTAGTGCACCGCCACCCGGTCGCCCGCCGCCGCGAAGGCTTCCGCGATGGCCCGCCCGATGCCCCGCGAGGCGCCCGTGATCAAGATCGCGCGATTGGTCACCAGCTGACCCTAGCGTCCGGCTGACCTGGCCGCCCAGCCGCCGTCCGGGCGCCGCGCGGCCGCCGGGCTGCCGGTGCCCGGCCCCGACGTGGACGGTGGCGCAAGCCCCCGTCCTTGGGGCGGGGTTAGCCACGGCCCGGCCGTCAGGTAGGCCCAGGGCATGCCCCGGCCGCTGCCGGTGCAGCACGGACCCGCCGGGGCGCGGCGTGAGCCGCGGCAGGAGTCCCTGCGGTTCACGACAGGGCGGACGTGAAGTGGTACGACTTGTTCATGATGATCACACCCTGTGCAGCCGGGCCGGGCCGCGGACAGCGGGCATGACGCCGGCCAAGGTCGCCGACCTGCCCACCCCTGCCCTCATCGCCGACGCCGGCGCCCTGGCCGACAACATCGCCGTCATGGCGAAGGCACTGCCCGGGTCGCGACTGCGCCCGCACGTCAAGGCCCACAAATGCACCGGGCTGGCGCGGCGGCAGGCCGAGGCCGGCCACCGGTCGTTCACCTGCGCGACGATCCGTGAGTGCGAGGGCATGGCCGCCGCCGGGCTGGGCGAGGACCTGCTGCTCGGTAACGAAGTCCTGGATGCGCGGCGGCTCGGCAAGCTGGTGCAGGCCGGCGCGCGGGTCACGGTCGCGGTCGACTCGCCGCAGACCATCGAGGCGGCGGTGACCGGCGGGGTACCCGAGGTCCTCATCGACGTCAATGTCGGCCTGCCGCGGTGCGGCTGCGCGCCGGGCGACGCCGGCCGGCTGGCCGACCTGGCCCGGTCCCGCGGCCTGCAGGTGCGCGGCGTGATGGGCTACGAGGGCCACGTGGTCCAGGTGGTCGACGCTGCCGACCGTGAGCGGCAGTGCCGGGAGTCGATGGAGCAGCTCATGGCAGCGCACGCCGACGTCGGCGGCGAGCTGATCTCGGCGGGCGGTACCGGGACTTACACGATCAACACGTGGGCCAGCGAGATCCAGGCCGGCTCGTACGCGCTCATGGACACCGCTTACGGCAAGCTTGGCCTGCCGTTCAGGCAGGCGCTGTTCGTGCTGGCCACGGTGATCTCGACCAGCCCGGAATGGTCGGTGGCCGACGCCGGCCTCAAGACGATGGGCATGGACCACGGCAATCCGGAGATCGAGGGGTCGACGCTGTGGTTCCTGTCCGACGAGCACGTTACGTTCTCGCCGGTCCGCGCGGTGGGCGAGCGAATCCGGCTTATCCCGGCACACGTCGATCCCACGATGGCCTACCACGAGCAGCTCTACATCTGCTCGGGCGAGGACGTGGTCGACGTCTGGCCCATCGACCTGCGCGGCTGGTAGCCAGGCAGCACTGCAGCTGGCACGTCCCGGCACGGCGGTCGGCACGCCCCCGGGCACGGCGGCTGGCGCGCGCCCGGCACGTCGGCGGATGCTCCGCTCGCTGATAACAGCAAGAAGAGATGCGCGCGTAGCGTTCGGGGGCCTGGCGGTGATGAATACCGAGAGGGAGATCGCAGCTGCAATCGCGGGCTTTCGCCGCGGCGCATTCTGGCGGCCTGTGCAGGATGATCTGGTTGTGAGCGTTAAAAATGCCGCCAACCTGGAAATCCTGTAAGCAGGGTTGCTGCTTGGCGAAGGGCGACGTGAATGGCCTGGACCGAGGATGAGCAGGCGCGGCATGATCAGCTGGCCGCCGACCTGGAGCGGCTGAACGACCGGGCCGAGGCGTTCGTGGAATGCTTCCGGCTCATGCGCGAGTACGTGATCAGGAACCCGCCGCGCACGGAAGGGGACAGTGACCTGGTCCGGCTGATGGCGATAACCGCCGGGGGGCTGGGCGAGCAGGCGTAAAGCCGGGTATGAGACCTGGCGGAGGCCAGGAATGCACGGCCGGGCGGCTGCACTCCTGGAATGGACGCGGCCGAAAGCAGCTGGGAGAGAAGGTCAGCCGTCCTCGCCGGGGCCGGCCGGCCGGGCGCGGGCGCGGTACCGCTCCGCGATCCGCATCGCGACGGGGATTGCCACCCAGCACAGGTAGGCCCACCCGGTCACGAACGAGATGGGGATCGAGATCAGGAACAGCGCGATGATCAGGATCAGGTTCGTGATGTGGATGCCGCCGACGTCGCCGGGGGCCCCCGGCCGCATCAGCCGGGCTCTCAGCACCTGTCGGGTCATCAGCAGCATGCACAGCGCGGCTACTGCCTGGACCAGGGCGTAGATGCTGAACCGGACGCCGAACCCGCCGGATCCCGACAGCAGGCGGGTAGCGAAGGGCGTGATCACCATCATCAGCAGCCACAGCATGTTGAGCTGCATGACCAGCTTGTTCAGCCGGTCGACGTAGCGGAACAGCTGGCGATGGGCGCTCCAGTGATTCCCGATCACCGCGAAGCTGATCAGGAACGCGATGTAGGCATCGCTGTGGTCCGCCAGCGAGTGCAGCATGTCGGGGTTGGTCGAGCCGGTGGGCAGCGGGAGAGCCAGGGCGAGCAGCGTGATCGCAATCGCCACCACCGCGTCCGAGAAGAAGATGGTGCGCTCGGCTACGGCTGCCTCGACCTCGGCGGCGGTGGCCTCAACCTCGGGAGGCAGGCCAGCGGCGGGGGACGGGCCGTCCGCGGGCTGGCCGTCAGCAGGGGGCTGGCCGGAGGCGGTGGTCAAGGTCGGGCCGCTTTCGGTGTGCGGGGCGGGAGCCGGCAGGCTATCAGCCGGCGGCCCAGTTCGGCCCCGCACCTGGGGCTGGCCCGCGGGTCGGGACTGCCATTGCTGCCGGAGCGGGCTGGACCAGCCGGAGCTGACTCAGCCGGGGCGGGCTCAGCCGGAGCGGGCGGAGCCGGGCGGAGCTGACTCAGCCCGGGGCGGGCTCGGCCGGGGCGGGCGGGGCCGGGCGGATGCCGTAATCGCCGAGAGCGGGCTCGAGGAGATTGAAGGCCCGCTCGGCCGCCGCGGCCAGCGCGGCCAGGATCTGCGCGCGCGACTCCCCGGCCAGGCTGCGCCGGCTGCCCTCGGCAAACAGCACGCGGTGCACCGAGGCCAGCTGCGCGGCCACGAGCCGCTGCAGGACATCGTCGCGGCCCGTCTCGGCCGCGATCGCGTCGCCGAGGGCCTGCTCGCGCGCGGCCAGGATCTCCAGGCCGCGGCTGGCCAGCACCGGGCTGTCCTGAATCATGCGGGCGAACTCCGGGCCGACCAGCCCGAGCGTCACGTCAGCCCGCTCGACAGCCTCGGCGTAGGACCGGCGCACCGCGGCCAGCATGCTCTCGCCCGGCCGGCGGGCATTGATGGCATCGGCCAGTCCCGAGATGATCGTGTCCGCGCGGTCGAAGACCAGGTCCTCCTTACGCGGGAAGTAGTTGGTCACGGTCATCTTGGCCACCCCGGCGGCCTCGGCTACCTGCGAGATAGTGACCGCATCGAAGCCGCGCCCGGCGAACAGCGCCGTGGCAATATCGGAGATCGCCTGCCGCGTCTCCCGCTTCTTCCGCTCCCGCAGTCCCGAGGTCATGCCCGCAGTCTAACAGAGGCTTTAGGTCGAGCACATTTTTGTGTTTGACAGAAAATTATGCTCGACCTAAAGTTGTGTTCATGCTCAGCGACCACGACTCGGAGACCCTCGCGATGACCGCCACCCCATCGCTCTGCCCGGCCAGCGCGGCCCCGGAGGCCGGCTCCCCGGCGGCTCCGGCCGCACAGGCTGCCGAGACGGCGGAGACCGGGCGCGCAAAGGCGACCGCGAGCTCACTGCGGTCGCTGGCCATCGACGTCGGGGTCCCGCTCGGCAGCTACTACCTGATGCGGGACGCGCTCGGCCTCAGCCTGTGGCTGTCGCTGGCGCTGAGCAGCATCGTGCCGGTCATCCGCTCGGTGTTCGCGATTGTGGCCGAGCGGCGGCTCAACCTGCTGGCCATGCTCATGCTGGCGGTCAATATCGCCGGGATCGCGGTCAGCTTCTGGACCGGCGACCCGCGCATGATGATCGCCAAGGACTCGGTCATCAGCAGCGTGATCGCCCTGGCCATCCTCGGGTCGGTAGCGCTGCGCCGCCCGCTGATGTCAGAGGGCCTGCGGGTCTTCGTGACCCGCGGGTCGGCGGACCGGACCGCGGCGTGGAACAGGCTGGCCGCCAGCAGCCCGAAGTTCCGCCGCCTGGAACTGGCGTTCAGCTCCATCTGGGGCGGCGCCCTGCTGGCCGACTGCATCGCCCGGCTGGTGGGCGCGTTCACCCTGCCGGTCACCACGATGGTCTGGATGGGCACGGTCATGCTGCTGGGGGCGATCGGCCTGGCCATCATGCTCGGCGGCCTGGCTGTCGGGCCGATGGAGAAGCTGATCGAGGGCGAGATCCGCTAGCCCGGGCGCTCGCGGAACTGGCGGGTCAGGGCCAGGAGGGAGCGGGTGCATGCGCGGCAGGGGCATCAACTACGACACGGGGTTCTTCCCCGGCGGGCGCAGCAGCCGGGAGCAGTTCGACCCGGCCGTCGTCGAGCGCGAGTTGTAGATCATCGCCACCGACCTGCACTGCTCGGCGGTCCGGATCAGCGGGGGCGACCCGGAGCGGCTGAGCATCGCCGGCGAACTGGCCGCCGCGGCCGGGCTGGAGGTCTGGCTCGCGCCGTTCCCGTGCGAGCTGAGCCTGGCCGAGCTCGGTGAGGTGCTGGCGGACTGCGCCGATCGCGCCGAGCGGCTGCGCCAGGCCGGCGCCGAGGTGGTCCTGGTGACCGGCTGCGAGATCAGCCTGTTCTGCTCCGGCATCCTGCCGGGCGGCACCGTGTACGAGCGGATCACGGGGCTGACGTCCCGGGGCCCGGAGACGCGCGCCGCGTTCGGGGCGATGCCCGGCAGGCTCAATGACCTCCTGGCCGCCGTCGTCGCAGACGCGCGCGGCCGGTTCAGCGGGCGGATCAGCTACGCATCCGGCACCTGGGAGCCGGTCGACTGGGCGCCATTCGACATCGCGGCCGCTGATGCCTACCGGGACGCCGGCAACGCGGCGGAGTACGCCGCCAGCCTGGCCAGGCTCGCCGCGCACGGCAAGCCGGCCGCCATCACCGAGTTCGGCTGCTGCACCTACGCCGGCGCGGCGGACCGGGGCGGCATGGGCTGGGCCATCACCGACTCCGACGCGCAGCCGCCCCGGCTGACGGGTGACTACGTGCGCGACGAGGACGAGCAGGTTCGCTACCTCAGCGAGCTGCTGCCGGCCTTCGAGGCCGCGGGCATCGACTCGGCGTTCTGGTTCACCTTCGCCGGCTACGGCCACCCGCACTACGCCGAGCCGCGAGCCGACCTGGACATGGCCAGCTACGGGATAGTGAAGATGCTGCCGGGCGGCCCGGGCACCGGGCGGGAGGGCCTGGGCTGGGAGCCCAAGCGGGCCTTCGCGGCGCTGGCGCGCGCCTATCAGGCGCCGGAGGCCGGCACGGGTGGGGCGCCAGTGGCGTGACAAGGCACAATGGCGGCATGCCGGATATCACGCCAGATGATACGCAGCGGCCGGTCCGGGCCGTCGCCGAGTCCTACGTCGCCGCCCTGGCCGAGCTCGACCCGCTGCTGGCCACCCGGCTCGGTACCGTGTCGGGCCAGGACCGGCTGCCGGACCTGTCCCCGGCGGGGCAGCAGGCCGCCGATGACCTGGCCCGCGCCACGCTGGCCCGGCTGGACGCCGTTGAGGCGAGCCGGGCGCCGGCCGCCGCCGGCGGCGAGCCCGCGGCCAACGGCGATGCCGCGGCCGCCGGCCACGAGCGGCGCTGCGCCCGGCTGCTCCGCGAGCGGCTGGAAGCCGGCCTCGACCTGAGCGCGGCCGGCGAGCACCTGCGCTCGGTGTCGAACATCTTCGGCCCGCTGCAGGGCGTCCGGAACGTCTTCACCCTGATGCCCGCCGCCACCGCCGAGGACTGGGCCGTCATCGCCCGCCGGATGATCGGTGTCCCGCAGGCTCTGGGCGGGTACCGCGAGTCACTGGCCGAGGGCGCGCGGCAGGGGCTGCTCGCCGCGCCGCGCCAGGTCCGGACGGTCACCGGCCAGATCACCGACTGGCTGGCCGCCGCAGGCGGCGCGGGCTGGTTCGCGGAGTTCGCCGCGGCCGCTGAGGTGCCCGCCGCGCTGCGCACCGACCTGGATGACGCCGCGGGCGAGGCGGCCGGCGCGGCCGCCGACCTGCGCGACTGGCTGACCGCCGAGTACCTGCCCAGGGCCGAGGGCACGCCGGACGGGATGGGGGAGGAGCGCTACCTGCGCTCGGCCCGGCGCTGGACCGGCGCCCGGCTGGACCTGGCCGCAACATATGAGTGGGGCTGGTCGCAGTACCGGGAGATCCTGGCCGAGATGACCAGCGAGGCCCGGCAGGTGCTGCCCGGTGCCACGCCGCAGGAGGCGATGCGCTACCTCGACGAGCACAGCAAGGCCGTCGAGGGCGTGGAGCAGATCCGCCATCGCCTGCAGCAGATGATGAACGACGCCATCGCCGACCTCGACGGCACCCACTTTGACCTGGCCGAGCCGATCAGGACCGTCGAGGCGATGATCGCGCCGGCGGGCAGCGCGGCCGCGCCGTACTACACCGGCCCGTCCCAGGACTTCTCCCGGCCAGGCCGGACCTGGCTGCCGACGCTGGGCCGGACCCGGTTCCCGGAGTGGAACCTGATCAGCGTGTGGTACCACGAGGGCGTTCCCGGCCATCACCTGCAGGTCGCCCAGTGGACGTACCTGACCAGCCAGCTGTCCACGTTCCAGACCGTCGTCGGCGGGGTCAGCGCCTGCATGGAGGGCTGGGCCCTGTACGCGGAGCGGCTGATGGACGAGCTGGGCTACCTGCGGCCGGCCGGGGCCCGGCTGGGCTACCTGGACGCGCAGATGATGCGCGCCGTGCGGGTCATCGTCGACCTGGGCATGCACCTGGGCCTGACGGTGCCGGCCGACTCGCCGGTCGGCGCAGGCCAGGTGTGGACGCCGGAGCTGGCGGCCGAGTTCTTCCGCGCGCACAGCGGCCGGGACGCCGAGTTCATCGACAGCGAGATCGTGCGCTACCTGAGCGCACCCGGCCAGGCCATCAGCTACAAGATCGGCGAGCGGGCCTGGCTGGAGGGCCGGGCCGCGGCGCAGGCCGCCCGCGGCGCCAGCTTCGACCTCAAGGCGTGGCACATGGCGGCGCTGTCACTCGGCTCCCTGGGGCTGGACGACCTGGCCGACGAGCTGGCCCGGCTGTAGCGGGCGGCGGCCGGGCGGGCAGCGCTAGCCGGCCCAGCGGGCCGCGTCCGCGGACCGGCGGCGCAGGTCGTCGCGGACCTCGTGACCCAGCTTGCGGGTCTCCCGGCGGTTCAGCAGCGCGCCCGCGGCCGCGCCGGTCAGCAGCGGCCCGAGCGAGGTGGCGCTGCGCCCGGCCCGCAGGATCAGCCGCCGTTCCAGCTGCCGCCGCAGCGGCGAGCCCAGGGCCAGGATCAGGCCGCCGGGGGCCAGGCCGACGCCCCGGCGGTGCGCCCAGGCGTCCAGGTAGGACATCATCCGGTCGGCAGCCGAGCCGGACGCCCGCATGGCGTAGACCTCGTGCAGCTCGGCCACCAGCTTGAGCTCGATGGCGACCAGGGCCAGCGTCTCGACGCCGATCTCCACCGGCGCGGCGGGGACGACCGGCAGCACCATGGCCGCCCCGACGGCCGCGCCTACCCCGGCCGCCGCCCGGGCGGAGCCGTCGATCAGCGCGTCGGCCAGCTCCTCGGGGGTCAGGCCGGGATACTGGGCGCGCAGCGTCTCCAGGTCCCTGATCGGCACCCGCGGTGCCATGACCAGGGCCTGCGTGGTCAGCCAGCGGCCGCCGGCCTGCAGCCCGGTCCAGGCGGCCAGGCCGCCGCGCCCGGCGATCCGGCCGCCGCGGCCGGTGAGCCGGGGGATGGCCCGGGCCAGCCGCCGTCGCCGTGACTCCGATCGCTCCTCGGTGAGCTCGCCGGCCAGCTCCGCGACGCGCTCGGGCAGCTGCTCGTCGCCGCGCGGCACCAGCTCCCCGGCGGGCGGCGCGGGCTCGCCGGCCCCTGGTGCGGGCTCGCCGGCCCCGGGCTGATCCTTGGCGTCCATGGGCCTAGGACTACCCGAGCGCGACCCCCGTACGCAATTCAGCAACGGCGGGCCGTGCGCCGCCGGGCCCGGCAGCCCGCCGGGCAGAGCCGGCCCCGGGCCAGGCTCGCGCCGCGCAGTCCCGTCCCGCCTGGTCCCGCCCGGCCGGGCGGCGGCACAGCGCGGCGTGCAGCCCGCCAGGCTCGGCAGCCCACCGGGGAGCCGGCCCGGGGCCGGGCGGCAGCGCCCGCTGGGTGGATCCCTAGGACTGGTGCTCCAGCGCGCGGCGGGTCAGGACGCGCGCCAGGTGCTGGCGGTAGGCCCGGTCGGCGTGGATGTCCTCGCCCGGCGAGGTGCCCTCGGCGGCCAGCTCTGCGGCCTCCGCGGGGCTGGCCCCGCCGGCCAGCGCCTGCTCGGCGGCCAGCGCGCGCACCGGCTTGGGGCCCATGTTGGCCAGCGCGATCCGGCCGCCGATGGCCGCGGCGCCGACGATGGCCCAGTCGTTGGCCCGGCGGACGAACTTCTGGTAGCCCCACGGCACGCCGGGGCGGCTGGGCACGCGCACGGCGGCCAGCAGCTCGCCTTCCTCCAGCGCGGTCTCGAAGTACCCGGCGAAGAAGTCGTCGGCGCCGACCACGCGGCTGCCGCCGGGCCCGCGCACCTCGACCGATCCGCCCAGCGCGACCAGGGCCATCGGCAGGTCGGCGGCGGGGTCGGCGTGCGCCAGCGAGCCGCCGATCGTGCCGCGGTGGCGGATCTGCGGGTCGCCGACCTGGGCGGCGGCGTGCGCCAGCAGCGGCGCGCCGGCCCGGACCAGGTCGGAGGCGGCCAGCTCGGCGTGCCGGGTCATCGCGCCGATGACCAGCTCGTCACCGCTGGCGGTGATCCCGCGGAGCTCCTCGACCTGGCCGATGTCGATGAGCACCGCGGGCTGGGCCAGCCGCAGCTTCATCATCGGCAGCAGCGAGTGCCCGCCGGCCAGCAGCTTGGCGTCGTCGCCGTGCTGCGCCAGCAGGTCCAGGGCGTGCGCGGCCGAGGTGGCGGCGACGTAGTCGAACGGGGCGGGGATCACTGGCCGGCCTCCTGTCCCGCGCCGCCGCCGGCCGCCGGCGGGGCGGCCCCGCCGCCGGCCTGCGCCGCGGCCAGCACCGCGCGGACGATGTTGTGGTAGCCGGTGCACCGGCACAAGTTGCCTTCCAGGCCCTCGCGGACCTGCTCCTCGGTGGGGTTCGGGTTCTCGGCCAGCAGGCTGGTGGCGGCCATCACCATGCCTGGCGTGCAGAACCCGCACTGCAGTCCGTGCTCCTGCCGGAACGCGGCCTGCACCGGGTGCAGGCTGTCCTTGCTGCCCAGCCCCTCGGCGGTGATGACCTGCGCGCCCGCGGCCTGCGCGGTCAGCACGGTGCAGGACTTCACCGAGCGGCCGTTGAGCAGGACAGTGCAGGCGCCGCACGATGTGGTGTCGCAGCCGACGTTGGCGGCCCGCAGCCCCAGGTGCTCGCGCAGGTAATGCACCAGCAGCAGCCGCGGCTCGATGTCGGCCGAGCGGGCTTCCCCGTTGACGGTGAGCTTGACCTGCATCAGGCATTCTCCGATCGCGAGCTGCCGGACCCGCTCGCGGCGGCCTGAATGGCCGCCCACACGCGCTGCGGGCTGGTGGGCATGTCGATGTGCCGCACGCCGAGGTGCGCCACGGCGTCGATGACCGCGTTCTGGACGGCGGGAGTGGCGCCGATGCTGCCGGCCTCGCCGATGCCCTTGGCGCCGAGCGGGTTGTAGGTCGTCGGCGTGGCCATCTCGGCCAGCTCGAAGCTGGGTACCTCGGTGGCGGACAGGATCGGGTAGTCAGCGAAGCTCGCGGTCAGCGGGTTGCCGTCGCTGTCGTAGACGACCTCCTCCAGGAAGGCCTGCGCGGCGCCCTGCGCGATCCCGCCGTGCCGCTGGCCCTCGGCCAGCAGCGGGTTGAGCACCACGCCGGCGTCGTCGACCGTGATCACCCGGCGCAGGAACACCTTGCCGGTCTCGGTGTCGACCTCGGCCACCGCGACGTGGGTCCCGAACGGGTAGGTGGCGTCGGGCGCGGAGAACACGGTCCGCACCAGCAGCCGCTCCTCCTGGGCCAGCGAGGCCAGCGGCACGCTCGCCTCCGGGTCGCCGGCGACGGCGAACGTGCTGGAATCGACGTCGAAGACCAGGTCAGCGGGGCTGGCCTCGAGCTCGGCGGCGGCGCGGTCCCTGGCCACCTCGATGAGCTCACGAGACGCCTGCTGAACGGCGGCGCCGCCCTGCTGCAGGCTGCGCGATCCGCCGGTGCCGCCGCCCTCGGGCACCAGGTCGGTGTCGCCCCACTTCAGGGTGATCTTGTCGATCGGGATGCCCAGCTCGTCGCTGGCCAGCATGGCCCAGGCCGTCTCGTGGCCCTGGCCGTGCGGCGAGGTCCCGGTCAGGATGGTCGCCGTCCCGTCCGGGTGCACCTCGACGGTGGCATTCTCGCTGGGCGGGCCGGACTCGTCGCCGCCGCCGGTGATCTCGACGTAAGAGGCGACGCCGATGCCCAGCTGCAGCGTGTCACCGCGGGCCCGGCGCTCGGCCTGCTCGCGGCGCAGGCCGTCATACCCGGCTGCGGCCAGCGCCCGGTCCAGGGCGGCGGCGTAGTCGCCGCTGTCGTACAGGGCGCCGAAGGCGGTCCGGTGCGGCTCGGTGAACGGCGCCAGCAGGTTCTTGCGCCGGACCTCGGCCGGGTCCAATCCGATCTCGGCGGCGAACAGGTCCATGGCCCGCTCCAGCGCGGCCGTGGCCTCGGGCCGGCCGGCGCCGCGGTAGGCGCCCATCGGGGTGGTCGTGGTGACCAGGCTGGTCGCGAATGCCTCGGCGCGCGGGATGTCATAGGGCCCGGGCGCCATCAGGATGGTCAGCGACGGCAGGACCGCGCCGATCCGCAGGTAGGCGCCGCTGTCCTGGAGCACGTCCAGCCGGTAGGCCAGGACGCTGCCGTCGCGGGTGCCGCCGATGGTGATCGTCTGCTCCTGGGCGCGGCCGTGCGTCATCCCGATCAGGTTCTCGTACCGGGTCTCGCTCCACCGGGCCGGCCGGCCCAGCTCACGGGCCACCCAGCAGGTGATGGCGTGCTCGGGGTCGGCGCCGAACTTCGCGCCGAACGCCCCGCCGACATCCGGGGTGATCACCCGGACCTGCGCGGGGTCGATGCTGAGCTGCCGGGCCAGCGAGCCCTTGGTGCCCTGGGCGCCCTGGTTGGGGATCCAGGCGGTGAGCCGCCCGTCCTCGCTCCAGGCCGCCGCGGCCGAGCGTGACTCCATCGGGGCGGGCGCCACGCGCCGGTTGATGATGGTCCTGGTGACCACCACGTCACAGCCGTCGAACAGGTCGGCGGCCGCCGCGGAGCGGTCCCCGAAGTCACAGGCCACGTTGGTGCCGGCGGCAGGGAACAGCAGCGTCTTGCCGTCCCGCGCGTCCGCCAGGCTCACCACGGCCGGGAGGGTGTCGTAGTCGACGCTGACCAGCTCGGCGGCGTCCTCGCCCTGGTCAGGCTTCTCAGTGACGACCACCGCGACCGGCTCGCCGACGAACCGGACGGTGTCGGTGGCCAGCGGGCGCTGGTACATCTCCTTGTTGGTGGGGCCCATGCCCTTGCGGGGCGGCAGGCTCTCCAGGTCGGCGCCGGTATAGACGGCGACCACGCCCGGTGCGTCCCGCGCGGCGCTGACGTCAATGCCGGTGATCTTCGCATGTGCCACCGGCGACCGCACGAAGCACAGGTGCACGGCGCCGGCCAGCCGGTCATCCGTGACGTCCTCGGTATAAACGCCGCCTGTGGTCAGGAAACGCGGATCTTCGGTCCGCAGGACCCGGGTACCCAGGATGCTCAACGACCAGCTCCCCTCACGCACAGCTGCTGGCCGTGTCGTGCTGAGCAAGCCCACGCGGGGGCGGCCGGGGCAGCCTTGCGGGGAGCGGCTCCTGACATCTGGCCCGGTACCGGGATGGCGCGGGCGCGACCAGCACTGCCGATCTTGCCTGGTCGGCATCAGGCAGGTCAAACCCGCCCGGACAGCAGCCCGGGCCCGACGGCGGCAGGGCCGTGACCGGGAAGAACCAGGCGGTCTGCGTGGTTACGGACCGGGGGAAATTGTCTTTCGGGCGAGCAGCCCGCGCGGCTAGCATCGTGTGCTATCCCAGCTCAGATCGGAGATCGACGTGTTCTCGCGTGCGCCCGTGCGCCGCCTGTCGGGCGCGCTGCAGCGCTTCCCCGTGCTCGGGATCCAGGATTTCCGGATCCTGCTTGCCGACCGCCTGATCGCCCCGGCCGCCTACGGGTTCTCGCTCGTCGGCGTCTCGTTCGCGGTCCTGGACGCGACCGGGTCGACCGCTGACCTGTCCTACGTGCTGGCGGCGCAGATCGTCCCGTCGCTGATCTTCACCGTGATCGGCGGGGTCATCGCCGACCGGATCCGGCCGCAGCTGGTGATCGTCGCCGGCAACCTGATGATCGCCGTCGGCGAGGGCGCGTTCGGCATCCTGGCCCTGACCGGGCATCCCCGGCTGTGGCAGATGATCGCGCTGGAGGTCCTGACCGGGACCGGGATGGCGATCTTCTACCCGGCGTCCCAGGCGCTGCTGCCCCGGATCGTCCCGTCGGACCTGCTGCAGCAGGCCAGCGCGCTGAGCCGGCTGGCGATGAACGGCGGCCAGATGGGCGGCGCGATGCTGGCCGGCCTGGCGGTGGCCGGGCTGGGCCCCGGCTGGGCGCTGATCACCTGCGGGACCGGGATGCTGGGCACGGTGCCGCTGATGCTGAGCCTGCGGGTCCCGGCGCACGAGCGCACTCAGGACACCACCATGCTGCGCGACCTGCGGGAAGGCTGGTCGGAGTTCGTCTCGCACACCTGGCTGTGGGTCATCGTGGGGCAGTTCTGCGTGATCCTGATGTGCTGGTACGGCGCCTTCCAGGTGCTCGGCCCGGTGGTCGCGCGCGCGCACCTGGGCGGCGCCGCGGCCTGGGGCGCGATCACGGCGGCCGACTCGGTGGGCCTGATCCTCGGCGGGTTCGTGTCGCTGAAGTTCTCGCCGCGGCGGCCGATGCTGTTCGTGGTGCTGACCGGCGGGGCGATCGCGGTCTTGCCCGTGTCGCTGGCCGGGCCCTGGCCGCTGCCGGTGGTGTGCCTGACCTCGTTCGCGCTGGGCGTCACCATGGAGATGGTGATGGTCCAGTGGACGGTGGCCCTGGCCACCCAGATCCCGCCGCACATCCTGGCCCGGGTGTCGTCGTATGACGCGCTCGGCTCGGTGATGGCCATGCCGGTCGGCGCGCTGCTGGCCGGCCCGCTGGCGGTCGCCGTCGGGGTGCCGGCCACGGAGTACGGGGCGGCCGCGCTGATCCTGGTGGCGGCGATACTGGCGATCATCCCGCGGGAGATCCGCCAGGCCCGGCGCATCGAGACCAGCATGGCCCCGGCGGCCGAGGCGGTCGCGGCCGAGGCCGCGGTGGCGCAGGCCGTCGTGGCGGGCGCCACGGCAGAGACTGCGGCCGCGGCCGCGGCGGGCTCGGCTCGCGCCAGCTAGGCCGCCCGGGGTCAGGCCGAGCGGAGCGGAGCCGTGCGGCCGGACGCAGCGGGTCAGGCCTGGCGCAGGAAGGAGCGCCGCTCCGCCTGAATGCACCCGGTGGCCCGGGCGAACGCGATGTTCTGCCGGGCATCCGGGTCGGCGGCCAGCCGCTCCCGGTACTGCTCGTAGGCGGCCAGCGAGTCGAAGTCGATCAGCGCCAGCGCGAAGTCGCTGGCGCCTTCCGCGGGCAGGTAGTAGCCGGTCAGCTGGCCGCCGCAGCGCTCGATGATCGGCGGCCACGTCGCGGCGTACTTCTCGAAGTTGCCAGGCGCGTTCGGGTCGATCGTGTACTGGATGACGCAGGTGATCATGTCTGTCCGCCAGGTAGCTCGCTGGTAGCCCGGGCACCGGATAGCCCGGACGCTGCGACGACGCTAACCCGCGGCTGGTTCGGTCCCGGCCGAACGAGCCGGCACCGGGCCCGTGCGCCGCGGCTGCGGGCAGCAACATGGCTGATCCGGGCTGAGATACGCCGGCCCGGGCCGACCACGATCAGAGTGATGCCAGGGATCCCGGTGCAGCGGGGCTAGTTCTGGCGGCCGGTGACGGCGACGGTCAGGCCGACGCTGATCATGGCCAGGCCGCCAGCGCCGCCGACGAGCTCGAGCCGTCGCGGCGACCGGGCGAACCAGGTGCGGACGGCGCTGGCGGTCACGCCCCAGGTGCTGTCGGAGGCCAGGCCGATGGTGATCGAGATCAGGGCCAGCAGCAGCATCTGCTCTGGCACGTGCCCGGCCGCGCGGTTCACGAACTGCGGCAGGACGGCGCCGAACAAGATGAATGCCTTGGGGTTGGTGACGCCGACCGTGAACCCCTCGCGGACCGCGCGGAAGGTACCGCGGGGTGCCGCGGCCGTGCTGAAGGCGGCGGACAGCGATTTGCGGTGCCGGATGGCCTGGACGCCGAGCCAGATCAGGTACGCCGCGCCGGCCAGCTTGATCACGGTGAACACGACGGCCGAGCGCTGCACCAGGGTGCCGATGCCGAACGCCACGCACACGGCGACAAGATAATTGCCCGCAGCGTTGCCGACCACGGTCGCCAGCGCGGTGCGCCGGCCGTGCGCCAGGGCGCGGCCCACGACGAACAGGACGCTCGGGCCGGGGATGACGATGATGATGAACGACGCGACGGCGTAGCCGGCCAGGTGTCCTGCGGATATCACCCGGCCACCATAACCGCGGCCCGGCGGTGCGCTCTAGTTACCAGCTGGGCCGGGATCGGTCAGCCGGCCGGGATCCCGCGCTGGGCCTGCTGCGCGGCCGGCAGCAGCCGCGCCACCCGGTCCAGCGTCTCCCGCAGGTTGTCCTCGGCGGTGACGGCGCGGGCCTCATCCATGGTCAGCCACCGCAGCGGCGCGCTCTCGTGCTCGGGCCGGGCCGCTGCCGGGTCGCTGGTGGCCAGCACGAACCGCAGGTCGGCGTGCTCGTGCGCCGGCTCGTCGCCGCGGGCCGGCACGGACACGATGACCGCGTGCACCAGGGCCGGGTCCGGCCACGGCACCAGGTCGGCCAGCCCGGTCTCCTCGCGCGCCTCGCGCAGCGTGATCTGCAGCGGATCGCTCTCGCCAGGGTCGCCGTGCCCGCCTACCTGCAGCCAGGCCCCCTGGCGCTCGTGCCAGCGCAGCAGCACGCGGCCGGTGGCCGGGTGCACGATCACCGCCGAGCCGGTCAGGTGCAGCGGGCTGGACCGTGACCACGGGTCGGCCGCGGCCCCGGCGATCGCGCGGATCCTGGGCAGGTCGGCCGCCTCGGCGGCATCGTGCGGCTGGTAGGCGGACAGCAGGTCGGCGAGGGGTCGGCTCATGCCGGGCAGCCTATGCCGGCGGTGAATCCGCCGGGCCGCCATCAGCCGGCTGCTCGCTGCGGGCTGCCGTCGGCTGGCCCGGTGAGCAGCGCGCGCCGGCCCGCCGGCGATGCGGTCACCGCGCTCCTCGCTGGTGTGGCGCCCGGCGATCCGGGCAAGGGCCAGGTAACCCCCGACTGACGGGCTGCCGGGAGCGGCGAAAGGGAGGATTCGTGCCGATCGCGACCATCAACCCCGCAACCGGGGAAACAGTGAAGACCTATGACGAGATGAGCGAGGCCGACGTCGAGCGCTGCCTGGCCGCCGCGATCCGGGCGCACGCGGAGCTGCGCGGCACCAGTTTCGCGGACAGGGCGGGCTGGATGCGGCAGGCCGCGGAGATCCTGGACGCCGAGCAGGACCAGGTCGCGGCGATGATGACCACCGAGATGGGCAAGACGCTGGCCGCCGCGAAGCAGGAAGTGGCCAAGTGCGGCACCGCCTGCCGCTACTACGCCGAGCACGCCGAGGGGTTCCTGGCCGACGAGCCCGCCGACGCCGCTGCCGTCGGCGCCGCGGCGGCCCGGGTCCGCTACGAGCCGCTCGGCCCGGTGCTGGCCGTCATGCCGTGGAACTTCCCGCTCTGGCAGGCCATGCGCTTTGCCGTGCCGGCCCTGATGGCGGGGAACACCGGGCTGCTCAAGCACGCCTCGAACGTGCCGCAGACGGCGCTGTTCCTGCAGGACCTGTTCGCCCGGGCCGGGTTCCCGGCCGGGTCATTCCAGACGCTGCTGGTCGGCTCGGCGCGCGTCGAGGCCATCCTGCGCGACCCGCGGGTGGCGGCGGCCACGCTGACCGGATCGGGTCCCGCGGGCCAGGCAGTGGCGGCCGTCGCGGGCAGCGAGATCAAGAAGGTGGTGCTGGAGCTGGGCGGCAGCGACCCGTTCGTGGTCATGCCCTCGGCCGACCTGCCGCGGGCGGCCGAGGTGGCCGCCTTCGCCCGGTGCATCAATAACGGGCAGTCGTGCATCGCAGCCAAGCGCTTCATCGTGCACGAGGAGATCTACGGCGAGTTCGAGCGGCTGTTCACCGCGCAGATGGCGGCCAGGGTCGTGGGTGACCCGATGGACGCGACGACCGACGTCGGCCCGCTGGCGTCCGAGCAGCAGCTCGACGACGTGGAGAAGCTCGTCGCCAACGCCGTCGCCAACGGCGCGACCGTACTGTGCGGGGGCGTGACGCCGGAGGGGGCGGGCTACTACTATCCGCCGACTGTCCTGTCGGGCATCACCCCGGAGATGCGCGTGCACGCCGAGGAGGTGTTCGGCCCGGTCGCCACGCTGTACCGGGTGCCCGGCATCGACGCCGCGATCGAGCTGGCCAACGCCACCGAGTTCGGCCTCGGCGCCAACGCGTGGACCACCGACCAGCAGGAGCAGGACCGGTTCATCGCCGAGCTGGCGGCCGGAATGGTGTTCATCAACGGCAACGTGACGTCCTACCCGCAGCTGCCGTTCGGCGGCATCAGGCACTCCGGGTACGGCCGGGAGCTGTCCGCCCAGGGCATCCGCGAGTTCTGCAACGTCAAGTCGGTGTGGATCGCGCACTGAGCCGCCCGGCTGGACGTGGATCGCGCACCGGGCCGCCGGCTGAATCGCGCGCTGGAGCCCGGCTGGATAGCGCACTGAGCCACCGGCTGGGTCGCTCAGCTGGCCTGCCCGGCTGGCCTACCCAGGGCCAGCCGGGCCATGCCTGCTGACGCCGGTCAGGCGACGAGCTCGGCGCTGCCGGCGAACGCCGACCACAGCCCGGCGTAGGTGCCGCCGAGCTTCAGCAGCTCGTCGTGCGTGCCGACCTCGGCGAGCCGGCCGCCGTCCAGCACCGCGATGCGGTCGGCGCGCGCGGCGGTGGTCAGCCGGTGCGCGACCACGAGCGTGGTCCGGCGCGCGGCCAGCTGCTCGGTGGCGCGGTTGACCTCGGCCTCGGCCGCCAGGTCCAGCGCCGCGGTGGCCTCATCCAGCAGCAGGATCGCGGGATTCACCAGGTAGGCGCGGGCCAGCGCGATCAGCTGGCGCTGCCCCGCCGACAGGTTGCGGCCCCGCTCGGTGACCTCGTGCCGGAACCCGCCCGGCAGCCGGGAGATCATCTCGATCGCGCCCACCCCGCGGGCGGCCGCCTCCACCTCGGCGTCACTGGCGTCCGGCCGGCCGTAGGCGATGGCGTCCCGGACGGTGCCCGCGAACAGGTACGGCTCCTGCGGCACCACGCCGAGCTGCTGCCGGTAAGCCGACAGGTCCAGCTCCCGCACGTCGGTGCCGTCGATCCGGACGCTGCCGCCAGTCGCGTCGTAGAACCGCGCGACCAGCTTGACCAGCGTGGACTTGCCCGCGCCGGTCTGCCCGACCAGCGCCATGGTCTCGCCCGGCGCCACGCGCAGGGTGACGCCGCCCAGGGCCTCAGCCTGCTGCCGCTCGTAGCTGAAGTGCACGTCATCCAGGTCGATGGCGCCGCGCAGGCGGCCGGGGGTGACCGGCCGGGCCGGCGGCGGGGTGCTGGTCGGGGTCCGCAGCAGCCCCTTGATCCGCTGCAGGCCGACGTTGGCCTGCTGGTAGCCGTCGAATACCTGGGACAGCTGCTGCACCGGCGAGAACAGCGAGTCCACGTACAGCAGGTAGGCGACCAGGCCGCCGGCGGTGAGCACGCCGCTGTGCACCTGGCTCGCCGCGGCCAGCAGCACTAGCGCGCCGGCGATGGTGGACAGCGCCTGGACGAACGGGAAGTAGATCGCGATGTAGCGCTGAGCGCGCAGCCGGGATACCCGGTAGGCGCCGCTCAGCCCGGCGAACCGCGCGGAGTTGACGCTCTCCCGGCGGTAGGCCTGGGCCACCCGCAGCCCGGCGACGTTCTCCTGCAGGTCGGCGTTGACGGCGCTGACCCGCTCGCGTGCCTCGGCGTAGGCCCGCGAGGACTTCCGGCGGAACAGCAGGGTGGCGGCGATCAGCACCGGCAGGATGGCGAACAGGGTGAGCGCCAGCCGCGCGTTGATGAACACCAGCGCGATGAGCACCCCGAAGAACGTGAGGGCGGAGTTGACCATGGTGATCAGCCCGGTCTGCAGGAACGAGGACAGGGCGTCCACGTCGGTGGTCATGCGGGTCATGATCCGGCCGGAGAGCTCGCGCTCGTAGAAGTCCAGCCCCAGCCGCTGCAGATGCGCGAAGATCTTCACCCGCAGGGTGTAGAGCAGCCGCTCGCCGTTGCGGCCCACCACGGTGGTCTGCGCGCGGTTGATGCCCCAGTCGGCCAGCACGATGGCCAGCCCGGCCACGGCGATGCCGGCGACGATGGCGAACTTGTGCCGCTCGATGCCGCTGTCGATGCCGCCGCGGACCAGCCACGGCATGGCCACGCCGGCCACCGCGTCCAGGCCGTCCAGGACCAGGCCGATGAGCAGGGCGATGGCGACCGGCCGGAGCAGCCGGCGCAGCGTGAAGTGCGGGTCGGGCGCGCGGGTGCGGGACTGGTCAACGTCCGGGGTGTCGGTCGCCGGCGGCAGCGCGGCCACCTTGGCCAGCAGCTCGGGCGACGGCGGGATGCCGGCCAGCATGCCGCCGCCGGCCGCGCCGGCCCGCGCCGAGGCCGCGCCGCGGGCGGCGGCGCCCATGCCGCGCCCGATCGCGCTGACAGCAGCGCTGGCCAGCTGGCGGCCGGCTCCGGCTGCGCCGTTCGCGCGGCTGGCCGCGGGCCACAGCTGCGGGGTGACGCTGCCCGAGCTCGCTCCGGCGGGCTCGCCGCCGGTCACGCCGGCCGTCCTGGCCTGCTGTGCCTCCGCCAGCTCGTTCTGGTAATAACCCAGCTCGCCGGCGTCCACGCCCTCCGCGTCCTCACCGGGGCCGGCCAGCAGCAGCCGGTAGAGCGCGCAGCGCGCGGTGAGCTCGGAGTGGGTGCCCTCGTCCACCAGCCGGCCCTCGTCCAGCACGGCGATCCGGTCGGCCAGGGCCAGGGTGGAGCGGCGGTGCGCGATCAGCAGGGTGGTCCGGCCCGCCATGACCTTGTGCAAGGTGGCGTGGATCTGAGCCTCGACGCGGGCATCGATGGCCGAGGTGGCGTCGTCGAGCACCAGGATGGCCGGGTCGGTGATCAGCGCGCGGGCCAGGGCGACCCGCTGCCGCTGGCCGCCGGACAGGGTCAGGCCCTGCTCGCCGACGACGGTGTCGTAGCCCTCGTGCAGGGCGGTGATGAACTCGTCGGCCTCGGCGGCCCGCGCGGCGGCGATGACCTGCTCGCGGCTGGCCTCGGGGCGGCCGTAGGCGATGTTGGCCGCCACGGTGTCGGAGAACAGGAAGCTCTCCTCCATGACCAGGCCGATGGCGGCGCGCAGCGAGTCCAGGGTGAGATCGCGGACGTCGTGGCCGCCGATCCGCACGGTGCCGCCGGTGACGTCGTAGAAGCGGGGGAGCAGCAGCGAGATGGTGGACTTGCCGGAGCCGGAGGTGCCGACGACGGCCAGGGTCTCGCCGGGCCGGACCCGCAGCGACAGGCCGCGCAGCACCGGCTCGGACTTGAGGTAGCCGAAGCTGACTTCGTCGAGCTCGACGGCGGACTCCCCGGCGGGCAGCGGCTGGGCGCCGGGCTTCTCGCTCAGCACCGGGCGCGAGTCGATGACCTCGAAGACCCGGATGACGCTGGCGCGGGCCTCCTGGCCGATGGTGATCAGGCTGGTCAGGGCGCGGACCGGGCCGACTAGCTGGGCCAGGTAGGAGGAGAAGGCCAGGAACGTGCCGATGGTGATGGAGCCGCGGATGGCCAGCCAGCCGCCCAGGGCCAGCACGCCGACCTGGCCCAGCGTGGGCACGGCGGACAGTGCCGGGTTATAGCGGGCCATCAGCCGGACGGCGCGCACCCGCGCCGCGTACAGCTGCTTGCTGGCCCGCTCCAGGCGGCTGGTCTCCTGGTCCTCCTGGCCGAAGCCCTTGACCACCCGCACGCCGGTGACGGCGCCGTCGACCACGCCGGCCACCTCGGCCGCCTGCTGCTGGGCGTCCCAGCTGGCCGGGAACAGCCGCCGCCGGGAGGCCAGCGAGATGAACAGCAGGGCGGGCGCGACGGCCAGGCCGACCACGGTCAGCAGCGGCGACAGCACGGCCATCACGATCAGCGAGAGGAAGAACAGCAGGACGTTGCCGAGCAGCATCGGCACCATGCCGAGCAGGCCCTGGATCATGTTCATGTCGGAGATGGACCGGCTGACGATCTGGCCGGTGTGCAGCTGGTCCTGGCGGGCGCCGTCGAGCCGGCTGAGCGAGCCGAACAACTCGGTGCGCAGATCGTGTTGGACATCCAGGGCCAGCTGGCCGCCGCGGTAGCGGCGCAGGTAGACGCCGCCGAAGTTGATGAGGCCTGCGATGATCAGCGCGAGGGCGCCGGGCCAGATGGCGTCGCGCCTGGTCAGGATGGCGTTGTCGACGATGTAGCGCTGGATCAGCGGGATGGTGACGGTGACCAGGGTGGCGATCAGGGAGCCGCCCAGGGCGGCCACGACCAGGCGGGGATGGCGCCAGCAGTACCGGGACAGGCGGCGCAGCCAGGCGTCCTCGTGGCTGTGCTGACCGGGGCCGGGCGCGGCGGATTCAGCGGACGGCCCCGAGAGCCGCCGGGTCAGCGGCCTCACGGGCGGCCCGCGGTGGCCGGGTTAGCCGGGGAGCCTGGGGCGGACGGGCCGGGCGCGGCAGGGGCAGCGGTCGGCTGCGCCGCGGGCGAGCCGGGCAGGGGGGTGTCGGCGGACGCGGCCGGGCGTGTCGTGCTGGCGGTGGGGGTCGTGGTCTCTCCCGTTCCCGTGCTGGCGCTCGCCGCCTTCTTGCGGCGGCGCAGCTCCTCCAGGGCGCCGACCATGAGGCGCAGGTCGGCCTGAAGCCGCTCGCCGCTCCCGGATAGTTCCAGGACCTGGGCCAGCCACTGGCCGTAGGCGGCGTCGGCGCGCTGCACGGCGGCCTCGCCGGCCTCGGTCAGGCGCAGCCGGACCACCCGCCGGTCGCCTGGCTCGGCCTCGCGCCGGGCCAGGCCCGCCGCGACGAGGCTGTCGGCGATGGCGGTCAGGGTGGGCTTGGCCACGGCCAGCCGCTCGGCCAAGCGGGCCGAACGCTCGCCGCCCGCGCCGGCAAGCTTGAGGATCCGGTACTGCTGCGGGCTGAGCCCGGAGTCGACCTTGTCCAGGGCGCGAGCCAGTCGCAGGATGCCGAGTACGACGTCCTGCGGCTCGGACACCGGGCTGGCCGCGGGCTGCGGCTGCGCCGCGCCCGAGCACTGGCCGGCCTGGCCCGGGTCGGCCGGGTGCTGCGCCGGGTCGCCCGGCTGCGGGCCGGCCGGAGCCAGCCGTACGCGCCCGCGCCCGCGCCGGGGCTCGCGCGCGGGCAGAGGCATAGGCACGGGGAGGGGCACCCGGTCCTCCGGACTCTTGGTACGGGGTTCTTACAGTTCGCCACCCTAACAAAACTGAGAGCGCGCCTGTTCCCGGCACACCGTGCTCGCCGCCGCGTCTCGCGGGCGCCGGCGGCGTGCCGTCAGGACCGCCTCAGGCTGCCGGGGCGGCGATCGCCGCGCGGACCCGCGCCGAGCGGACCGCCGCGGACAGCGACTCGATGTCGTAGGCGCCGTGGTGGCGCTGCCCGTTGATGAAGAACGTCGGGGTGCCCGACACGCCGCTCTGGTCGGCCGAGTCCACGTCCCTGGCGATCTTCGGGAGGCCCGCGCGCCGGGCCAGGTCGTCGGCGAACCGCTCGGTGTCCAGGCCGATGTCCCCGGCGTACCTGATGAGGTCCCTGCGGTTCAGGGCACCCTGATGAGCCAGCAGCTCGTCGTGCATCGCCCAGAACCCGCCCTGCTTCGCCGCCGCCTCCGAGCCTTCGGCGGCCAGCTGGGCGTGCGGGTGAACGTCGGTCAGCGGCAGGTGCCGCCAGACATAGCGCACGTCGCCGAAGCCGGCCAGCAGCTCGCGGATCACTGGCTCGGCCTCGCCGCAGTACGGGCACTCAAAATCGCCGTACTCCACCACCGTCACGGGTGACTTCTCCGGCCCGCGGATGTGGTCGTAGTTCTCATCCACCGGCACGGCCAGGTCCACGATCGTCTCGGCCGTGCCCAGCAGCGCCCGTGCCCTGGCCCGGCGCGGCAGCATCGCCGTGACCCGGAACACCAGCCAGGTCAGCGCCGAGGAGCCGAGCGCGGCGGTCAGGATGCCGATCTTGGCTTCCTCCAGCAGCGCGCCGCCGAAGGCCGCCGAGGCGATCAGCAGCGCCACCGTGAACCCGATTCCCGCGATGGTGCCCACCCCGGTGACCGCTCCCCAGCCGATCGGCGGCTGCACCCGGCCCCGGCTGAGCTTCTCCAGCAGCCAGGCGGCGGCGACCGTGCCGGCCGGCTTGCCGGCGACGTAGCCGATCAGGATGCCCAGCGTCACCGGCGAGGTGAACGCGCGCGCCAGGAGCTCGCCGCTGATGACCACGCCCGCGTTGGCCAGCGCGAACAGCGGCACGATCACGTAGCTCGTCCACGAGTGGTAGATCTGCTGCAGCCGGTCGTTGGGCGAGATCGCCGTGCGGACCCCCTCGCGGGCGGTCTGGGCCAGCTCCGGAGTGGGCTGCTCACGGAACCGGCGGAACACCTCCGTGGCCTGCTCCAGGGCGGACCGGGAGGCCGGGTAGGCCACGGTCAGCAGCCCGACCAGCAGGCCGACCACGATCGGGTCGATGCCGGACTCGTGAAACGCCACCCACGCCGCCACGCCGAGCACCGCGTACACCGGCCCGCTGCGCAGCCCCAGGCGCCGCAGCAGGTACGCCGCGGCGAGGAAGAGCACGCCGACCAGCAGCGGCGGCCAGGTCACCGAGCCGCTGTAGACGAACGCGATGATCGCGATGGCGACGATGTCATCGACGATCGCGAAGGTGAGCAGGTAGGTGCGCACCCGGTCGGGCAGCCGCGGGCCGGCCAGCGCCAGCATGCCGAGCGCGAACGCGGTGTCGGTGGACATCGCGATGCCCCAGCCGCGCGCCGTGGCGTGCCCGGCGTTGAAGGCCAGGTAGATCGCGATCGGCACGATCATCCCGCCCAGGCCGGCCACCACCGGCAGGCCCAGGCGCCGTCGCTCGCGCAGCTCGCCCATGTCGAACTCGCGCCGCGCTTCCAGCCCGGCGACCAGGAAGAAGAACGACATCAGGCCCGAGTTGACCCACCCCCGCAGGGTCAGGGCGAGCTCGCGGCCGCCGAGGTGGATGGACAGGTCGGTCCGCCACGCCTGCTCGTAGCCCGCCGGGAACAGGTTCGCCCACGCGAGCGCGAGCAGCGTGGCGCCGAGCAGGATCGCCGCGCTGCCTGTCTCGGTGCGCAGGAACTGCCGCAGCGGCGTCTCCAGGCTCCGCCCCCAGGCGGTCTTCCCGGACCGGGCGCCAGCTGCTGGCTGAGATTCCCCCATGCCGGGATTCTCCCAGCCCTCGTCCCGGAGTCATATCAAGACACTGAGTAACGGGCCAGTGGCCCCGGTCAGGCCAGCATGACGCAGAACTCGTTGCCCTCGGGATCGGCCAGCGTCACGTGGCGGCCGTACCGGGCCAGGACGCTCGCGCCGAGCCCGGTCAGCCGCGCGGTCTCCGTTTCCGGGTCGGCCGCTGTCAGGTCCAGGTGCAGGCGGTTCTTGACGACCTTGCCTTCCGGGACGAGCTGGAAAAACAGCCGCAGACCTGGCCCGGTGACCAGCACCGTCGGGTCGTCCGCCAGGTCGTGGATGCCCAGCGACGCGAGCCGGGCGATCTCCTCGTCGTCATACGGGGCTACGGCGTACTCGTCCAGCGCCGCCGCCCAGAACCGGGCGAGCGCGCTGGGCCGCCGACAGTCCACCACGATGTCCCGCAGTTCCGCCACTAGTCCAGTATCAAGAACGGGCACGGGCCAGGCTAGTCAATCCTTCCGGGGCGCGATCAGCGGCACGGTCGGGAAGTAGGTGCGGTACCGCGCTTCATCGCGCGTCAGCAGCCGGTAGCCGCAGACTGCGGCGTGCGCGCCGATGTAGAAGTCGGGGAGTGGCGAACGTCGCTGGCCGCCGCGCTGGCGGTACGTCAGGAACGCTTTGGCCGCCACAAAGCCTGCCGGATAGGGGAGTGGCTCGCGTTCAAGGTCGTCGGCCGGGACTGCAGCGTCAAGATCCTCGATCCTGGCAAAGCATGTCGATACCTCGGCATAGATGATCGGGTTCGTGACCAGCCGGCCCTCGTCCGTGGCCCGGATCAGAGACTCGCTCGACCATTCGAGCCAGACCGGATCCTCGGTCAGGATGTCGAGAAGGACACTCGAGTCCACCAGCGTGACCGGACGGTCGCTGGATGCTGATGCCCGGCTGACAGTCTCACTCGCCAGTTCACTGGCCACGCAGCAGCCCGAGAAGCTGATCCGTGCTCATGCTGGTAGTGGCCCTGCCCCGCATGCCGCGCACTAGGCGCTGCCCACGGGTCGGGCTGGCCTTGGTCCGGACGATGCGGACGGCACCGTCGTCCTCGACGACATCAACTTCGTCGCCCTCGTGCAGGCCGATCCGCTCACGCAGGGCAGCCGGAATCGTCACCTGGCCCTTGCTGTTCACCCGCATCTGGTCTCCTGACACGTATTACGTGTACAACGTAATACTAACGGCTTGCGCTGGGTCTGAGAACTCTGAATGTGTCCCGGACCAGCAGGGCCGGGGCGGCCGCCTCCCGGCGAGCCACCCCGGCCCCGTGTGAATCGTTATGCCGCCCTCTTGTAGGCCCGGACCGCCAGCGGCGCGAACACGACGAAGATGACGGCCAGCGAGACCAGGCTCTTCCACCCGTCGGAGTAGAGCGGCCCGCCCAGGGCCAGGTTCCGCATCTCGTTGATCACCCAGGTGACCGGCTGGTTGTTGGCGAAGGCCTGCAGCCAGCCCGGCATCGTGGCGATCGGCACGAACGCCGAGCTCAGGAAGGTGACCGGGAACAGCCAGATCAGCCCGAAGGCCTGCACCGACTCCTCGTCGCCGATGGCCAGCCCGGTGAACGCGGAGATGCAGCAGATGGCCAGCCCGAACACGATGGCCAGCAGCACCATGAGGATGGCGGGCACGACGCCGTTGGTGAACCGGAAGCCGACCGCGTAGCCGACGCCGATGACGATCAGGATGGTGATCGTCATCCGGATGGTGTCGGCCATCAGCCGGCCGGCCAGCACCGCTGACCGGGCCATCGGCATCGACCGGAGCCGGTCAATGACACCCTTCTGCAGTTCCTGGGCCAGCGCGATGGCCGTGCCGAACGTGGCGAACGCCGCGGTCTGGCCGATGATGCCCGGCATCAGGAAGTTCACGTAGCTGCCGCCGCCGGGGACATTGATCGCCCCGCCGAAGACGTAGCGGAACATCAGCACGAACATGACCGGCTGGATGACGGTGAACACGATGTAGGCCGGCACCCGCATCCACACCAGCAGGTTGCGCCGGGTGATGGTCATCGTGTCGCTGATGGCCCACCGGGAGCGCGTCAGCAGGCTAGGACCGCCGGCGGCCGCGGGGATGGCGATCGCGGCGCTCATGACGCGGCCTTCACGGCCTGGTCGCCGTCGGGGGCGCCGGCTTTCTTCTTGCGGCCCTTTTTCTTCTTGCCGGACTCCTCTTCCTCCACCGCGTGCCCGGTCAGGGCCAGGAACACGTCGTCCAGTGACGGGCGCCGCAGCGCCAGTCCCTGGGTCTGGACGCCGGCCGCGTCCAGGCCGCGCACCGCGTCGATGAGCGCATCGGAACCCCGTCCGCCGACGCCCACGCTGATCACCCCGGTCTCCTTGTCGACATGCGGCTCGCCCTCGCCGATCGGCGTGATGGCCCCGGCCGCGTCCGCGATCCGGTCCCGGTCGGGGACGGTGAACTCCAGCACGTCCCCGCCGATCCGGCCCTTCAGGTCCTCCGCCGTGCCTGCCGCGATGACCTGGCCGTGGTCGATCACGACGATCTCGTCGGCCAGCTCATCGGCCTCATCCAGGTACTGCGTGGTCAGCAGCAGCGTCGTGCCGGTCGCGACCAGCGACCGGATGATCTCCCACATCCCGAGCCGGGACCGCGGGTCCAGGCCGGTCGTCGGCTCGTCGAGAAACAGCACCCGCGGCCGGCCGACCAGGCTGGCGGCCAGGTCCAGGCGGCGCTGCATGCCGCCGGAGTAGTTCTTGGCGGCGCGGTCGGCGGCGTCGCTCAGGTCGAACTGCTGCAGCAGCTCAGTGGCCCGGCTGCGCGCCTCTGGCCAGCTCAGGTGATAAAGCCGGCCGACGATCTCCAGGTTCTCCCGGCCGGTCAGCTCCTCCTGGATGGCTGCCGACTGGCCCGACAGCCCGATGGTGCGGCGCACCGCGGCCGCCTGCCGGACCACGTCCAGACCCTCGACCAGCGCCCGCCCGCCGTCGGGCCGCAGCAGCGTAGTGAGAATCCGGACCGCGGTAGTCTTGCCCGCGCCGTTGGGCCCGAGCACGCCGAGCACCGTCCCGCGGGGGACGGACAGGTCAATGCCGCGTAGCGCGCGCACATCCCCGAATGACTTGGTCAGGCCCTCTACCAGAATCGCAGGCCCCGAGCTGATCTGTCCCACTGCACCCTCCCGAGCAGGCAGGCTTCTGCGCGAACCCGAACCTACCGGCCACCCGGTAGGCCCGGCGAACCATAATCGCGCCCTGCTCTGACAGAGCGCCGCCGCCCGCAACCGCCGACGGCTACCAGCTTCGACGAAACGGAACGGCCGGACTCATCGCGGCTGCCCCCGCTGGCCTGGCCCCGGCTGCCGGAAGGGCGCGGCGCGGGCGGCTACTCGCCCGTCGTGCCGTCCAGCAGCTCGCGCACCGCGTCGGCGTGACCGGCGTGCCGGGCCGTCTCATTGATCAGGTGCAGCAGCACCCAGCGCAGGTCCCGCCCGGCGTCCTCGCCGCGCAGGCAGGGCTGGGCCAGCGAGGACGCCGCCCGCGCCGCCGCGTCGGTCGCCTGCGCCCGGCGCCGGTAGGCGGCCAGCGCCGCCGGCACGGTCAGCTCCGGGCCCGGCCGGAACTCGGACTCGCTGCGGCTGACCTGCTGGCCGAGGATGCCGCCGTCAATCCACCGCCACTCCACGTGAGTGAGATGATTCACAATTCCCAGCAGCGGGATCAGGGCGCCGCCCGGCGTCCACCGGGCGCCGGCCTCCGAGACGCCCTCGATCTTGCGGATGACCGCGCCGCGCAGGTAATCCAGCCAGATCAGCAGCTGCTCGCGCTCGTCGCGGTCGCCACGAGGGAACTCAGCGTCAGCGACAGGCGGCATGAACCGAGGCTAGCCCGCCGGCCGCGCCCCCGGGACCGGGGAGCCCCGGGGTGAGCGCAGCTGCGCCGACCGGGGCGCCGGCGGCGGCCGGCGCGGGTAGTGTGTCCGACTGAAGGGGAGTAGTCCCTCGTTGGCTGGTCGACATACCGGCACTGTTGTGCCCGGCCGCCATGCCCCCGCCCGGGGTGGGCGAGACCTTCGGCTGTGAGTCATGCCAGCCGGAGCTCGCCCTGCGGGCTCCGGCACGGAGCCCAGACACCCGGAGGAACATCGCCTTGCACGCCCTCGTGATCGCCGCGTCCGTGTTCGGCATTACCTTTCTCGGCGAGCTGCCCGACAAGAGCCTGTTCGCCTCGCTGGTCATGAGCACCCGGTACCGGCGGCTGCCGGTCTGGGCCGGCGCCGCGGCCGCGTTCGCGGTGCACGTCGGCATCGCCATCGCCGCCGGCCAGCTGCTCACGCTGCTGCCGCGCGGGCCGCTGGAGGCGGTCATCGCCGCCCTGTTCCTGGCCGGCGCGGCGTACCTGCTGATCAGCAGCCTGCGCTCGGAAAGCGAGTCCGAGGACGCCGATGCCGCCCGGCAGGGCGGCGGCCAGCTGCCGTTCCTCAAGGTCGCCGCGACCTCGTTCGGGGTTATCTTCCTCAGCGAGTGGGGCGACATCACGCAGTTCACCACGGCCAACCTCGCGGCCCGTTACGCGGCTCCGGTCAGCGTGGCGGCAGGCGCTATCCTCGGCCTGTGGGCCGTGACCGCCGTGGCGGTCAACGTCGGCTCCAAGAGCCTCCAACTCATCCCGATGGCCTGGGTCCAGCGCATCACCGGAACGATCTTGCTCGGGTTCGGCATTTACAGCGTGGTCCAGGCCGTCGCGGCCTGACTCTGACATGCGTGGCGGGATGAGACATGATCAGCGATGGCGTACCTGATGACGGCATGGGCGGCGGCAGTGCCGCCGGCGAGGGAGAGCCCGCGAAGCTGATCGCCGAGGCAGCCGCAGCCCCGGTGGCGGGCCGGGGCTTCTCCTGGCTGGACGGCCGGGCCAGCCTGGATCAGCCCGCCTGGGATTACGCCGGGCTGCTGATCGACCGGATGGGCGCCTCGGCGGCGGCGCTGGACATCGAGACCGGCGATGGCGAGCTGCTGGCCCGGGTGCCGTACCCGCCGCCGCTGCTGGCCGCCACCACCTCCGACGCGGCCGCTGTCGAGCTGGCCCGGAGCCGCCTCGAGCCGCTCGGCGCCGTGGTGGAGCTGACCGATGATGAGGCCGGCCTGCCGTACCCCGCTCAGTGGTTTGACCTGGTGACCAGCCGGGATCCGGGCGCAGTGCCCTGGCCGGAGATCGCCCGCGTCCTGGAGCCGGGCGGCAGCTGCATCGCCCAGCAGGTCGGGACGGTTGACGGCAGCGAGCTGGCCGGCTTCCTGGCGGGGTCGCCGGCGGCGGGCGGGGCGAGCAGCGCGCAGCAGGCGGCGGCTGACGCCAGGGCGGCCGGGCTGGAGGTCACTGACCTGCGCGAGCAGCCGCTGCGGGTGGAGTTCTTCGACGTCGGCGCGGTGGTCTGGTTCCTGCGCAAGGTGCCGGCCGTGCCGGACTTCAGCGTCGAGGCTCATGCCGCCCGGCTGGCCGACCTGCACCGGAAGATCCAGGCGGAGGGGCCGTTCGGCTGCTCTGCCCAGCGCTACCTGATCGAGGCGCGCAAGCCCGGCCCCGATGACTGAGGCCCGCGCAGGCCGCCCGGTTCCGCCCGGCCGGGTGCCGCGGGGCTGGTGGGCTAGATTCGGCTCCGGCGGGATGTCACCAACCGGGAGGTGCCGTGCACTGGCTCAATGAACCGGCGCGGTGGAGCGAGCACGGCGGGGTGCTGAGCGTCACCGCGGATGGCGGCACGGACTTCTGGCAGCTCACCGGCTACGGCTACGCCCGCGACAACGGGCACCTCTACGGCGAGGCCGCGGCCGGCGACTTCGACCTGGCCCTGCGCGTGCGCGGCGTCTACGCAGCGCAGTACGACCAGGCCGGCGCGATGATCCGGGCCGACGAGCGGAACTGGATCAAGACCGGCGTGGAGTTCTACGAGGGCCGCCCGCGCTTCAGCACCGTCGTCACGCTGGGCTACTCCAGCTGGGCCATCTGCGACCTGCCCGGCGGCGGTGACGAGATCAGCCTGTCGGTGACCCGCCGGGGCGACGCGGTGGAGATCCGGTACTGCGCCGACGGCGGGCCCCGGCAACTGGCCGCCCTGGCCTACCTGCCGCCGGGCGCCGAGGTCCTGGCCGGCGCGATGTGCGCGGCGCCCGAGGGCGGCGGCTTCCCGGTCACCTTCGACCAGCTCACCCTGACCCGCCGCTAGTCTCCCCGGTGCCCCGGCCAGCCCGGTCAGCGGGCCCGGTCAGCGAGCCCGCCCGGCGGGCCCGGTCAGCGGGGCAGCAGGCCGGGGTGTGTGCTGAGCGCTTACCTGGGCGGGGATGGCAGCTTGTACCCTGACGGGACGCTGGCTGCCGGAGGATCGCCGTGACGGAGTATGTGCTCACCCTGTCGTGTGCTGACCGGCCTGGCATTGTGGCTGCGGTGTCGGGCCTGCTCGCCCGGCGCGGCGGGAACATCGTGGAGAGTCAGCAGTACGGCGACCGGGTGACCGGCCGGTTCTTCATGCGCGTGCAGTTCACCGTCCCCGGGCCGGCGGAGCCGGCTGTCGCCGGGGTGGCCGGGACTGCGCAGGCCGGCGGGACGGCCGAGCCTGGCCGGACAGCTGAGACCGGCCGGACAGCTGAGACTGGCGGGCCGGGGAAGACCGGCGGGGCGGGAGAGAGCGGCGGTGCGCCGGGCAGCCTGCGGGACGAGCTCACCGCGCTGGCCGCCGACCTGGGCCTGGACTGGGAGCTGTGGGACACCGCGGTCCGGCCGCGAGTGCTGATCCTGGTCTCCCGGGCCGGGCACTGCCTCAATGACCTGCTGCACCGGCAGAGCTCCGGGCAGCTCGACATCGACATCCCGGCCGTCGTGTCCAACCATCCCGACCTGCGGCCGCTGACCCAGTCGCACGGCATCGACTACCACCACCTGCCGGTCACTGCGGAGACCCGGGCCTGGCAGGAGGCCGAGATCCTCACGCTCGTCGGGCATTACCAGATCGACTTCGTGGTGCTGGCCCGGTACATGCAGGTGCTGTCCGACGACTGGTGCGCCAAGCTGGCCGGGCGGGTGATCAATATTCACCACTCGTTCCTGCCGAGCTTCAAGGGATCCCGGCCCTACCGCCAGGCGCACGCCCGCGGCGTGAAGCTGATCGGGGCCACCGCCCATTACGTGACCGGCGATCTGGACGAGGGCCCGATCATCGAGCAGGAGGTCACCCGGGTGGATCACACGCACGGCCCCGCCGAGCTGATGGCCACCGGCCGGGACACCGAGTGCCTGGCCCTGGCCCGCGCGGTCCGCTGGCACGCGGCGCACCGGGTGCTGCTCAACGGCGACAAGACGGTCGTCTTCCGCTAGCCCGCCGCCGGCAGCGTCAGCTGGGCCAGCCGCAGCGCCTGGCTGGCCTCGCCAGCGGCGGGACCGTGGCCTTGCGGCCCTCGCCGGCCCGCTGCCGCCCGCCCGGTACCGCCCGCCACCCCGGCCCCGTTAGCCACCACGGGCGGGCATTCGGCTAATCTTGACTATAACGATCGTATTAATCTAATTTATCGGCAGGCATCCGGCCCCGGTGCGGCAGCCACCCGGGCCGGATGCCACGGCCAGGGGCCGCCCGCCAGCGGGTACGCCCGGCGGCCTGCTGCCTAGCCCGGGCCGGCGCCGTCCGCCGCGGCACCGCCGGCGCCGTCATGATCGCCGCCGGTGCCGCCGGTGCCGCCGGTGCCGCCGGGCGGGCCGGTGCGCAGCTGCGGCAGCTCGTACAGCCTGTCGATGTCCATCTGCTCGGCGCCGGCCAGCACCGCGTCCTGCTGCGGCTTCGCCTTCTCGGCGGTCTGCTTGGCCAGCTCCGAGGCCAGCGCGCCGAGCTGCCGCACCCCCGTGTCATCCACCAGCACGTGGCTCATCGTCATGATGGCGATCCCGGCCACCTTCCGTTCCGCGGCGCCGGGCGGCGTGAGCGTCGCCCCGACCCGCGCGGCCTCAAACGGCTCGGCCGGGTGCCGGGTCACCTGGTTACGCTGCTCGATGACCCATTTGTGGTACTTCATCACCTCGCCCTGCAGCGGCAGCTTCCGGATGTCATCCTGGGTCAGCCCAAACCGCTTGCCCTCGCCGAAGCAGCGGGCGTAGCTGACCAGCGCGGCCGACCACAGGGCCTGCGGGACCACCGGTTCCCGTTGTGCCTCCGGCCGGTCCAGCTCGGCCAGCAGGCGCTTGCAGCAGTCCATGACGAACTGCAGGTCCCCGATGATCCCGGCCTGGTCAGCGAGAATCCGGGCCTCGGGGGAGTCCAGGCCGACGGTCGGCGCCTGGCCCGCCGCATTCGCGTCGCTCATAAGCTCCCCGTTCCCCTCTCCGCCGTGTCCGCAGCCTGCTCACCGGGCCTGATCTTGTTTCCGCAGCCTGATATGGGGGCCTGACCCCCTGAGGGCGATGCTCGCACGGCGCCCGGCCGCCACGGGTCTCACCTCGCGACAGCGCCGGAGGCAGCGGGCGGGGCGGCGCAGCCGGCGCGGAGACGGGCGTACGGGAGGCCGCGCCCGGCGCGCTAGAGCGGCCCGGGCAGCGCGCCGGGGGAGAAGCCGGCCGTCAGGGCCGTGAGTGCGGCGTCCAGGTAGTAGGTCAGGTCGGCGTCGGCCCGGACGGTCCACCGGTCATAGGCAGCGCGGCAGGCGGCCAGGGTGGCCCGGCCCACGGCCAGCGGGACGAGGGAATCGGCCGGCTGGCCGGTGCGCGCGGCCGCGAACTCGCTGATCGCCCGCTCCCACGCGTCGTAGTGCACCGCCGCGCTGGATACCAGGGCGGGCTCGGAGCCGATCAGGTTCATCCGCATCCGCAGTTCCGGCACGTCCTGCGCCCGGTAGTGGTTGGCCGCCACCACCGCGCGGCGGATGGCGGCCATCATCGGCACCTCCGGCGGCACCTGCGCCAGCGCCTCGCGGATCGCCTCGACCTCGTGGTCGAACTCGCTCCACAGCACGCCGGCCTTGGAGCTGTAGTAGCGGAAGAATGTCCGCCTGCTCACCCCGGCCCCGGCCGCGATCTGCTCGATCGTGGTGTGCTCGAACCCCTGCTCGGTGAACAGCCGCAGCGCGATCAGCTCCAGCTCGCGCCGGCTGGTGCCCGGCGGCCGGCCGCGCCGCGCGACGGCCGCGGTGCCTGGCTGTCCCGGCATGTGGGTCCCTCCCGGCCGGCCTCGGCTGCCCGGCCAGCCTTGCTGACCGGCACAGGGTGACGTTAGCCTCCGAGGGTATTCGTCACAGCGTGACGGAATGCTGCCGGACCAGATGCGGTATCACGAGCCGGGCCCGCGCCGGGCCCGCGGAAGAGGTGCCATGAGCGATCACGCCGCCACTGCCACAGCCGACCGCGACGGGGCCGCGCCGGCTCCCGGCGCCGGCCGGCCCGCCGGGCCGCCCGTGCCCGAGCCCCTGCCCGATGTCCTGGTCGCTGACCTGCTGGTCGAGGAGGTCTCGATCGACGGCATGTGCGGTGTCTACTGACCCGCTGCCGGCGGCGGCCGGGGTCCCGGTCTTCGACCTCGATGCCGCCTGGCGGCTGCACCCTCAGGTCTCGCTTCGCCCCGAGCGCTTCGGCGCGCTGCTGTACCACTTCGGCACCCGGCGGCTGTCGTTCCTGAAGAGCCCCGCGCTGCTCGCGGTGGTCAGCTCGCTGGCCGGGGAGCCGAGCGCGCGGGCAGCCTGCCGCGCGGCGGGCATCAGCGCGGCCGACCTGCCCGCCTACACCGCGGCGCTGGCCCGGCTGGCCGGCTCGCAGATGATCTGCCCGCAGGCCGGCGCATGAGCCCGCCGCCCGGCCCGGCTCCGGCTTCGGCGGCGGCCCAGATGCAAGCGCAGCCGCTGCCGCTGGCCGAGCAGTTCACCCGCGGGCTGGCCGCGCCCATCTGCCTGACCTGGGAGCTCACCTACGCCTGCAACCTGGCCTGCGTGCACTGCCTGTCCAGCTCCGGCCGGCGCGACCCGCGCGAGCTGACCGCCGCCGAGTGCCGCGGCGTCATCGACGAGCTCGAGCGCATGCAGGTGTTCTACGTGAACATCGGCGGCGGCGAGCCCACCGTCCGGCCCGACTTCTGGGACCTGGTCAGCTACGCCACCAGCCACCACGTCGGCGTGAAGTTCTCCACCAACGGCGTGAAGATCAGCCCGGCGATCGCCGCGCGGCTGGCCGCCAGCGACTACGTCGATGTCCAGGTCTCCCTGGACGGCGCGACCCCCGAGGTCAATGACGCGGTTCGCGGGCCCGGCTCGTACGCCACGGCGCTGCGGGCGATGGAGAACCTGGCGGCGGCGGGCATGGCCGGCTTCAAGATCTCGGTGGTGGTCACCCGGCAGAACGCCGGCCAGCTCGATGACTTCCAGGCCATCGCCAGCCGGCTCGGCGCCCAGCTCCGGCTGACCCGGCTGCGCCCGTCTGGCCGCGGCGCGGACGTGTGGCCGCAGCTGCATCCCACCGCGCAGCAGCAGCGCCAGCTGTATGACTGGCTGGTCGCCCGCGGCGAGCAGGTGCTGACCGGCGACTCCTTCTTCCATCTGTCCGGCTACGGCCAGGCGCTGCCGGGGCTGAACCTGTGCGGCGCCGGCCGGGTGGTGTGCCTGATCGACCCGGTCGGCGACGTGTACGCGTGCCCGTTCGCGATCCACGACAGCTTCCTGGCCGGCAATGTCCGGTCGCCGGGCGGGTTCGCGGCCGTCTGGCGAGACTCGCCGCTGTTCGCCAGCCTGCGCCAGCCGCAGTCCGGCGGCGCCTGCCAGTCATGCTCGGCCTACGACTCGTGCCGCGGCGGCTGCATGGCAGCCAAGTTCTTCACCGGGCTGCCGCTGGACGGGCCCGACCCCGAGTGCGTCCGCGGCCACGGGCAGACGGCGCTGGCCGCCGTCGACGGCGCTGCCGCGCCACGGCCGGGCGGCGACCACTCCCGGCGGGCCGGCCGGTCACCGCGCCCGGTGCCGGTCACGATCGGCGCCCGCCCGCCCGACGACACGTTCAGCCCCGCCGGGCGCACGGCCCGGCGGATCCCTGATCATGCCTGCGACCAGAACCCGCTGGCCGGCTTCGACCCCGGCACCGGCTCCTCCGGGGATCCGGGGGCGGCACTCCACGGGTACTGAGGGTTGCAGGAGGTGACCGCCGGAGCTAGCGCGGTGGCCGGCGGGACCGGCCCGGCGGGCACTGAGCCGGCACGCTGGCCCGGCGGCGCGGCGAGAGGATGAGCAGATGGCCAGTCCCTGGTTCGAGACAGTTGCGGAGGCGCAGCGCCGTGCCCGCCGGCGGCTGCCATCGTCGGTCTACAGCGCGCTGCTGGCCGGCTCGGAAAAGGGCGTCACCCTGGCCGA
>DASUBV010000061.1:0-22649 GCA_035763085.1 Streptosporangiaceae bacterium | reverse complement strand
GGTGCACCTGATGTCACCGGGTGAGGCCGCGGACTGCTTCCCGCTGCTCAGCGTGACCGGCCTGCGCGGCGCTACCTGGGTTCCCTCCGATGGCTATGCCGATCCCAGCCAGCTCACCCATGCCTTCGCCACGGGCGCGCGCTGCTGCGGGGTCACCATCTCCGAGAACTGCCCCGTTACTGATATTGAGCTGACCGGGACCCGCGTGGTGGCCGTGCATACCCCGGCCGGCCGGCTGGAGTGCGACGTCCTCGTCAACGCGACCGGCATGTGGGGAGCTCGCACGGCGGCCCTGGCCAGGGCCGGCCTCGCGGTGGGCGCGGTCGAGCACCAGTACGTGGTCACCGAGCCGATCGCCGGCCTGCCCGCCAGCCTGCCGACACTGCGCGACCCGGACGGGCGGTTCTACGTCAAGCCCGAGACCGGCGGCCTGGTCGTCGGCGGCTGGGAGGACGGCACCCGGGTGCCCTGGCCGGACATCCCGATGGACCTGGGCCCAGAGCTGTTCGCGCCGGACTACGAGCGGTTCGAGCCGCTCGGCGCCGCCGCCGCGGCCCGGATGCCGGCATTCGGCGAGGCCGGCCTCCGGGCGTGGATCAACGGCCCCATCCCGTTCTCGCCCGACGCCGAGCCGCTGATGGGGCCGACCGGCGAGGTCGCCAACCTGTTCCACTGCTGCGGGTTCTCCGCCGGGATCGCCGCGGCGGGCGGTGCCGGGCAGGCGATGGCGGCGTGGATCATCGACGGCGACCCGGGGATGGACCTGTGGCCGTTCGATGCCCGGCGGTTCGGGCCGTCGCACACCGTGCCCGGCTACCTGGCCCAGCGGCTGACCGGCGCGTACGCGAGCTACTACCAGGTGGCCTACCCGAACCGGGAGCTGACCGCGCCGCGCGGCCAGCGGCGCAGCCCGCTGCACGACGTGCTGGCGGCCAGGGGCGCGGTGCACGGGACGAAGTCCGGCTGGGAGCGAGCCAGCTGGTTCGCCCCGGCGGGCGACCGCGACACGGCCGGCCGGCCGGCGGGCGGCGCGGCGGCCGAGGAGCTGACATTCGGCCGCGACAGTGCCTTCGGCCGCGTCGGCGACGAGCACCGGGCAGTCCGCGAGGCAGCCGGGCTGATCGACCTGACCTCGTTCGCGAAGTACGAGATCAGCGGCCGGGGCGCGCTGGCCCTGCTGCAGCGGCTGGCCGGCGCGGAACTGGACGTGCCGCCCGGCCGGATCGTCTACACCCAGCTGCTGAACGAGCGGGCCGGGATCGAGGCCGACCTGACCGTCACCCGGCTGGCCGGCGACCGGTTCTACCTGGTCACCGGCGCGGGCTTCGGGCGGCACGACATCGGCTTCGTGCAGCGGCATGCGCCGGGCGACGGATCGGTGACCATCACCGACGTGACCTCAGCCCGTGCCGTGCTGTGCCTGACCGGGCCGGCGGCCCGGCAGATCGCCCAGCCGCTGAGCCACGCGGACCTGAGCAGCGCCGCCTTCCCGTACATGACCGCGCGCGACATCGACCTCGGGCACGCGCCGGTGCTGGCCCTGCGCTGCGGCTACACCGGCGAGCTGGGCTGGGAGTTCCACGTGCCCGCCGAGTACGCGCGGGACCTGTATGAGCGGCTGCTGGCCGCGGGCGCGGCGGCCGGGCTGCGCGACGCCGGGTACCGCGCGCTGAACTCCCTGCGCCTGGAGAAGCAGTACCTGGCGTGGGCAGCGGACATCACCGCCGAGGACAACCCGTACGCGGCCGGCCTGGGCTTCGCCGTCCGCCCCGACAAGCCGGGGCTGCTGGCCGGCCCGGCGCTGCGCAGGATCCGGGACACCGGGCCGGCGCAGCGGCTGTGCTGGTTCACTGCCGGGCCCGAGGTGGTGATGCACGGCGCCGAGATGCTCGTGTACCCCGGCTCCGGGCTGCGGGCGACGGTGCGCAGCGCCGGCTTCGGCTACACGACCGGGCGGACGATCTTCTCGGCCTGCCTGCCAGCGGCGGCCGCGGGCCCGGTGCCCGACGGCGGTGAGACCGGGTTCGAGGTCGAGGTGGCCGGCGAGCGGTTCCCGGCGGTCCGGCACGGCGCCCCGCTGTATGACCCGGCCGGAGCCCGCGTCCGCGGTTAGGCCGGCATCGCAGCGCGGGGGCGCAGAACGGCACGCCGAACGGGGCGCGGTACGAGGGCGCGGCACGAGGCGCGGTACGGGTGGGCCGCCTGCGGCGGATGAGCCACCGGGCATCTGCGGCAGGTCTCATTTCCGTCACGTCATGTTCATTGCCGAACTTTCAGGCAACGTCCGGCCGCCGTTCGGAGTGTACGGAGGTGAGTGCACCCGAGGCGACGGACGCAAGTCCGGGAGAGAAGGGGCTCATGAGACGACCAGGAGCCGGCCGGGCGGCGCCGGTGGCCGTGGCCAGCCTGCTGGCACTCGGCACGGTCGCGGGGACGGCAGCGGCCGGCGGGACAGCGCTCGGCGCCACGGCGGCGGCTCGCCCGGCCGCGGCGGCCGGGCCGGTGCTGAAGCTGGAGCGGGCGCAGGCCAGCATCTCGCTGCCGCGGTACGGCAAGCAGGTCTACCTCGATCCCGGGATCTGGGTGGACTCACTCGGCTCCGCGCTGCGGCTCAACGTCCGCAGGACGGCCTACGGCCAGCCGCTGACGATCACGCAGCAGATCGCCACCCCGTGGGGCACGACCCGGTACCGGCGGCTCCCGCACTGGACGCTGGCCGGCTGGAACGGGCTCAAGAACTTCGCGGAGCTGACCGTGCGCAACCACGCCGGGCAGGTCGTCGCGTCGCACAAGCTGACCTTCTGCCCCGACTCCTATGACCCGGAGCGGACCCGTCCGAACAGCCCGGCCAGGGACCGGTTCCCGCAGCAGTGCAGCGCCGGTGACCCGTTCGGCCTGGGCGAGGTGTGGGGCATCACCCGCGGCTGGGCGGTGGACCCGGCCGAGAGCGACTACAACGGGTCCAGCTTCCAGGTCGGCCTGGGCACCTACAAGGTCACCGAGACCATCCGCCCGGCATTCGCCCAGCTGTTCCACATCACGACGAAGAACGCGACGGCGACGGTCACGGTGCACGTCGTCAAGCCGACCGACGGCATCGCCGCCGGGCCGCGGCAGGGGCCGGCCCTGGGCGCTCCGCTGCCCTCGCTTCCGAAGGTCGCGACGCTCAAGCGCGCGCCGCGCCATGCGCTGCCCGATCTGGTGGCGCTGCCGTCCTGGGGGATCTCGGCGCACAACACCAAGAAGGGCCTGTCCTACATCGACTTCGGCGCGACCGTCTGGGTGGGCGGCCAGTCCAAGCTGGACGTCGAGGGCTTCCGCAACGCGGGCTCGAACACCATGCGCGCCTACCAGTACTTCTACCGCAACGGGCACATCATCGGCCGGATCCGGGCCGGGACGATGAGCTTCGACTCCGAGCACGGCCACAACCACTGGCACTTCCAGCAGTTCGCCCGGTACGTGCTGCTGTCGGCGAACACGCAGGTGGCGGTGCGCAGCCGGAAGGCGGGCTTCTGCATCGCGCCCACCGACGCGGTCAACATGCTGCTGAAGCACGCCGACTGGCGCCCGAGCTTCCTCGGGTTCGGGGGCCAGTGCGGCTCGCCGACCGCGCTGTGGGTGCAGGAGGCCATGCCGATCGGCTGGGGTGACACCTACTTCCAGTCACTGGCGGGGCAGTCATTCAACATCTCCAGCCTGCCCAACGGCACCTACTACATCGAGATCATCGCCAACCCCGAGCACCTGCTGCACGAGGTAACGCGATCCAACGACGTATCGCTCCGCAAGGTGATCATTAGCGGAACGGCGGGGCACCGGCACATCCGGGTCCCTGCCTACCGCGGCCTCGACCCCGAGGGCTGAGGCTGACCCAGGGCCGGCGGCCGGCCGGGCTGTCCCCCCGGCCGGCCGCCCCGCCCGCTCCTCGATCTCTGACAGCAGGAGAGCACAACCATGACGCCCGGCTCCGCTACTGATCGCTGGAGGCAGCCCACAGGTTGATCCCGGCCTCCACGGCGTGCCGGTCGATCTCGGCCAGCTCGGCGTCGGTGAAGCTGCTGTGGCCGGCGGCGGCGAGGTTCTCCTCCAGCTGAGCCACGCTGCTGGCGCCGATCAGCACCGACGTCACCCGCCGGTCGCGCAGTGCCCAGGACAGGGCGAGCTGGGCCAGCGACTGACCGCGCGCCTGCGCGATCTTGCCCAGCGCGGCGACGTGCGCCAGGGTCTTGTCCGTCAGCTGGTCGGCGGACAGCGAGGAGTCGCGGCTGGCCCGCGAGCCCTCGGGAACCCCGTTGGCGTACTTGCCGGTCAGCACGCCCTGCGCCAGCGGCGAGAAGGCGATGCAGCCCACGCCCTCGCGCTCCAGGACATCGAGCAGGCCGCCCTCGATCCACCGGTTCAGCATCGAGTACGACGGCTGGTGAATCAGCAGCGGCGTCCCCATGTCCCGCAGGATCGCGGCGGCCTCCGCGGTCCGCTCCGGCGAGTAGGAGGAAATCCCGGCGTACAGGGCGCGGCCCGAGCGCACCGCGGTGTCCAGCGCGCCCATGGTCTCCTCCAGCGGCGTGTCCGGATCGAACCGGTGGCTGTAGAAGATGTCGACATAGTCCAGGCCCATCCGCTTCAGCGACTGGTCGAGGCTGGCCAGCAGGTACTTGCGCGATCCGCGGTCACCGTAAGGCCCCGGCCACATGTCATAGCCGGCCTTGGTGGAGATGATCAGCTCATCCCGGTAGGGCCGCAGGTCCTCGCGCATGAGCTGGCCGAAGTTCAGCTCTGCGCTCCCGTACGGAGCCTCGGTGCTGCCCCGTCGCGCAATCACCTCGGCAGGTGCCGCGCCACCGTAGTTGTTGGCCAGGTCGAAGTGGGTCACGCCCAGGTCGAAGGCCCTGCGGAGGATGGCGCGCTGGGTCTCCAGGGGACGGTCGGTGCCGAAGTTATGCCAGAGCCCGAGCGATACCTCGGGCAGGTCTATACCGCTGCGGCCACAGCGGCGGTAGTCCATCTGCTCATAACGATCCTGTGCCGCGACGTAAGTCATGACAGGAGTCTGCCACCGGCCCCGCCGGCCCGTCCCCTGCGGCCGGGCCCGGCGGTCATGCCGCCGACGGAGTCGCCGGCGGGCTCGTCGATGAGGTGGGCGTGGTCGACGGCGGTGTGGATGACGGCGGCGGCGGACTCGGCGTCTTCGACTTAGTCGGCGACGGCGACGGCTTGGGGCTCGACGGAGACGAGCTGTGCGCAGCCGGCGGCGTCGTGGCGGGCAGCGTGGACGGCAGGACGCCCGGCGGCGCGCTGGTGGTCTTGTGGCCGCGCTTCCTGGCCTGCTGGCTGGCCCGGGCGGCGGTGGACGGTGCGGTGCCGCTGGCTGCCGGGCTCGGCGTGCTGTCCGCGGCCGGGCTCGGCCGGGAGTCGGGGTGGGTGGCAGGCGCAGCGGCGATCCGCCCGGCCAGCACGATGCCGGCCACGATGACCAGAATGGCGAGGGCCGAGACGACAGCGGCCCGCGGCCGGGTGAGCCAGCTACCCGAGTGCTCTGAGCCGGCGCCGATCGTCACCGTGCCCGGGAAAGCAGGCCCGGCCGGGAGGATGGTGTCGATGGTCGTGGGAGCGTCCCAGGGAGGCCTGGTGGTTACTCCGCCAGCCCCGGCTGACCCGCCCGCGCCGGGTAGGCCGGGCGAGTTCTCCTCAGCGGAGCGGCGGGCGCCAGCTGCATCGGTGTCCGCAGTCCCGCTGGCCGGACCCGCGGTGCTGTCAGGCGAGCTGGCCGGGCTCGCCGTGGGCGCCGGCCCGCTGGCCGGCCCCGCCCCGCCGGCAGCCGGGCGGCCCTGCTTTCCGGTGGCCTCAGCTGCGCCTTCCCCGGCGGCCTCGTCCCCGCCAGCATCAGCCCCGACAGCGCCAGCCCCGGTACCGCCGGCACCCTCGGTACCGGCAGCGCCGGCATTGACGGCGCGGGCGTCGGCCGCGGCCGTGGCCTTGCCACCCGATGCCGGCGGCGGAACGGCGCGCCCGGCGCGGGCCCGGCGGCGAGCCTGCTCACGACCCGGCATTTCGGGCTGGCTGTCCCCGGCCCGGCCCAGTTCACGGGAGATCCGGCTCAGCTGCTGCCGGACCGGCCGCGGCAGGCGGCCGATGGCCAGCACGCTGAGCAGTTCCGGGCCGAATCCGCGGCTGGCCACGATGCGGCCGCAGATCATGCAGTTCTCGCTGTGCCGGGACACCTTCACGCACAGCTTGTCGCCCGGCGGCTCCGTGGTCGGATACGAGCCCCCGAGCATCTTGTCCAGGCGCTCGCAGCCGGACCAGCCCGCGTGCAGCAGCAGCACGGTCACCGCGAGCCGGCCGAACCGTGCGGCTGCCTCGGCTCGCTCCTGGGCTGCCCGCCGCCGCGACATTCCCATCGCCACGGCGATGTCAGCGTCGCCGAGGCCGTGCCTGACGGCCAGGCCGAGGATCTCGCTGGCTTCCTCGGGCAGGCCGCTGAGCACCTGATTCACGGCCGCCACCTGGACGCGAATCTCCTCGGCCTGCAGCTCGGTGACCTCGAACTCGGCCGTCAGCGCGTCGGCCACCGCCTCCTCGGCCCACGGCCCGCCCGCCGCTGAGCGGCTGGCTCCGGAACCGCCAGCCGCAGTGGCCGCCAGCTCCGCCGCATGACGGCCGGACGGCCGCAGCCGGCCGCCGGCGGCGTGAATCCGGGCCTTGCACTCCCGGCGCACGGTGGCATACAGCCAGGGCCGGATGCTCTCGGCGGCCCGGCGGCCGGGCGCGCTCTGGCCGGCCGGATCGGCATCGGCGCGGGCATCCTCGGCCCAGATCTGAGCCTGCTCGGACCAGGACCCGATGCGGGACAGGTCAGCGCGGCGGGCCCGGACGCGGTCGGCCCGCGCGCGGTCGGCCCGGACCTGGCCGAAGTCCGCGTGCTCGAAATAGCCGGCGGCGGCGGTCAGCGCATTCTCGACCACTTCCCCGGCGATGACCGGGTCGGCCGTAAGCCCTTGAGCGTAATCGTAGAGGTACTCGGCGTAAGCACGACCTAGACCGATAAACCTGCCCCGCGCATCACTTGTCGGTGGACGGGACGGATGCCGATCTTCAGACGGGTTTCGCCCGGTCTGAGGGGTCATGAAACCTCGTATGACTCATGCACGACGCGCGCGCCACCGCATCGTGCCGTCAATCTCTCAGGTACCCGCCCCCGGCGCAAGGCAGATCAGCGGCCAGGACGCGCCTGCCAGCGCTCCTGACCTGCGCATAGCTGGCCCCGGAGGCCGCTGATTGTCCGATTACTGCTTGCCCGGATAAGCCTACATTCATCAGGACACGTCCAGCGCTCTCTCCACAGTACGAACACATCTCACTCACTGAACGCTCACCCACCGCTGGTGGCCTGTAGGTGTTGCGCAGAGGGGAAGCCCGCCGCTAATCCCAGCCGCTCTCATCGGCGGGCACCATCTCTCGGGTCTCGGCCATGACCTCGCTGAGGCCCGTGACGACTTTGTGATGCAGACCCCGGGCAAGCCGTGAACCCGCCGGGTCCGGATGTCTGCTCGCACGCTGACCCGGTCCCAGCCGTGTACCCGCCGGGGCCGGGTTTAGCTTTCGCGCTCCTGGTCATCCCGGTCATTTCCGGACTAAGGGCTGGCCGGAGCTCAGGAACGGGCCGAGTTCCCCGTTACGTCATCGCCGGCTCTCGTGGCCGGCCTTTTCTGTGCCCGTTTCTGTGCCCGTTCTGCGCGCGCTGGTGCCAGCCCGGCGCCCAGAACCGATCCCTCGCGGTGTCCACACGAGCAAGAGGCTGCCGCCGGATACCTGATCCGGCCCGCCGGCGGCCCGCGGACGTGAGGATACCTATGACTGACATTGCACCTTCTGGTCCCGGCGATGCCCGGCAGGCAGCGTCCCGTCCCGGCCAGCGCCGCTGGGCGCTGGCGCTGACCTCGGTGTCGTTCTTCATGGTCGCGCTGGACTCGCTGGTCGTCATCACGGCCCTGCCGGCCATCCAGGCCGGGCTGCACGCGAGCGTGGCCACCCTCGACTGGGCCGTCAACTCCTACAACCTGACCTTCGCGGCCGGGATCGTGGCGGCGGCCGCGCTCGGCGACCGGCTGGGCCGGCGGCGCGTCTACGTCGGCGGCCTGCTGCTGTTCACGGTCGCGTCAGCGGCCTGCGCGCTGGCCCCGGGCGCGGCCAGCCTCATCGCCGCCAGGGCGGTCCAGGGCCTGGGCGCCGCCACGGTTACGCCGCTGAGCCTGACGCTGCTGACGGCCGCGTTCCCGGCCGCCCGGCGCGGCGCCATCGTGGGCATCTGGGGAGGCATCGCCGGGCTGGCCGTCGCCAGCGGCCCGCTCATCGGCGGCGCGGTGGTCCAGGGCCTGGACTGGCACTGGATCTTCTGGGTCAACGTGCCGATCGGCGTGGTCGCCGCGGTTGCATCGCTGATCCGGCTCCCGGCTGGCCGCGGACCGGCCCGCGGGCTAGACCTGCCGGGCATGGTCCTGGTCGCGGCCGGCTCGGCGGCCCTGGCCTGGGGCCTGGTGCGGGCGCCCAGCGCCGGCTGGACCGACCAGTGGGTGATCACCGGGCTGGCCGCGGGCGTCGCGGCGCTGGCCGCCTTCGTCGCCTGGGAGCGCCGGGCGGCCCAGCCCATGCTCCCTATGCGGCTACTGCGGATCCGGGCTTTCGCGGCGGCCAACGCCAGCGGGTTCCTGATGAACGGGGCCATCTTCTCAGCGGCGTTCCTGGCCTCGCAGTACTTCCAGTTCGGACTCGGCTACTCGCCGCTGGCCACCGGGCTGCGGTTCCTGCCCTGGACGGCTACCCCGATGATCGTCGCGCCGCTGGCCGGCGCGCTCGCCGACCGGATCGGGCCGCGGCCGCTGATGGCGGCCGGCCTGGCCTTGCAGGCGGTCGGCCTGGCCTGGATAGCGGTGGCCGCGTCGGCCAGCACGTCCTACCTCGAGCTGGTCCTGCCGCTCATCATCGCCGGCGTCGGCATCTCGGCGGCGCTGCCCTCCACCGCGAGCGCGGCCCTGTCCGCGGTGCCGCCGCGGGACCTGGGCACAGCCTCGGGAGTGCAGAACACGCTGCAGCGGTTCGGCGGCGTGTTCGGGATCGCGATCGTCAGCGCGGTGTTCGCCGCCACCGGCCACCTGGGCAGTGCCGCCAGTGTGACCGCCGGCTTCCGCCCGGCGCTGGGCGTCGCGGCCGGCCTGTCGCTGGTCGGCGCGGTCACCGCCCTGGCCGTCGGCGCCCGCCATCGCGCAGCCGCCGGCCAGGCCGCCGGGCCAGCCACGGCCGCACCCGCCCAGCAGGCCCCCGCCCGCGCGCCCGCGCGCCACCCGTCCTGATGCCGTGGCTGGGCCACCGCTGCTACCAGGGCAGCATGATGGCCCAGCCACGCTGACAGGCCGCCGGGAGTCAGCCGCGCAGTTCCTTGGCAGCCGCGTCCAGCGCGGCGGCGAAGACCTCGGCGATCTGGTCGATCTCCGGCTCGGTGATCACGAACGGCGGCGAGATCTGCAGTGCCACCCCGCGCAGCAGGCGGGTGATCACGCCGCGCTGGCGGATGTCGGCCACCAGCCGCGGGCCCAGGCCAGCGTCGGCCGCCCGGGCCTCCTCGCTGATCTCGACCGCCGTCAGCAGGCCGGTGCCGGTGCGCACCTCCGAAACCAGCTCGTGCCCGGCTAGCGGGGACAGCTTCGCCGCCAGCACGCTCTCCAGCTCCGCGACCCGGTCCACCAGCCGCTCGCGCTCCAGCACCGCCAGGTTGGCCAGGCCGACCGCGCAGGCGGTGGGATGCGCCTGGTAGGTGTAGCCGTGCCGGAAGACCTCCGCCGAGCCCGGCCGCCAGAACGGCTCGGCCACCCGCGGCCCGGCCAGCACCGCGCCGAGCGGCGCATACCCGGACGTCAGGCCCTTGGCCATGGTCATCATGTCCGGCTCCAGCGAGTACCGCTCGCTGGCAAACCAGCGGCCGAGCCGGCCAAACCCGGTGATCACCTCGTCGGCCACGAACAGCACGTCCTGCTCACGGCAGATCTCCTGGACCCGGGCCAGGTAGCCCTCGGGCGGCAGCAGGATGCCGCCCGCGCCGACCACCGGCTCGCAGAAGAACGCGGCGACCCGGCCGGCACCGACCTGGCCGATCAGCTTCTCCAGCGCCGCGGCGTCGTCCCACGGCACCCGCTCCACCAGCGGGATCAGCGGGCTGAACGCCTCGGTGTTGGCCGGGATGCCGCCCAGCGCGGTGCCGTAGGCGTTCACGCCGTGGTAGGCGTGCGACCGGCCGATGATGACCTGCTTGGCCGGCTGCCCGGCCGCCCGCCAGTAGGCGCGGGCCAGCTTGGCCGCGGTGTCGATGGCGTCGGAGCCGCCGCCCGGCGTGAAGAACACCTTGGCGCCGCTGACCGGCGCCAGCTCGCTGATCCGCCGGGCCAGTGCCTCGGCGGGCCTGCTGCTGAACGTCTCGAAGATCTGGTAGGCGGCGAGCTCGCGCATCTGCGCCGCGGCCGCGTCGGCCATCTCGGCCCGGCCGTGCCCGATGTTGCAGTACCAGAGGCTGGCGATCGCATCCAGGTACGAGCGCCCGGCGTCGTCGGTCACGGTGGAGCCCGAGCCGCCGGTGATCGTCACCATGCCGCCGCGCTCGGCCAGGCCGGCCATGCTGGCGTAGCCGTTCCACATGACAGGCGGCCGGGCCGCGCCTTCGCTTCGATCCGTCACCGGTCATTCTCCTTCCCGAGCCACCCCAGCCGGCAGCCACCGCCCCGGCTGGCGCCACTCAATCTACAGTTGACAATCTTGGGCCGGGCAGGGCCGGCCCGGGTCCGGGTGGCCGGTCAGGTCGCCAGGACCGCGAGCGACTCCTGCGGCATGTCGACCCCGGCTCCGGCCAGCGTCACGCCCGGCCGGGACGCCGCCAGCACGCTCGCGGGCGGGGCGGGCAGCGGCACCCGCAGCGGCGCGCCGCTCAGGCTGGCGACGATGAGCAGGCCGCCGCGCTGCGTGACCAGCCACCGGGCCTGCTCGTCGAAGCTGACCTGGGTCCGGGTCAGCCGCGGGTCGCTGAGCTCAGGCCGGGCGCGGCGCAGCGCGATCAGCTCGGTGTACCAGGCCAGCAACTCGGCGTGCGGCTCGCTGGCGCACTGGGCCCAGTCCAGCCGCGAGCGCGCGAACGTGGCCGGGTCCTGCGGGTCCGGCACCGCCGCCGCGGCCCAGCCGTGCCCGGCGAACTCGCGGCGCCGGCCCTGGCGCACCGCCTCGGCCAGCCACGGCTCGGGATGGTCGGTGAAGTACTGCCACGGCGTGTCCGCGCCCCACTCCTCGCCCATGAACAGCATCGGCGTGAACGGCGCCGTCAGCACCAGGCCCGCGCCCACTTTGACCAGGGCGGACGGCGCCAGGTCCGCGATGCGGTCGCCCGTCGCGCGGTTGCCGACCTGGTCGTGGTCCTGCAGGTAGCCCAGGAACCGGCTGGCCGGGGTGGCCAGCACGTTGACCGGCCGCCCGTGCGACCTGCCGCGGATGGACGACCAGGTGCCGTCGTGGTAGAAGACCCGGGTCAGCGTCTTGGCCAGCGCGGCCAGCGAGCCGAAGTCGGTGTAGTAGCCCTGCCGCTCGCCGGTCAGGACGGCGTGCAGCGCATGGTGGAAATCGTCGCTCCACTGCGCGGTCAGCCCGTAGCCGCCGGCTTCCCGCGCCGTGATCACCCGCGGGTCGTTGCGGTCGGACTCGGCGATCAGGGCCAGCGGCCGGCCCAGCCACGCGGCCAGCGCGTCCACCTCGGCGGCCAGTTCCTCCAGCAGGTGCAGCGCCCGCTGATCGGCCAGCTCATGCACCGCATCCAGGCGCAGCCCGTCCAGGTGGAAATCGCGCAGCCACATCAGCGCGTTGCCGATGATGAAGGCGCGGACCTCATCTGACCCCGGCTGGTCCAGGTTCACCGCCGGGCCCCAGGGTGTCGTGCGCGTGTCAGTGAAGTACGGCCCGAAGTCCGCCAGCCGGTTGCCGATCCCCGCGTGGTTGTACACCACATCGAGCAGCACGCCCAGGCCACGGGAGTGACAGGCATCGACGAACCGCTTCAGCCCGTCCGGCCCGCCGTAGGGCTCGTGCACGGCCCACAGGCCGATCCCGTCATATCCCCAGCCGTGCCGGCCGGGGAAGGCGGCGACCGGCATCAGCTGGACGGCGTCGACGCCGAGCCTGGTCAGGTGCTCCAGCCGCCCGATGGCGGCATCAAACGTGCCCTCTGCCGTGAACGTGCCGACATGCAGCTCGTACAGCACCGAGCCGGCCACCGGGACGCCCCGCCAGCCGGCGTCGCTCCAGCGGAAGGCGCCATGGTCATAACGGCGGCTGGGACCGTGCACGCCCGCCGGCTGCCACGGCGAGCGCGGGTCGGGCAGCGGGTCCCCGCCATTGAGACAAAACGAGTAATCCTGGCCGGACTCAGCATCCGGAAGGCTGACCGACCACCAGCCGTCTGCCCCGGGCGCCATGGGGTAACGGCGGCCCGCCACGGCCACGTCGGCCCGGTCAGCGTTCGGGGCCCACACGCGGATCTCGCTCACGTCCCAACCCTCTCAGACGGCTGGCCGGCGGCTCGCGGGCAAGACGACTAGCCTGCCTCGGCGGCTGGCACCAGCAAGGCCACCGGCAGCCGCGCCAGCAGCTGGGCCAGCCGCACCCGCGGACCGTCATGCACCGCGCCGGTCAGCACGTCGCGCCAGGCGTGCGCGGGCCCGGCCGGCCCGGCCTCAGCCGCCGCGAAGCCGGACGGCCTGAACGGGGCCTCGGGCAGGACCAGCTCGGTGCCCGCCCAGCCACCGCGCTGTCGCAGCCCGCCGGGCAGGCGTGTCACGACCGTCACCGCGTGCCCGCCGCGCACGAACGCGACGGCGTGCCCTGCGGCCGGCCCGGCCGCGCCGAGCGGGTCGTAGCTCCCCGCGAACCAGCCCGGGTGGTCCCGGCGCAGCCGCAGCGCCCGGGAGGTGACCAGCAGCTTGTGCCAGTCGAGCAGCGCGCCAGGGCCGGCGGGCCTGTCAGCGGACGGCGGCTCGCCGGTCAGCGGGCCGTCCAGCCCGGACAGCAGGTCGCGGCGGCGGTCGAAGTCCACCGGGCGCCGGTTATCCGGGTCGACCAGGGCGAAGTCGCCCAGCTCGCCGCCCTGGTACACATCAGGAACGCCCGGCATGGTGAGCTGGACCAGCTTGGCGCCCAGCGAGTTGACCCGCGCGTCGGGCTCGATCCGGGCCACGAAGCGCGCGATCCGGCCGGCCAGCCCGCCCTCCCCGGCGGCCGGCTGGCCGGATGCCGGCGACGCGTCGGGCACGGTGTCGGCGAGGACGGCCTTGGCCAGGCCCAGCACCGCTGCCTCGTAGTCCTCGTCCGGGTCGGCCCAGGACGTCGCGGTCTTGGCCTCGCGCATCGCCTTGCGCAGGTACTCCGTGAGGCGGCCCGGCTCGACGGGCCAGCCGCCAGTCAGCGTCTGCCACAGCAGGTACTCGGTGTCGGGCTCCGGGAGCCGGACGTCACCGAACTGGGCCGCGCTGAGGGCGGCCGCCCGGTCATGCCAGGCCGTCACCTCGGCGGCCCACTCGGCCGGGCGCTCGGCCAGCACCGCCAGCCGGGCCCGGATGTCCTCGCCGCGCTTGGTGTCGTGGGTGGACAGCGTCGTCATCGTGGCGGGCCAGTCCCGGGCCAGCCGGGCCGCGAAGGCGTGGAACTCCGCCGGGCTGGCCCCGAGCCGGGCGGGCTCCCCGCCTACTTCGTTGAGCGAGGTCAGCCGCGACCACCGGTAGAAGGCGGTGTCCTCCACGCCCTTGGCCATCACCGGCCCGCAGGTCTGCTGGAACCGCACCGCCAGCTGGGCGCGAGCCGCAGCCTCGCTGCTGGCGGGCGGCCCAGCGGAGGCCGGGTCCAGGAGCAGGGCCGTGAGGGTGGCCAGGGCCGGGGCCAGGCGGGCGGGCAGCCGGGCGTGGGCCTGGCGCTCGGCATCGGCCAGCCGGGCCACCGCGGTGGCAGGCGCCGGCTCGCCCGGAACCACGTAAGCCCGGTACACCGGGACGGCGCTGACCAGCTCGGTAAGTATCGCCCGCAGGTCCGCGTCACTCAGCCGGTCCAGCTCGGGGTGACCGCACCGGGCGGCCAGCCGGGCCAGGCGGCTCACCTCGGCGGCGAGCAGGCCGCCGGCCACCTCCCGGCGGGCCGCCGCCGCGACCGGCGCGAACGCTGCTGGCCCGCCGGTGAGCCGGATGTAATCGCGGGTCAGCGCGGGACCTCCGGCCGGGTCGGCGAACAGCCCGCCGACGATGGCCAGGCTGTCGTACCCGGTCGTGCCCGCGCAGTCCCAGTCGGCCGGCAGCTGCTCGTCGCCGGCCAGGATCTTCTCGGCCACCACCCACGCGCCGCTGGTGGCGGTGGCCAGCTGCTCCAGGTAACGACGGGGCTCGGCCAGGCCGTCGGGGTGGTCAACGCGCAGGCCCTCGACCAGGCCCTCGGCGACCAGGCCGAGCATCAGGCCGTGGGTGGCGGCGAACACGTCCTCCTCTTGCACCTGGACACCGATCAGCGTGGTGACGTCGAAGAACCGCCGCCAGTTGAGCTCGGCGGCCGCCGTCCGCCAGCTGGCCAGCTCATAATGCTGAGCGGCCAGCAGCTCGGGCAGCGGCAGCTCCGCCGTCCCGCCGCGCAGCGGCAGGACGTGCTCGAAGTAGCGCAGCACCGGCCCGTCCTGCGGCCAGGCCCGGTCACCACCGGGATCCACGGTCAGGTCGGCCAGGCAGCCCTCAGGCGGCCCGGCGAGGATGGGCAGCAGCAGCCGCCCGCCGCGCGCAGCCCAGTCGATGTCGAACCAGTGCGCGGACGGCGACTCCCGGCCGTCACGCAGCACCGACCAGAACGGCCGGTTCTGCGACTGCGGCGGCCCGATGCCCATGTGATTGGGCACGATGTCGGCCACGATGCCCAGGCTGTGCCCGCGGAAGGTGGCGGCCATCGCCCGGAACCCGGCCTCGCCGCCGAGCTCGTCCGAGATCCGGGAGTGGTCGACAACGTCGTAACCGTGCGCGGAGCCACGGGCGGCCTGCAGGACCGGGGACAGGTAGACGTGCGTCACGCCCAGCGCGCTCAGGTACCCGGCCAGCTCGGCGGCGCGGGCGAACCCGAACTCGGGGCGCAGCTGCAGCCGGTAGGTCGAGCCCGGCCACGGGCGGGCGGGCCTAGGCACGGCGCAGCACTTGCAGCGAGCGGTTCCACACCTCGATCGTGTCGCCGGGCCGGACGGCCGGGCCGGCCGCTCCGTCCTCCCCGTCGGCCACGCGTCCGGCCGGCATCGCGGTGTCGAGCACGCGCTGCCACTGGTCCCCGTAGCGGGCGGCCGGGATGGCGAACTTCAGGTCGGCCTCACTGGCGTTGAACAGCAGCAGGAACGAGTCGTCGCGGACTCGCTGGCCGCGCTGGTCGGGTTCGCTGATGCCATCGCCGTTGAGGAACACGGTGAGCGACTTGGCGAACCCGGCGGCCCAGTCCTCGCCGGTCATCTCCTCCCCCGACGGGGTGAACCAGGCGATGTCGCCGACCTGGTCGGGCCGTCCGGCCAGGGGTTCCCCCTGGAAGAACCGCCGCCGCCGGAAGACGGGGTGGCTGGCCCGCAGCCGGATCAGCGCGCGGGCATAGTCCAGCAGGGCTTCGCTCGCCTGGTCGTCGTCCTGGCCTGCCGGGGACGGGCCGGATCGCGGCGCGGCCGCGGCCGGCCAGGCCACCCAGGAGATCTCGTTGTCCTGGCAGTAGGCGTTGTTGTTGCCCCGCTGGGTACGGCCGAGCTCGTCGCCGGCCAGCAGCATGGGGATGCCCTGGGACAGCAGCAGGGTGGCCAGGAAGTTGCGCTGCTGGCGGGCGCGCAGCGCGGCGATGGCCGGGTCGCCGGACGGGCCCTCGGCACCGCAGTTCCAGGACCGGTTGTCGTCGGTGCCGTCCCGGTTGCCCTCGCCGTTGGCCTCGTTGTGCTTGTGGTCGTAGGACACGAGGTCGGCCAGGGTGAACCCGTCATGCGCGGTGACGAAGTTGACCGAGGCGACGGGGCGGCGGCCGTCGCTCTGGTACAGGTCGCTGGATCCGGTCAGCCGGGAGGCGAACTCGGGCAGGGTGGCGGGCTGGCCGCGCCAGAAGTCCCGGACCGTGTCGCGGTACTTGCCGTTCCACTCGGTCCACAGCGGCGGAAAGTTCCCGACCTGGTAGCCGCCGTCGCCGACGTCCCACGGCTCGGCGATCAGCTTGACCTGGGAGACGACGGGATCCTGCTGGACCAGGTCGAAGAACGACGACAGCCGGTCGACCTCGTGGAACTGCCGGGCCAGCGCCGCGGCCAGGTCGAACCGGAACCCGTCCACGTGCATCTCCAGCACCCAGTACCGTAGCGAGTCCATGATCAGCTGGAGGACCTGCGCGTTGCGCATGAGCAGGCTGTTGCCGGTCCCGGTGGTGTCGGTGTAGTAGCGGCGGTCGTCATCGACGAGCCGGTAGTAGGCGGTGTTGTCCAGGCCGCGGAACGACAGCGTGGGGCCGAGGTGGTTGCCCTCGGCGGTGTGGTTGTAGACAACGTCGAGGATCACCTCGATGCCGGCCTGGTGCAGGGCGCGGACCATGGCCTTGAACTCCTGCACCTGCTGGCCGCGCTGGCCGGCTGCGGAGTAGGCGTTGTGCGGCGCGAAGAACCCGATGGTGTTGTAGCCCCAGTAGTTGGACAGGCCGCGCTCTTCCAGCACGCCGTCACTGACGAACTGGTGCACCGGCATCAGCTCGATGGCGGTGATGCCCAGCTCCTGCAGGTGCTCGATGATCGCCGGGTGGGACAGCCCGAGGTAGGTGCCGCGCTCGGCCTCGGGCACGGCCGGGTGCAGCCGGGTCAGCCCGCGCACGTGCGCCTCGTAGATGACGCTCTCGTGGTAGGGGATTCGCGGCGGCCGGTCGGCTGCCCAGTCGAAGTACGGGTTGACGACCACGGAGCGGGGCACATACGGCGCGGAGTCGGCCTGGTTGCGCTGGTCCGGGTCGGCGAACTGATACGAGAAGACCGCCGGATCCCACCGAACCCGGCCCTCGATGGCCTTGGCGTACGGGTCCAGCAGCAGCTTGGCCGGATCACAGCGCTGCCCGGCGGCCGGGTCGTAGGGTCCGTGCACCCGGTATCCGTAGCGCTGGCCGGGCCCGGCATAGGGCAGGTAGCCGTGCCAGACGAAGCCGTCGACCTCATGCAGGTCGACCCGGCTCTCGGAGCCGTCATCGCCGGTCAGGCACAGCTCGACCCGCTCGGCGGCCTCGGTGAACACCGCGAAGTTCGTGCCGACGCCGTCGTAGGTGGCACCGAGCGGATGACTGGTGCCGGGCCAGGCGGCCGCAGCGCGGGGCGGCTGCGCTGGTGCTGACTGGGCCGGTGCTGACTCCGGCCGGGGCAGCTCCGGCTGGCCGGGCTCCGTCTGGTCTGGCAAGGTTCCTGTCCCGCCTTTCCTGCGGTGCTCTCGGTTCCACGGTAGGGCCAGCCGGCCCGGTCCAGATCACGCGTCGCAGGTTCCCCGTGAATCCCTCCGCAAACGGCGGGCAGCAGCACCCAGGCGCCGGATGCGACGCGGCTGCGCTGACGGCTATGCGAAGGCGCTGATGACGTCCTCGGGGAGCCATCTCAGCGCAAGGCTGGCGGCCGCCGTGTCCGCGAAGCCGGAGGAGGATACGCCGACGAGAGCTGTCTGGCCGGGGTCGAAGCCAGGTACCTGCACTGCGCCGCGCTCGAGGGCGGCCAGGTCCCGGCTCCCGAAGGGATGATCGAGCCACTTGACGGAGCCGGCGTAAGAGATCCTGGTCGCTACCGGCACGCGGTCGGCGCCGATCAGGTCGATCTCCGGGTCGAAGGCGCGGTTCCACCAGCCGCCGACGGCGGTCGCCTCGGGCCAGGGAAGATCGACGGCCGCCAGCGACAGCGCCTCCCTGATGACGGGCTCCACCGCGCGGCCCCGCCAGGATGTCCATCTGCGACCGATCAGGGTGCTCGCTGCCGCAGCCCGGCCGCGCCGGCTCAACTCGTGCGCGGCCCTCCCGACCGCTAGGTAGAACCGCAAGCTGGGGTCGGCCACGCGGTAGAGCGCCGGCTTAGTCGCCCGGACCGACAGCGGCTCGTCAATGGCGAGCACGCGCTTGTCCTCGACGAGCCGTTGCAGGACTGGGGTCAGCGTTCCCGACGGCACCGCGCCAGCCCGGCTGCCGGCCTCGGCTGCGATGTTGGCATGGGTCCGGTTCCCGCCGCCCACTGCCTCGACCACCCGGCGGCTGGCGTCGGGCACCGGAAACTCGGCCAGCAGCGCGGCCTCGGGCACACCGAACAGCGGAGACGCCGGGTCGGCGCACTCACGCTCGGCGAATTCCAGGGCAAGGACGCCCGGCGGCCAGGCGCGCAGGATGCCGGGCAGGCCACCGGACAGCAGGTAGGCATCTATCGCGTCCGCAGCGGGGAGGTCCAGTGCGCCGCCTACCTCGGCGGGATTCAGCGGGCCGAGCAGCAGGTTGTCAGCCCTGCCGAAGAAGGGCCGGTCATAGGCCGTCAGCCGGGCCATCATGTGCAGGTCACTGCCCAGCAACAGCAGGAGCACGGGACGCCTGGATAGCAGCCGGTCCCACGCCGTCTGCAGCGCGCCATCGAAAATGTCATCCTGCTCAGCTAGCCAGGGCAGTTCATCAAGGACGACGACAGCCGGTGAGTCAGGAAGCACCGCAGCGAGCACGCGGAACGCATCAGCCCAGCTTGCCGTCCGCTCGGCGGGGACGAGACCGGGGTCGCGTGGCAGGGTCGAGTTGCTCAGCTCAGCCAGGAATTCGGCGATCGCCTCAACCGGGGATGCTCCCTTGGTTGCCGCGTAGAACAGGTACGGCACGTCGGCACGGTCGCAGAACTCCTGAGCCAGGCGCGACTTTCCCACCTGCCGCCGGCCTCTGATCACCAGCGCATTGCCAGCCCCACTCGATGCAATCCCGGTGAGGCGCTTTTGCAGCAGGGCGAGTTCCGAGGTCCTGCCCACAAACCCGGCAGTCATGTGACTCCTATCCACTGTTATGTAGCTCCAATCTACATAGATTCAATCTACATAGTTGCCCGAGAGCCCACGGTGAGCGCCGAGGTCGCGGTGATTGACCAGGCGGTGGACATCGCCCGGCGGACCGGCGCGCCGGTCTATGTCGTGCACCTGTCCTCGGCGGCGGCGCTGGACTGGTGCCGCCAGGCCCGCGACGCTGGGCAGGGCTGGCCCCGGTTCGTCACCCGGTGCGGCCAGGTCGTCCTGGCCGACGGCGAGTGCACGGCCGAGCCCGGCCAGGGCCAGTGGCTACCTCGCGACCGGACAAGCCCGCCTGCTGCTTAGCTGCCCCCCGGTAGTTATCCCTCGCCGGGCTCAGGCTCCCGGACCACCTGCTCCGCATCCTTGTCATCCCGCAGGCCCTTGTACGCGGGCGCGCGCAGCCGTCCGGCGCTGGTCCACTGCGTGAAGGCAACCTCAACCACCAGCCGGGGCTCGACCCACACCGCCAGCCGGGCGTGCTCGGGCGGCACCTCGGTGGCGAACGGCGAGGTGTCGCGGCGCAGCGGTGCCAGCCGCCCGGCCAGCAGCTGCAGCGTCTGCCGGGTGAAGCCCGTCCCGACGTGCCCGGCATAGGCCAGGCCGGTGTCGCCGTAGACCCCGATCAGCAGCGAGCCGATCTGACCGGACCGGCCGCGCTCGCCTGGCTGCCAGCCGCCGACCACGGCTTCCTGACGGCGCACGTTCTTCACCTTGATCCAGCTGCCTGACCGCCTGCCCGGCTCGTACCGCGAGGCCAGCCGCTTGGCCACCACGCCTTCCATGCCCTGGGACACCGACGCGGCCAGCATGTCGGCACCGGACTCGCCGGTGAAGGCGGGCGGTGTCTGCCAGCTGCGGTCACCCAGCGCGAGCTCGTCCAGCAGCTCGCGGCGCTGGGCGTAGGGCAGGTCCAGCAGCAGGTGCCCGTTCAGCGACAGCAGGTCAAAGGCGATGTAGGTCACCGGGACGTGGCTCATCAGCACCCGCGCCTCGGCGGCGGTGGCGATGTTCATCCGCTGCTGCAGCGCCTCGAAACTCGGCCAGCTCTGACTGCCGAACGCCACGATCTCGCCGTCCAGCACCACCGCCGATGCCCCGGCCTCGCGCACGGCCCCGGCCAGGCCGGCCAGCTCGGGGTAGGCATGCGTGATGTCCCGCCCGGTCCGCGACGTCAGCCGGAGCTGGTCCGCGGTGACGGCGGCGATGGCCCGCAGGCCGTCCCACTTCATCTCGTAGGCCCAGCTGCCGTCGTCAGCCGGGAGCTGGCCGCCGGTCGCGAGCATCGGCCGCAGCCCGGAAGACAGGTCGCGTGGCTGACGATTCCCCGTCCCGGTCACGCGAGTACTACTACCCGGCCAGGCCAGCCGCTAGTGCGGTGACCACATACCTCCACCGAGTTGCCACGGAGGACTGGCCAGGCATAACCATGCCCGTCGGCTCGGTGGAGGTTAGCGGACAGCCCACGAGTCGGCTACTGTCAGCCGGCCGCCAGCCGCTGCTGCAGCCCCGCCGGGCCGGGGCCGGGCCGGAGGCGGGGCTGGGACCGCCGGGCGCTAGCCCATGGACTTGGCGCCGTCCAGCGACTCGCGGATGATGTCGGCGTGCCCGGCGTGCTGCGACGTCTCGGCGATGATGTGCAGGAAGACCCGCCGTGCCGACCACCGGGCGCCCTTCTCGAACCACGGCGCGTCGGGCAGCGGCTGGGAGGCGTCCAGGTCGGGCAGCGTCGCGACCAGCTCATCGGTCCGGCTGGCCACTTCGCCGTACTCGGCCAGGATCCCGGCCAGCGTCTCCCCCGGCAGCATCCTGAAGGTGTTCGCAAACGCGGTGATGGCCGCCTCATCGGTGTAGTCGACGGCCATCACCGACGGACCTTCGGTGATAAACCGAACCCACTGCTGCTCGGTGGCGGCCACGTGCTTGATCACCCCGGCCAGCGTCAGCTCGCTGGCCGTGGTGCGCTGCGAGACCTGCTCGTCACTCAGCCCGCGCACAGTGTGCCGCAGGAAATAGCGGTGCTTGTCCAGGCTGGCCACCAGGTCAGCGCGCTCGCCGGTCAACGTCGTCGTCTCGCCTGCCGTCATCGCCTGCCACCCATCATGTTGACTCCCCCGGTCGCATCTGCAGGGCTGGCCGCTGCTCGTGCGTCTACGTTACGACCTGCCTGTGACATTCCTGTGGTGGCCGACGGGACGGGGCCCGTGACGACCAGAGCACCGCAAGCGGCGGGTTTCCCCAGCTCAGGCCAGGGACTGCAGGGTCTCGCCGCCGGCGAACGTCGTGCCGACGCTGCGGTAGTAACCGCCGATCATCTGCCGGGGCGCCAGCCGGGTCAGCTCCTCGACCGGCGAGTCGAGCAGTTCCAGCTCGGCCGTTCCGGTGAACGCCGGGCCCAGCTCGACGTCGGTGCCGCGCATCGTCACGATCTCCGCCACCGAGTCGCGTCCGTCGGCCTCGATCCGGGGCAGGTACCGGTGGTGCAGCATCGGCAGCGCGTTGACAAACCCGGCGCCCTCCGACGGTCCGGTGATGGTGAACCGGGCGCTGATCAGCCGGCGGTCCGCGGCCGCCACCGTGGCCCCGAACCGGCCGCCGGGCTGCAGCCGCGGCCCCGCCCGGCCGACGGTTACTGGGCGGGTGAGGTAGACCGAGCCGAGCTTCTTCGGGTAGCCCTGCAGGTGGCCGCGGGCCATGGCGAAGTCCTTGTCCACCCAGATGTAGACACACCGCGACCACAGCCGGCCGGCGTACCGGCAGCGGACCACCACGAATGCCTCCTTGTACTGCAGGCGGACCGGGTCCAGGACTTCCTCGAAGGTGTCCGAGCAGGACTGCCAGTCGGCGAACACGATGGCCACCGCGCCGGGGTCCTCGGAGTCCTGCGGCGGCTCCAGCGGGTCGGGCAGCAGCTCGGCCACGGCCGCCGGGTCGGCCCGGTACTCGATGGTGAGCAGGTCACCTGAGTAGTGCCAGGGTGGGGCCGGGAGCAGCGAGGAGGCACCGGTCGCCGTCCGCGGGAAGAGGAAGCCATTGAGCTGCGCCACCTGGCCACCATAACATTCGGTACCAAACAAACTGGATGTTCACGGGAGCAGAGGAGCACGCCATGCCAGCCGTCCAGACCCGCCGCATTCTGCTCGACGGCGCTGTCACCGAAGTCGCCGTCACGGGGGGCGGCACGCTGCTCGCCGGGGATGGCCGCGAGGTCGGCGCGGACGACGCCGTGCACCTGCCGCCCTGCCAGCCCACGAAGATCCTCTGCGTCCACCTCAATTACCGCAGCCGGATCACCGAGTTCGGCTCGAGGCCGCCGGCCACGCCGACCTACTTCCACAAGCCGGTCTCAGCGCTGAACAGCCACCGCGGCGCGATCGTGCGCCCGGCGGGCTGCCAGTGGCTGAACTACGAGGGCGAGATCGCCATCGTCATCGGCGCCACCTGCCGCAACGTCCGGCCCGAGGACGCCGGCCAGTACGTGGCGGGCTACACCATCGGCAACGACTTCGGCCTGCATGACTTCCGCGATACCGACGCCGGGTC
>DASUBV010000060.1:0-11351 GCA_035763085.1 Streptosporangiaceae bacterium | reverse complement strand
CACGAGACCCTGGTGCACGCGGCCGACGCCCAGCTGGCCGCGGGGCAGCCGCCGGATCTGCCGGCTGAGGTCGCGGCCGACGCCATCGACGAGTGGCTCACCGAGGTCAGCGGGCCGATCATGGGCCGGCCCGACCCCCGCGCCGCGGGCCTGCCGCCGGGCAAGGTCCTGCAGGTGAGCGCCACGGACGCCGGGCTGGACGGGGCGGCGCAGTGGCGGGTCAGCCACCAGCCCGGCGGGGTGACCGCGGAGCGCGGGTCAGGCGCGGACGAGCGGGCAGCCGACGCCGCTGACCTGGCGCTGTCCGGGCCGGCGGCCGGGCTGCTGCTCCTGCTGACCCGCCGGGTCAGCGTGGCCGATGCGACGGCCGGGCCGGACCCGGTCACTGTGTCGGGTGACCAGGCGCTGCTGGCGCAGTGGCTGGCCGAGACGATCTTCTAGCCTGCCCGCCTGCCCTTGGCCGATGGGTTTTGCGCACGTCAGCCCGGCGGCCTGCCAGGCCTCTTGCTGTTATCAGCCAGCTGGCGGCCGGTCAGAGTGCCGGCTGCCCGGAGCGGGCGGGCCGATGGTCCGGGGCTGAGGTGCCTCGCGGCGGCTAGAGCCAGCTGACTCGCGCGCTGGCCAGCCCGGCACTGCCGTCGGGGGCTGTCGCCAGCTCCCCGGCCCGTACCCCGTCCAGCAGGCCGCGCAGCGCCCGGCGGATGCCGGGCACCGCCGCGCGCAGCTGCCGGGCGTCGGCGGCCAGCGTGTCGTCGGGCTGCACGCCGGCCCGCTCCAGCAGCCCCTCCAGGTCGCCGAGCTGCTCCCCGACCCAGCGCACCGGGTCGGCCGACAGTGCCGGGTCAAAGACCCGGCGGCCGGGCTCCCAGCCGTGCATGGCCGGGTGGTGGTGGGCCCGGTTCAGGCTGCCGGCCGGGCCGTCCGCGGCCTCCAGCAGGTCGGCCCGCCAGACCGGGGCGCCTACCTCGATGGGCCGGGCCGAGTAGATCGACCCCGCCAGCTCGCCCCGGCCCATCATCCGGACCTCCAGGCGCACGCCCCGCTCGGCGCCCTCCTGGCCGGGGCCGGGCTCGGGATCGATGAAGTACAGGTCGCTGAGCACGACGCCGATCCGGCTGAAGGCGAACAACTGGAGCATGAGTTCCTCCCGCGCGGCCGGGGGTATGAGCGCCGCTGGCGGCAGCCTAGCCGCTGCTAAAATTTCGGACATCTGCCGTGGTCGTGCCCCGACTTCATGCAGGCAGCATGACGGTGCGCGGCCGGCGGTGGCTGTGAGGTCGTGCGTTGGCCGACACGTCGCTCGATGATGTCACCGAGCTGCCGGGCAGCGGGTTCTCCCTCGTCGCCGGCGTCCGGCTCCCCGCCCTGCGGCGAACCTGGCTGGACACCTTCGACTGGCGCCTGTACCGGGCCGGCCTCACCCTCGAGCAGGTCACCGGGCGCGGTATCGCCGAGCTCCGGCTGACCGGCCGGGACGGCGCCCTGACCGCGATCGAGCAGCTGGGCGGGCCGGCGCCGCGCTGGCCTGGCCAGCTGGACGCGCTGCCGGCCGGGCCGCTGGCCGAGCACCTGGCCCCGGTGATCGGGGTCCGCGCCCTGCTGCCGGTGGCCCGGGCCACCAGTGCCCGGCGGCAGCAGCGGGCCCTCAACACCGACGCCAAGACCATCGCCCGGATCACCGCCGACCAGATGTCGGTGACCTACCCGGCCCGGGTACAGCTGCCGGCCCGGCTGACGGTGACGGCCGTGCGCGGCTACCAGGCCCCGGCCGCCCGGCTGGCCGGCCTGCTAAGCGCCCCGGCGGACGGCGCCGTCTCCGGCCTGCCCGCCCTGGAGGCGGCCCTGGGCGCGGCGGGACGGCGGCCGGGCGACTACTCCGGGCGCATCGACCTCGCGCTGGACCCGAAGATGCCCGCGGCGCCGGCCATGGCGTCGGTGTTCGCGGCGCTGCTGGGCACGCTGGAGGCCAACCTCGCCGGGACCATCGCCGACACCGACACCGAGTTCCTGCATGACCTGCGGGTCGCGGTGCGGCGCACCCGGACCGCCCTCAAGCTGGCCGGGCACGTGCTGCCGCGCGGCGCCCGCACCCGGTTCCAGGGCGAGTTCAGGTGGCTGGGCGACCTGACCACCCCCACCCGCGACCTGGACGTATACCTGCTGAGCCTGCCCGCGATGACCGCGAGCCTGATCGGTGCCGACCCGGCCGACCTGGGCCCGTTCGCCGACCACCTGCGGCGGCGCCGGGCCGGCGCCCGCCGCGAGCTGGTCCGCGGGCTGCGCTCGGCGCGGTTCGCCGGGCTGCGCCAGGACTGGCGGGCGGTGCTGGAGCAGGCCGCGGTCCCGGCGCGGCGCAAGCCGGCCGCCGCGGCGCTGGCCGCCGCCAGCATCGCCGCGGTGCACGAGAAGGTGCTGGCCAGCGGGGCCGCGATTACCCCCGCCTCCCCCGCGCTGAGCCTGCATGACCTGCGCAAGCGCTGCAAGGAGCTGCGCTACCTGCTGGAGATCTTCGCCTCGCTGCACCCGCCCGGCGCGCACTGGCGCGCGGTCAAGGAGCTCAAGCGCCTGCAGGACTGCCTGGGCGAGTTCCAGGACACCGACGTGCAGCGGGCCGAGCTCCGCGCGTTCGCGGCCCAGATGATGGACGAGCGGCTGGCCCCGGCGCAGACGCTGCTGGCGATGGGCGAGATCGCCGCCGGGCTGGCCCGCCGCCAGCATCGGGCGCGAGCCGAGTTCGGCGGGCTGTTCGCCGAGTTCGCCAGCCCGGCCGGCCAGGCCAGGATCACGGCGCTGACCCGGGTGGCGGGCGGATGAAGATCTTCGCGACGTACAACATCAAGGGCGGCGTCGGCAAGACCGCCACCGCCGTCAACCTGGGCTACCTCGCCGCGCGGGACGGCTACCGGGTGCTGCTGTGGGACCTGGACCCGCAGGCCGCGGCCAGCTTCCTGTTCCGGATCCGGCCGCGGGTCAAGGGCGGCGGCAAGGCGCTGATCCGCGGCAGGCGGCCGGTCGACGACGCGATCAAGGGCACCGACTTCGACGGACTGGACCTGCTGCCGGCCGACTTCACCTACCGCCACCTGGACCTGGTCCTGGACGGCGCCAAGAAGCCATCACGACGGCTGGCCAGCCTGCTGGCCCCGCTGCGGTCGGAGTACGACGTGGTCATCCTGGACTGCCCGCCGAGCATCTCGCTGCTGTCGGAGAGCGTGCTGCACGCCGCCGACGTGCTGCTGGTGCCGCTGATCCCGACCACACTGTCGGTGCGCACGCTGGACCAGCTCACCGAGTTCATCGGCGGTTTCGACGAGCACCGGCCGCGGGTGCTGGCGTTCTTCTCGATGATCGACCGGCGCAAGAAGCTGCACCGCCAGATCGCCGAGACGCTGCCCGCGCAGCGGGGCGAGTTCGCCGCCACGGTCATCCCGGCGCTGTCGCTGATCGAGAAGATGTCGGTCGAGCGGGCGCCGGTGACCGCGTTCTCGCCGCGCAGCGCGGCCGCCCGGCGCTACGGCGAGCTGTGGCGCGAGGCGCGGGAGCGGGCCGGCCTGAAGCTGCCGGGCGCAGCGGCGCCAGGCCAGCCCTGGCCGGCGAGCCCGGCCGGGCCGGCCGGCGGGGCCGCGCCGGATGCGGAAGGCCCCGGCGGGATCGGGGCGGCGAGCCCGGCCGGGCCGGTCACGCCAGGTCCCGCAGGAAGCTGATCATCGCCGCGTTCACCTCGGCGGGCCGCTCCTGCTGAGTCCAGTGCCCGCAGCCCGGAAGCAGCACCGGCTCGCGCAGCTGCGGCGCGGCCCGGGCCAGCTGGCCCAGGCCCTCGCGGGCGCCGGGGAACCGGATCACCAGGTCCTGCTCGCCGGCCGCGAACAGCGCCGGGACGCGGATCTGCGCGTGATGCCAGGGCGCGGTCAGCTCCCAGTTGCGGTCCAGGTTGCGGTACCAGTTCAGCGGGCCGGTGAAGCCCGCGGCGGCATACTGCGCGGCGTAGCTGGCAATGTCGCGCTCGGTCAGCCAGGCCGGCAGCTGCCGCGGCTCGGGGCAGATGTCCAGGAACCCGCCGCCCGGCGGCACGACCGGCAGCCCGGACGGCCCGGGCCCGCCGGTGCCGTCCCCCGACCCGCTGGACAGGATCCGGCGGAAGGTGGCCGGCCGGTCGGCGTCCAGCTCGGCGTCGGCCACGCCCGGCTGCTGGAAGTGCACCATGTAGAAGCCGTCGCCGATGCCGGCCCGCATGGCCGCGATCGGCACCGATGAGCCGCGCGGCCGGTACGGGACGCTCAGCCCGATGACGCCGCGGACCCGGTCGGGCCGGAACAGCGCGGTGTGCCAGGCGACCGGCGCGCCCCAGTCATGCCCGGCGACGAACGCCTGCTGCTCGCCGAGCGCGTCCATCAGCGCCAGCACGTCGCCGGTCAGGTGCAGGATCGTGTACTGGCCGGCGTCGGCCGGGCCCGGCGGCGGGCCGGTCAGGCAGTAGCCGCGCTGATCGGGCGCCACGGCGCGGAAGCCGGCCTGCGCCAGGGCGGTGAGCTGATGCCGCCAGGAGTACCAGCTCTCCGGGAAGCCGTGCAGCAGCAGGACCAGGGGCCCGCTGCCGGCCTCGGCGATGTGCATGCGCAGCCCGCCGGCATCGACGAACCGGTGGTTAACGCCAGGTACTATCTCACCGGGCACGATCATGGTCGGAGGATAACCTCGATCGGCCCCGCGCGGACGTGACAGACCAGCAACCCTGCGTCACACCTCGCGTTTATGGTCCATTAGGCGTCCAAACAGGCGCCGCACGGGCCATCCTGTAGGTCAGGGAAACGTATCTGTCCGAGGGGGGCCAGTGAGCCGCAGGCTGCTTCGGCTGGAGATTCCGGTCTTCCCGGAGCGCGCGAAGTTCCGGGTCCACGACCCTGCGATCGGTCCCGACGCGCCGGGCAGCCCGGTGCTGCCCGCGGGCACCCTGATCAGCACGGGCCGTGAACAGCTCATCATCGCGTGCGCCCAGGAGCACATGGGCGTGCAGCTCACCATCGAGGAGTGGGACGACGCGCCGCCGCCGTTCAGCGACGGGTACGAGGACGAGGCCAAGTGCGTCCTGTACCTGCGGGGCAGCCTGAGCGTGGACATGGGCTCGGCCGGCCGCGCGGTGGAAAGCGTGCGCCTGTCCGGCGGCGTCGGTGACTATGGCGCGCGGATCTACACCCGGAACCGGACCGCCGCCGTGCAGCGTTACGACGAGCTGTTCCAGCTGCACGCCGACCCGCTGGGCGATGAGTTCCAGCAGGCCCGCAAGCGGCTGGAGGGGCTGGAGCAGTACCTGATCCAGCTCTGGCGCGAGTCCTAGCAGGGGGTCCGGGGGCGGCATGCCCCGGCCAGGGGGTTCCAGGGGGTCGGCCCCCGGGGCTAGCACGATTCCGCGGGCGGCACGCCCCGGCCTGGTGTTCCGGGGGCCGGCTAGCACCGCGAGTCAGCAGGAGCCGGCCCTGGCCTGACCGCTAGCTCACACTCCTGGCGAGGCGGGCCTGCCGACCGACGGTGACCCGGATGCCTGGGTGGTCGGGCTGGAGACCACGTGTGAGTGCTGGACCCGCGGCGACTGCCGGCCCTGCCCGCCGCCCACGCCGGGGAACGGCCGCATCGAGTAGACCATCAGCGTCACGATCGCGGCCAGCGCCAGCGACACGATCAGGATGACGGCCCGGCCGCGGCCGGTGCCCGCCATCACGGCGAACCGCGGCTGCCCGAAGGTGGCCATGCGAGAGGCCAGCCGCGGATCCTCATCGGCGAGCTTCTGCTCCATCCCGTCCAGGATGCGCTGCTCCTCCATCGAGAGAGCCATCGCCACCTCCGCCACCAGCACCGTCAGCCGCGTACTGCCAGGGCCGCAGCGGCTGCCCTACCCGTCCCCCGCATTCGATTCTTTACCCGGGCTTTGCCACCCGGCAAGAGGCAGTTAACGCGCGGCAGCCAGCAGTGCCCGGATCGAATACATGTTTGATCGATTCGAAACCCTGTTCTAGGGTGGGAGCGTGCGATGGGATGCGATGCGGGCCTCCGGGCCGCCCGGCGAGAGCGCGCTGTTCGGGCGTGAGGTCGCCGCGCGGACCTTCGACACGCCGGGCTTCCGCGGCATGACCTTCTACGAGATCCACGCCCGGTCCATCATCAACCGCGTTCCGCAGACCTCCCGGGTCCCGTTCAGCTGGACGATCAACCCCTACCGCGGCTGCGGGCACGGGTGCGTCTACTGCTTCGCCCGCAAGACTCACACCTACCTTGACCTGGACGCCGGGCACGACTTCGACACCAAGATCGTGGTCAAGGTCAACGCGCCCGAGCTCACCCGCCGCGAGCTGGCCAGCCCGCGGTGGGCCGGCGAGCACGTCGCGATGGGCACCAACGTGGACTGCTACCAGCGGGCCGAGGGTCGCTACCAGCTGATGCCGGGGATCATCAGTGCCCTGCGCGACGCGCGGAACCCGTTCTCCATCCTGACCAAGGGCACGCTGATCCTGCGCGACCTGGACCTGCTGGCCAGCGCGGCCGAGGTCACCGATGTCGGCCTCAACGTGTCCGTAGGATTTGTCGATAAATCGCTTTCCCGGCTTGCCGAGCCCGGCACGCCCGGCCCCGACCGGCGGCTCGGCGTGGTCGCCGCGCTGACCGGCCGGGGACTGCGCTGCGGTGTGCTGATGGGGCCGATCCTGCCGTTCCTGTCCGACTCCCCCGCCCAGCTGGATGCCACCGTCCGCGAGGTCGCCGCCGCCGGGGCGGCCAGCGTCACGCCGATCGTGCTGCACCTGCGGCCGGGAGCGCGGGAGTGGTACCAGCGCTGGCTCCGCGAGCACCACCCGGAGCTGGTCGGGGCCTACCGTGAGCTGTACGGGACCGGCTCCTACGCCGCCCGCGACTACCAGCAGCGCATCTGCGCCGAGGTCACCGGCCTGGCCCGCCGCTACCGCGTGGGGGCCAGCAGCCCGCGCCGGGCGCGCCGCATCAGCCCGTCCCGGCCGCCTGGCCGGGCGCAGGCCGCCGGCACCGCCGGCCGCCCCGAGCAGACACAGCTGTCGCTGCTGTAGGGCGCAGGCCGCCACGCTCCCGCAGCACGGCTGTCGCTGCCGTGCGGCACGCCCGGGCGTGCCGCCCCGGGCAGCTGGCAGGCGGATGCCGGACGGCGCGGCCATCCGGCGGCGCGCATGCCGGGCGGCAGAGTGAGACGAAACGGGGATGGCCGCGCAGGCCGTCCCTCAGCCCGCCGGGCTGGCCGCTGGTCCTGGTGCCGCTGCCGTCGCGGCCGCCGGCGGCTGGCTGGCCGTGACCGGCAGGCCCGCGCGCTCCCAGGCGCGGAAGCCGCCGTCCAGGTCGGTCGCCCGGTGCAGGCCCAGGTCCTGCAGCGCCACCGCGGCCAGGCTCGAGGTGTAACCCTCCGAGCAGAACACGATAACCCGCAGGTCATAACTGGCCTCGGGCAGGCGGGCGGCGGAGGCGGGGTCGAACCGCCACTCCAGCACATTGCGCTCGATGATGATCGCGCCGGGGATCTCCCCCTCGGCCGCGCGCTGCGCCTGCGGCCTGATGTCGACCAGCACGGCCCCCGCCGCGAACTCGCGCCAGGCCTGCTCCGGTCCCACCCGGGCCAGCCGGCCGCGCGCGCTGGCCAGCATCTGGTCGATCGTCGGCATCGTCACGTCCGTCCTGGTCAGTGTTCGTCGGGGGGTTTCCTACTCTATCGGTGGTGATCTGATGCCGCAGGCAACTCGCCGCAGCCGCCGCGCCCGGCAGGAACCCCGCGGCTTCAGGCCAGGGCAGAGGTCAGAGCCAGTCCCGCTTGCGGAAGATCACGTACAGCGCCGCCGCGGTGACCACCATGAGGCCGGCCGCGACGCCCGCCCCCGACAGCCGGCCGAAGCCGGGATAGGGCACGTTCATGCCGTAGAAGCCGGTGACGAATGTCGGGACGGCCACGATCGCGGCCCAGCTGGTGACCTTCTTGGTGATGACGTTCATCCGGTTGCCCTGGATGGTCAGGTTGGTCTCCAGGATGGTGGTCACCAGGTCGCGCAGGCTCTCGGTCCACTCCGTCGCGCGCAGCACGTGGTCGTAGACGTCCTGGTAGTAGGGGTGCAGCTCGTCGCCGACCACATGCAGGTCGCGGCGCATCAGGGTGTTCACGACCTCGCGCATCGGCAGCACCACCCGGCGCAGCAGGACCAGGCTCTTGCGCAGCTCGAAGCTGCGCCGCTGGACCTCCCGGTCGGCCGGCGTCTCGGAGAACAGCTTGTCCTCCAGCACCTCGATGGAGCTGTCCAGCGCCTGGACGGCGGCGAAGTGGCTGTCCACGATGTAGTCCAGCAGGCCGTGCAGCAGGTAGCCCACCCCGGAGCCGGCCAGGTCGGAGCTGGCGTCCCAGTAGTCCAGCACCGCGCCGATGTCCAGCCCGTCGTCCTTGCGGACGGTGATCAGCGCCCGCGGCGTGATGAAGGCGGCCATCTCGCTGGTGGCCAGCGCGCCGGTCCGCTGGTCCAGGTGCACGCCGTAGGCGAGCAGGAACAGGTGGCTGCGGTAGCGGTCCAGCTTGGGCCGCTCGTGCTCGTGCACGGCGTCCTCGACCGCGACCGGGTGCAGCCCGAACTCCTCGCTCAGCACCGCCAGGTCCTCGCGGTCCGGGTCGCGCAGGTCCAGCCACACCACCGCCGACTCCTCGGTGATCACCTCACTGATGTCGGCGACCGGGAAGCCCTCGCGCTCCAGCTTGCCGCCCCGGTACAGCCGGGTGCGGGCCTGGCACCGGGTCGGCGTGGACTGCGCGATAGCCGAGGCGGCGACCGTCTCCGGGTCCGCGCCGCGGAACGTGGTGCCGTCGCCGGCCCGGCTGTCCCGCGCGGTGGCGTCCCGCGCGGCGCTGCCGCGCGCGGGATCTGCGCTGCCCGGCCCGTCCGGGGCGGGTTCGGTGAGCACCGGTCGTCACCTCCGTCCGCCGCCGCAGGGCGGGACGGCGGGATCCTGAGCCCGGCTGCCGGGCGCCGCCCGGGCTGGACGGCGTCCTCGCACGGCCGGTAACGACAGGGTGTCATGATCTGGCCAGGTTTGCCCCGCTGACGGCTACCAGCCCGACCCGGGCGTCTCGATGCCGGTCAGGGCCAGGCCCGCGCTGGTCATCTCGTAGCGGCGCATGGCCGACAGTGGCGGCGAGTAGGCGTGCACGCTGACCGCCGGGGCGGGCGAGATGTTGCGCACGTCGTGCACGCAGGCCGCGCCGAAGGCGCGCACCGCGCCCGCGCCCAGCACCCGGCCGCGCACCTGGCTGCGCCCGGCCCGAGCTGCGCGTTCCTGCAGCTCGCCGTCGGCGATGGCGAACGCGCCGGCCGCGCCGCCGTGATCGTGAAAGCCGGTCTGCTGGCCGGGCAGCCAGCTCAGCAGCCATACCTCATAGGCGGCCTCCGGGTCCGGCGGGCCGAGCCGGCCGTACCACCGGTGGCCCGCCCGGAACCGCACGGCCGGCCGCCACTGGCCCGGCCGCGCGGCGATCGCGCGCACGATCTGGCCCAGCCGCGCCGGGCTCACCGGCGGGACCGCCCCGGCGCTGACCGGCAGGACCACCCCGGCCCGGGCCGCCGCCGGTCCGGGCGCGGGCTCCGGCCCTGCTCCCGCAGCCCCGCCGGGGTCGGCCGGGCCGCCAGGCCCGGCCGGGAGGGCCGCGCTGACCTTCAGGAACTCCGTGCGCACTGGCTTCATCCTATATTTCCAATCGCGTTTATCAACATTGCGAGCAAGCTAGCACGGAACACCCGTCTCGCGCGCCCCGTGACACACCACGGCTCTCGCAGCCCCGGTCCCGGCGCAGGGGGCCGGATGCCAGCCGAACTAGAGTGGTCTGCCGTGGGAGACCAGCACGCGGATGCAGGCCAGCTCGCGCCCGACCGGCTGCTCGTCCGCAGCGTCCGCGTCGCCGATCCCGGCGATCTTGTCGCCGCGCTGCCGCAGCCGGCCGTGGTGGCCTGGCTGCACGGCGAGGACGGCCTGGCCGGCTGGGGCGAGGCCGCCCGGCTGACCCTCCCGGCCGGCGCCGACCGCTTCACCGCAGCCGAGAAGTGGCTGCGCGAGCTGTTCGAGGGCGCTGACATCGACGATCAGGTCCGGGCGCCCGGCTCCGGCCCGGTGGCCTTCGGCAGCTTCACCTTCGACCCGGTATCGGACGGCTCGGTGCTGGTGATCCCCCGCGCGCTGCTCGCCCGCCGGGCGGGCCAGTGCTGGCTGACCACCATTACCGGGCCCCGCGTCGCCGCCGGGACCGGGGCGGCCGGACAGCCCCGCGAGCCGGTCATCGCCCCCGCCGAGCTGCGCTGGAGCGACGGCAGCCTGAGCGCCCCGCAGTGGGAGCACGCCGTGTCCAGGGCGGTAGCCCGGATCCGTGCCGGGGCCCAGCGGCCCGGCACGCTGCGCAAGGTGGTGCTGGCCCGTGACCTGCACGCCGTGGCCTCGGCCCCGATCGACGCCCGGATGCTGCTGGCCCGGCTGGCCGCCCGGGCTCCCGACTCCTACGTCTTCGCCTGCGCCGGGCTGACCGGGGCAACCCCCGAGCTCCTGGTCCGGCGCGAGCGCAGCGAGGTCAGCTCCCTGGTGCTGGCCGGCACGGTGCCCCGCGGCGGCACGCCGGCGCAGGATGCCGCGCTCGGCGCCGCGCTGATGGCCTCGGCCAAGGAGGCCGAGGAGCACCGGTACGCGGTGGAGTCGGTGCTGGAGGTGCTGGGCCCGCTCAGCGACGACCTGCAGGTCGCGCCGGCCCCCGCGCTGCTGACCCTGGCCGACCTGCAGCACCTGGCCACGCCGGTGCGCGGGACGCTGGCCGTCGACCGGTCCGCGCTGGCCCTGGCCGCCGCCCTGCACCCGACCGCCGCGGTGTGCGGCACCCCGACCGAGCCGGCCATGGAGCTGATCCGGGAGCTGGAGGGGATGGACCGCGGCCGATACGCCGGCCCGGTCGGCTGGATCGACAGCCGCGGCAACGGCGAGTGGGGCATCGCGCTGCGCTGCGGGGAGCTCGACGGGCCGCGGGCCCGGCTGTTCGCCGGCGGCGGCATCGTCGCCGACTCCGACCCCGCCGCCGAGCTGGCCGAGACCCAGACCAAGTTCCGCGTCATGCGCCGCGCGCTCGACGGCTGACCCGCCACCGGAAGCTGAGCCCCGGCCCGCCCGGCAGCGCCGGCCGCTGCCGGGCGGGCGGCGGCACGCGCGCAGCGGGCCGTCAGCGGGCCCGGAGCACGCCTAGAACAGGCTCTGAGAACGCCCTCCCGGCCACCCGGAATCCTCCCAGCGGTGATTACGGAGAGTAATCATAAAACCATTTGCCAACTTTCCGT